>NZ_JBFAOM010000026.1:0-145311 GCF_040675235.1 Nonomuraea sp. NPDC049637
CTCCGCGCCGTCCCGCGCGGCCAGCAGCGCGGCCAGCCCGGCGCCGCCCGGACGGGCGCGCTCGGCCGCGATGTCGACCACCGGGACCGGCGCGTCCGGGCACAGCCGCTCGCTGTCGCCCTCGACGTCCACGTCGAGCAGTGTGTCGCCGATGACGACGAGGGGGCCCATCAGACGGCCTCCTCGATGGCGTCGCAGAGCAGGTGGATCATGGCGAGGTGCACCTCCTGGACGGTGGCCGTCTCCTGCGCGGGCACGGCCACCGCCTCGTCGCACAGGTCGGCCAGCGGGTTCGGCGCGGGCCCGGTCAGCGCCCAGGCGACGACGCCGACCTCCTGCGCCGCCCTGGCCGCGGCCAGCACGTTCGGGCTGCCGCCGCTGGTCGACAGGCACATCAGCACGTCACCGGGACGGCCGTGCGCCCGCACCTGGCGGGCGTAGACCTCCTCGTGGCCGAAGTCGTTGGCGATCGCGGTCATCGAGGAGCTGTCGCCGTGCAGCGGGATCGCCGCGTACGGGGGCCGGTCGTCCCTGAAGCGGCCCACCAGCTCGGCCGTCAGGTGCTGGGCCTCGGCCGCCGACCCGCCGTTGCCGCAGGCCAGCAGCCGGCCGCCGGCCGACAGCACGCCGGCCAGCTTGCCGCCCCAGGCGCGGATGGTGACCGCGTGGTCGTCGACCTTCTCCAGCGTGGTCCAGAGCTTTTCCAGATGTCTGTCCATGATCAACCCCCCAGAGCGGCCAGGCGGCAGAGCTTGCCGTCGATGACCTGCGTGTACACCGCCTCGGTCTGCTCGGCGATGCGGGACCAGCCGTACCGCTCGCTGGCCCGCCGCGCTCCCGCGGCGCCCAGCGCCGCGCGCCTGCCCGGGTCGGCGAGCACGTCGCGCAGCGCCCTGGCCAGCGCCCGCGGGCGGCGCGGCGGGACCAGCACGCCGCAGCCCGCGACCGTGTCCAGGTGGCCGCCGACCGCCGAGGCCACGACGGGCACGCCGCAGGCCATCGCCTCGATCGGGACCATCCCGAACGGCTCGTACCAGGGCACGGTGACCACGACGTCGGCCGAGCGCATCAACGCCGGCACGTGCGTGCGCGGGACGCTGCCGATCAGGTGCACCCGGTCCTGGAGCCCGTAGGCGAGGGCCAGGTCGCGCAGCCGCGCGGTCTCCTCCTCGTCGTCCGGGCCGCCGCCGGCGATCACCAGGTCGGCGTCCGGGAGCTGGCGCAGCGCGGCGATCAAGGTGTCCACGCCCTTGCGCGGCACCATCCGGCCGATGCTGAGCACCACCTTGGCGCCCGCGCGCGGCGCGACCGGCCCCTGCGGGCGGAACGCCGTCAGGTCCACCCCGCAGGGCACCACCGTGACGCGCCGCTCGGGCACGCCCATCGCGCACAGCTCGCTCACCTCGTCGCTGCAGGTGGCCAGCACCGCGTCGGCCCGCTTGCCGATCTCGCGCTCGGTGTCGATCCGGTGCGCCGGGCTGGTGTCGGCCTCGCCCTGCCAGCGCCGCTTCACGGTCCCGAGCGCGTGGAAGGTCTGCACCACCGGCACGCCCCTGGCGGCCCGCAGGGCCGCCTGGCCGCTCATCCAGAAGTGCGCGTGGGCCACGTCCGGCGGGTCGGCCGCCCAGCGGTCGGCCAGGCGTTCGGTGAACTCCGGCATGTACGGCGGCAGCTCGTCCTTCGGCACGACCGCGGCCGGGCCCGCCGTGACGTACTCGACCGTGACGCCGGGCGCCATGGTCACCGCGTCGGGCTGCGACCGCGCCGAGCGTCTGGTGTGGACGACGACCGTGTGCCCGCGCTCGGCCAGTGCGACGGCCAGGTGCGCGACGTAGACGTTCTGCCCGCCCGCGTCCACGCCACCGATCGCCGCCAGCGGATCGGCGTGTTCGGAGATGAGATCGACCTTCACTGCGTCAGCTCCCTCACTGCCTTGACCACCTGCTCACTTGTCACCAGGGACAGGCACGGGTGCCCGGCCACCGGACAGGTGCGCGCCCTGCTTCCCGAGCAGGGCGCCTGCTGGTCGCCGAGCAGCACCGTGGGTACGCCGTACGGGGCCCATCGAGCGGCGGGGACGACAGGGGCGAACAGGCTCACGACCGGCGTGCCGACCGCCGCGGCCAGGTGCGCCGGACCGGTGTTGCCGGCCACCAGCACACTGGCGCCTTCGATCACGGCGGCCAGCTCGGCGAGCGTGGTCCTGCCCCCGAGGTCGACTGCCGCGTCGCAGGCCACGTAGGCGGTGAGGTCACGTTCCTTGCCGGTCACGACGACCCGGTGCCCGTCGTCCACCAGCTCCCTGACGGCCTGCCGATGCCTGTCGGCCGGCCACGTTCTGGCGGGGGCTGACGTCCCTGGATGCACCACGACGTACGAGCGTTCATCGGCAGCGCCGCCGACGCCTAGGAGATGCCCGCTTTCCCGGCCGATATCCGGCAAGGGCCGCCGAACAGCCAGTTTGCCGTCGTCGCCGGGTGGCAGATCGAACCCGGCCGCCCGCGCGACGGCCAGCATGCGCTCGGCCTCGGGCACGTCGATCGTCTCGTCCACGACGTGCCGGACGTCCAGGAGCGAGCCGGGGTAGTCGTTGCTGATCGCGCAGACGCGCCGCACGCCGGCCATCCGCAGCAGCAGGGCCAGCGGCAGCGCCGACTGGTGGAAGGAGGTCAGGATCAGCGCCTCGTCCACGCCCTTGACCCGGGCGATCAGGTCGGCGACCTGGGCGTTGGACACGGCGGCGGGGGAGTGGTCGATCCACGGCGCCCGCCACTCGATCACCCGGTCCACGCCGGGCAGCAGCTCGGCGGCGGCCCGGCCGTTGGGACCGGCCAGGAAGACCAGCTCGTCGGCGAGCGTGCGCACGGCCCGGGTGGCGGGCCCGGCCAGCAGGACGTCTCCGGCGTCGTCGAGCCGCGCCACCAGGACGCGCCCCCGGCCGCCGCCGTGCTCCCCGGCCGCCTGGCACACCGCCGCCTCCAGCGTGCCGGCCGCCGCAGTGGTCTGCGCCGTGCTCTCCGCTGTGGTGGGTTCCGCGGGCTTGCGGGCGGCGGCCCGTCCGGCCTTGCCGTGGCACTGTGTGGCCTTCGTACGGCCGCGGCCGCACCGATGCGCCGGATCGCGACGTCTCATCGCCGCCACCTCCATTCCCCCCGAAGCCGGTGCACACAGGCGACCGGCGGGATCACCACGCTGGTGACGGCCATGCGCCACACCTCGCGCGGGGTACGCGGCCCTGGGGCGATGCGCCGCCAGGCGAACTCGGCGGTCATCGCGGCCCACAGGGCGCCGGCGACCGCGGCCAGCACCGGCAACGCCCGCCACCGGTCGAGCCGCTTGACGGAGCGGCCGTGGGGCCGCCTCCCGGCCCGTACGCCCGCGCGCCCTCTCCCGGACGGGCGGGCCACGGTGGCGGCCAGGCCGAGGGCGGCGGCGGTGAGCGCGGCGGCCGAGGTGGCGGCGTGGCGGCGCAGCCGGCCGCCCGAGCCGCCGATGGCCTGACGCCAGCCCGGCCCGTGCAGGCGCCGCATCAGCGCGTCGTCGGCGTTGCCGCGCTGGAAGCGCACGCTCGCCCAGAACCCGTCCTGGCGCACCGGGTGCGTGGTCACCCGCTCGCCCGCGACCAGCCGGTGGCCCGCCCGCGTCACCCGCAGCGCGATGTCGGCGTCCTCCCGGTAGGCCCGGGGGAAACGTTCGTCGAACCCGCCGGTCTGCTCCAGCACCGAACGCCGGTAGGCCATGTCGGCCGTCACCCACAACGCGTCCGAGAGCCCCAGCGTGTGCCGCTCGGCGTCGGTGGGCCGCCGGCCGGCCGGTCGCGGCACCTCGATCCGGCCCTGGCTGCCGCCCACGTCGTCGGGCAGGTCCACCAGGTCCTTCCAGACCGCCTCGGCCCACCCGGGCGCCGGGATCACGTCGTCGTCGAGGAACACCACCCAGGGCGTCCCGGCGGCCCGCCAGCCGGCGTTGCGCGCCGCGGCCGGGCCGCGGCCGCCCGAGCGCACGACCCGCACGTGATCGGGCAGCTCCAGCGCGGCGGCGTCCGCCGGCCGGTCGTCCACCACGATCACCGGCAGCGTCCGGCCCACCGCCGCCAGCGTCTCCCGCAGCGTGGCGCGGCCGATGGTCGGGATCACGACGGTGATCACGACGCGAACACCTCCCCGCGCCGCACCAGGTACGGGCCCAGCGCCAGCACGTCAACCGGCGAGGAGCCGAAGCACTCCAGCGCGTCCCGCGGGTCGTCGACCATCGGCCGGCCCGCGGTGTTCAGGCTCGTGTTGACCACCACCGGCAGCCCCGTGCGCGCCTCGAACTCGGTCAGCACCCGCGCCATCAGCGGGTCGTCGGCCGGCGAGATCGTCTGGATGCGCGCGGTGCCGTCCACGTGCACCACCGCCGGGATGCGGTCCCGCCACGGCTCGCGCACGTCGTGCACGAACAGCATGTACGGCGAGGGCACCGGCCCCCGCCCGAAGATCTCCGGCGCCCTGGACTCCAGGACCATGGGCGCGATCGGCCGGAACTGCTCCCGGCCCTTGACGTCGTTGAGCCGCTCGGTGTTGCCCGCGTGCCCCGGATGGGCCAGCAGCGACCGGCGGCCGAGCGCCCGCGGCCCGTACTCGGAGCGGCCCTGGAACCAGGCCACGATCCGGTCGGCGGCCAGCTCGGCGGCCACCGCCGCGCCCAGGTCGGCCGGCCGCGTGTACGGCACCCGCGCCACGTCCAGCCAGGCGCCCAGCTCCTCGTCGGTGAACCCGCGCCCGAGCGCCGCGCCCGGCATGGGACCGGCCGGCTCGCCATAGGTCTGCGCCAGGTGCAGCGCGCCGCCCAGCGCCGTGCCGGAGTCGCCGGCGGCCGGCTGGGCCCACACCTCCTCGAACGGACCCTCGTCCAGCAGCCGGGTGTTGGCCACGCAGTTCAGCGCCACCCCGCCGGCCAGCGCGAGCCGCCGTTCGCCGGTGCGCTCGTGCAGCCAGCGGGCCAGCTCCAGCAGCACCTCCTCCAGCCGGGCCTGCACGCTGGCGGCCAGGTCGGCGTGGTCGGAGGTCCACGGCTCGCCCATGGCCAGGGCCTTGACGTAGACGTTCCAGTCGACCGGCTCGACGCGGAAACCGCCGTCGCCGGTGGTGTAGATGATCTCGCGCAGCGACTCCAGGTGGCGCGGCCGGCCGTAGGAGGCCATGGCCATGACCTTGTACTCGTCGCTGGAGCGCAGGAAGCCCAGGTGCTGGGTGACGTCCTCGTACATCAGGCCGAGCGAGTGCGGCAGCTCCTGGGCGGCCAGCACCTCCAGCTCGCCGTCGCGGTAGCGGCCGGCCAGGTGCGAGACGTTCTCGCCGCGCCCGTCGCACACCAGCACCGCGCAGTCGCGCCAGGGGGAGGCCAGGCCGGCCGAGGCGGCGTGCGCCACGTGGTGCGGCACGTACGTGACCTGCCCGGCGTCCAGGCCCGGCAGCGCGGTCGCCAGGAAGGCGGGCGCCCGGACGGCGTACTTCGTGCGCAGGTCCTCCCAGTCGCCCTCCGGCCGCTGGACGACCAGCGCCGGGTCGTAGGAGTAGGCCACGGCGTCCAGGTCCTCGGGGGACAGGCCCGCCTCGTGCAGGCACCAGGCGGCGGCCTGCTCGGGCAGCTCCCACGCGGAGAACGCCAGCGGCCGTTTGCCGTGCTTGCGGCGGCTGAAGCGCTCCTCCTCCGCCGCGGCCACGATCCTCCCGTCGACGACCAGGGCCGCGGCCGGGTCGTGGAAGATCGCGTTGATGCCGAGAAACTTCATCGTTTCCTCCCCCGCAGATGTCGAGAACCGCTACCGAGAGAAGCGGCTCTCAAACCTGGGGCTACCTCAGGAGATGCGAAAACGGGCGTAACCGCCTGGGGTTGGTCGCTCTCCGTAGTTGTTTGCCGGGTGACGGCCCGGGTAGCTGCCGGACCGGCGACGGAGGTGAAAGGTGTTCGAAAAGCGACGTCCCGGGGCCGTCCTCTTCGACCGGGACGGAACCCTGATCAAAGACGTGCCGTACAACGGCGACCCGCGCCTCGTCGAGCCCATGCCGGGAGCGGTCGAGGCGCTCGGCAGGCTCCGCCGGGCCGACGTGCCCGTCGCGGTGGTCACCAACCAGTCCGGCGTGGCCAAGGGCCTGCTCTCGCCGGACGAGATGGACCAGGTGAACGCCAGGGTGGAGGAACTGCTCGGGCCGTTCGACGCCTGGGCCATCTGCGTGCACGACGACGCCGACGGCTGCACCTGCCGCAAACCGGCGCCGGGGCTGGTGATCAGGGCGGCCGCCGTCCTCGACGTCAGCCCGCGCGACTGCGTGGTGGTCGGCGACATCGGCCGCGACATGGAAGCGGCCAGGGCCGCCGGGGCCCGGGGCATCCTCGTGCCGACCGGGCAGACGCTGGAGGAGGAGATCGAGCAGGCGGCCGAGGTCGCCGACGATCTCACCGACGTCGTCGACCGGGTGCTCAGCGCGCCCGAGGTGCCCGTGGCGGCGGCCTCGTCCGCGCCCTGGGCCCGGGCCATGGGCTGGAGCCGCTGGTGAGGATCCTCATCTGGCACGTCCACGGGGCGTGGACCAGCGCCTTCGTCAGCGGCGGCCACGACTACGTGCTGCCGCTCGTCCCCGGCCGCGGTCCCGACGGCAGGGGGCGCGCCGCCACCTACGACTGGCCCGACAACGTCCGCGAGGTGGCCTACGACCGGCTCCGCGACGAGCCGATCGACGTGGTCGTCTACCAGCGGCCGCACGAGATCGACCTGGCCCGCGAATGGCTCGGCCGCGCGGTGCCCGGCGTGTACGTCGAGCACAACACCCCGGCCGGCGACGTCCCCCGCACGAGGCATCCGCTGTCCGGCCAGAGTGACATCACGATCGTCCATGTGACCCACTTCAACGAGCTGTTCTGGGACAACGGCCGGGCGCACACCCGCGTGATCGAGCACGGCGTCCCCGACCCCGGCCACCTGTACACCGGCGAGCTGGCCAGGGCCGGCGTCGTGGTCAACGAGCCGGTACGCCGTACCAGGGTCGCCGGCACCGACCTGCTGCCGCGCTTCGCCGAGCGCGTCCCGCTGGACGTGTTCGGCATGAAGGTGGACGGCCTGCCGTACGGCACCTACGAGGACCTCGCGCAGCACGTCATGCACGCCGCCCTGGCCCGCAGACGCGCCTACCTGCACCCCTACCGCTGGACGTCGCTGGGCCTGGCCCTCATCGAGGCCATGACCCTCGGCCTGCCCGTCGTGGCGCTGGCCACGACCGAGGCCGTCGAGGCGGTGCCGCCGGAGGCCGGGGTGATCTCCACCAGGGTGGACGTGCTGGCCGACGCCCTGCACGCCTTCGTCACCGACCCCGAGCGGGCCGCCCAGGCCGGCAAGGCCGCGCGGGCCGCCGCCCTGGCCCGCTACGGCCTGCCCAGATTCCTGCGCGACTGGGACCGGCTGCTGGCCGAGATCTGAGCCGGGATCCTGTCCGCGATCCGAGCCGCGATCCGAGCCGCGATCCGAGCCGGAATTCGAGCCGGAATTCGAGCCGGGATCTGACAGGTATGACGCCGGAAGGCATGGGTAGGCGCGATGGGCATGATGATGCTCAACTGGTCACGCAGGGCAGCCTGCCTGGAACTGGACCCCGAACTGTTCTTCCCGATCTCGCTCGAAGGCCCCGGCCGCTCGCAGGTCGAGAAGGCCAAGACCATCTGCGGCCGGTGCCCCGTGCGCCGGCCCTGCCTGCAGTACGCGCTGGACACCCGTCAGGCGCACGGCGTGTGGGGCGGCACCGACCCCGAACAGCGGCGTGAGCTCAGCGCGCCGGCAGTGCCTCGGCAAGAAAGCGTTCCCGCTCCTCAGCTTCGAGGTGGTCGCTGAACAGCACCCCGTCGAGATGATCGGCCTCGTGTTGCAGCACCCTCGCCAGCACGCCCAGCGCCCGTAGCGTCACCGGCTTGCCGAACATGTCGCGGCCGCGCGCCGTGACCATGTAGGAGCGTTCCAGCGGACGCCACAGGCCCGGCGCCGACAGGCACGCCTCGTCGGCGGTGATCCGCCGCTCCGACAGCTCCAGCCGCGGGTTGACCAGATGACCGGAACGGCCGTCGTAGGAGTAGACGAGCACCCGCACCGGCTCGCCGATCTGCGGGGCCGACAGGCCCGCCCGGCCCGTCCCCGCCCGCAGGGTGAGCGTCAGCGACTTCACCAGGCGCCGCAGCTCCCGGTCGAAGTCGTGCACCGGCTCCGCCACCACGCGGAGCACCGGATCGTCGAACACACGAATAGGGACCGTCACCCGCAACTCCCCGAAACGCCGCGATCATCATGCGGAACGGTTCCCGTCGCCGGATCCCCTCAACCCTGAAGGCCGTGCCTTGTAGCACAGCGGTAACAGCGGAGACCCAAGGGTGAAATCAGCCGAAAGCAGGATCGGAGGGTGATCTCACTTGCGTCGCCCGCGCCTGTGACGCCCGGCCGAGCGCTCGGGGCCCGGCCGGGCCCCACCCGCCCGGAGGCACCGGCATGACCGCCCCTCCCGAAGGACCCCCCATGACGGCCCCCGTCTTCATCCAAGGGTCTCCCGAGACGGCGCCCGACGCGCTGGCCGGGTTCACCATCGGGGTGACCGCCACGCGGCGGCGGGAGGAGTTCGCCGCGCTGCTGGCGCGGCGCGGCGCGCGCGTCGTCAGCGCCCCCGCCATCCGCCTGGTTCCCCTGGCCGAGGACGCCGACCTGCTCGCCGCCACCCGGCACACCCTCCAGGCCCCCCTGGACGACGTGGTCGTCACCACCGGCGTCGGCTTCCGCGGCTGGATGGCCGCCGCCGAGGGCTGGGGCCTGTCCGCCGACCTCGGCGACCAGCTCGGCAGGGCCCGCCTGCTCACCCGCGGCCCCAAGGCCAGGGGAGCCGTACGGGCCGCCGGGCTGACCGACCACTGGACGCCCGTCACCGAGTCCTGCGACGAGGTCAAGGAGTACCTGCTCGCCCAGGACCTGCGCGGCCGGCGCATCGCGGTCCAGCAGCACGGCGAGCCGCTCACCGCCTTCGTGGCGGCCCTGCGCGCGGCCGGGGCCGAGGTGATCGAGATCCCGGTCTACCGGTGGCTGCCCTGGCGCGACGGCTCGCCTCTGCGCCGCCTGATCAGCCAGGCCGTCTCCGGCGCGGTGGACGCGGTGGCCTTCACCAGCGCGCCCGCCGTCCACGCCATGCTCGGCGCGGCCCGCTCCGACGGGCTGGAGGACGCCCTGCTGGCCGCGTTCGGCGGGTCCGTCGTGGCCGCCTGCGTCGGTCCCGTGACGGCCGAGCCGCTGACCTCGCGCGGCGTACGCGTCCTGCAGCCCGACCGTTCCCGCCTCGGCGCCCTGGCCCGCGCCCTGGCCAGGCACCTGCCCGAGCACGGCGTCACCCGGCTGGTCGCGGGCGGGCACCGGCTGGAGGTGCGCGGCCACGCCGTCGTCGTGGACGGCGACCTGCGCCCGCTGCCGCCCGCGCCTATGGCGGTGCTCAAACGCCTGGCCGACAAGCCTGGGCACGTGGTCTCCCGCGCCGACCTGCGTACGGTCCTGCCGGGCAGCCCGGCCCGCGACTCGGCCGAGCACGCGGTGGAGATGGCCGTCACCCGGCTGCGCCGAGCCCTGGGGCCGGCCGGCATCGTCGAGACGGTCGTCAAACGCGGCTACCGCCTGGCCTGCCCCCACGACCCCACCCCATGACCTCCGACCAGCCCACCCACCGCATAACTCCCGAGCAGCCCGCCCACCCCATGACCCTCGACGAGCCCACTCACCTCATGTCCCGTCTGGTAAGTGCGCCGGCTCAGGTGGGGGCGTCCCGTCTGGTGGGGGCGCCCGTCCAGGTGGGTGGCTCCCCGCTGGTAGGGGCGTCCGGGCTGGAGGGCGGGACGCTGCCAACGCTGGTGCTGGCCGCGCACGGTACGCGGAGTGCGTCGGGGGAGCGGGCCTTGGCGGCACTCGCCCGCTCGGTCCGCAGTGCGCGCCCCGGGCGCCGGGTCGAGCCGAGTTTTCTGGAGATCAGCCCGCCGCTGCTCGCCGACGTGCTGCCCGCCGTGCCGGGGCCGGTGGTGGTCGTGCCGTTGCTGCTGGCCGGGGGCTACCACGTGCACGTCGACCTGCCCGAGGTGGTCGCCGCCCACCGTCCGGACGCGCTGGTGGCCGGCCCGCTGGGGCCGCACGACCTGCTGACCTCGGCGCTCGTCCGGACGCTGGCCCAGGCGGGGCTGCGCGCCGACGACACGGTGATCCTGGGCGCGGCGGGCTCGTCCGACCCCGCGGGGCTCGCCGACGTCCGGGCCGCGGCCCGGCGGCTCTCGGTACGCCTGTCGCGGCCGGTCACGGCGGCCTTCGCCGCCTCGGGGACGCCGTCGCTGCCCGACGCGGTGGACCAGGCGCGCAGGACGTCCCGTGGCCGCGTGGCGGTGGCCTCGTACGTGCTGGCCCCCGGCTTCTTCCACGACCGGCTGGCCGCCTCGGGCGCCGACCTGGTCACCGCCCCGCTCGCCCCGGACCCCGCCGTGACCACCCTGATCTGGCACCGCTACGACCAGTCCCTCGCACACCGCCACTCGCACCCGGCCCCCACCGCCCGGCCGTAGCCCCCGACCTGCTCAGGGAGGAGGCCACCGGATGGGGAACCGTGCCACGGGACCGCTCCGGGAACCGGCCTGTCGGAGCGTGACGGCCTGAGGTGGGATGGACCCCGACACCTGGCCGTCGGGTGTGGCAGCGGGGATGGGCCCGGGAGTCGACCGCCGGGTGGAAGAGCCTCGGGATCAGCTGTCGGTGTCGCGGTCGCGGCGGCGCAGGTAGCGTTCGAACTCGGCGGCGATCGCGTCGCCGCTCGCCTCCGGCAGCTCGGCCGCGTCCTTGCGCTCCTCCAGCTCCTTGACGTATTCGGCCACCTCGCTGTCCTGCGAGGCCAGCTCGTCGACGCCGCGCTCCCAGGCGCGCGCCTCCTCGTCGAGGTCGCCGAGCGGCATCGGGATCTCCAGCACGTCCTCCATGCGGCGCAGCAGCGCGAGGGTCGCCTTCGGGTTGGGCGGCTGGGCGACGTAGTGGGGCACCGAGGCCCATAGCGAGATGGCGTCGAGCCCGGCCTCGCCGAAGGCGTGCTGGAGCACGCCGACGATGCCGGTGGGGCCCTCGTAGCGGCTGAGCTCCAGGTTGGTGGAACGGGCCAGCGCCTCGTCGGTGGCCCCGCCCAGGATCGGCACCGGACGGGTGTGCGGGGAGTCGTTGAGCAGCGCGCCCAGCATGACCGCCAGCTCGACGCCCAGCTCGCGGCAGACCTGGATGATGTCGGCGCAGAACGAGCGCCAGCGCATGTTGGGCTCGATGCCGCGCAGCAGCACGACGTCGCGCTCGCTGCCCGGCGGACGGGCGTGGAACAGCCGCGTCGTCGGCCACACGATGGACCGGGTCAGCCCGTCGCCCATCTCCACCACGGGACGGGTGACCTGGAAGTCGTAGTAGTCGTCGGGGTCGAGCGCGATCAGCGGCTCGGCCTTCCAGGACGACTCGAGATGGGCGATCACACCGCTGGAAGCCTCGCCCGCGTCGTTCCACCCCTCGAACGCGGCAATGAGCACCGGGTCGACGAGCTCGGGGAGCCCTTCGAGCTCGATCACGTGTCGCCTCCTCTCTCCCTCATCGCGCTAAGCCTATGCGGTAAGCAGGCGTCGGCGTCACCGATCTCCCCGCGAACGCTCCGAGCCACCGGCCCACCCCTTTCGCCCAGCCCACCACGCGACTATCCCCCGTCCCACCGCGCTCACCCCTCCCTTTCGTTCGCCCCTAGCGGATCACCCCGAAAGGGGGCGGACCGCCCACCGGGACGACGCCGGGAGAGCCGGACGGGCCCACCGGTATTGGACGCCGCGTCAATTGACAGGCGGAAGAATAAGCGGTCGGGACTCAGCCGATAAGCTCTACGGCATGAGCATCTCCCCGTCCTTCCGAGAAGTGTTGTCCCAGCGCGTGATCGTGGCCGACGGGGCTATGGGCACGATGCTCCAGGCGCAGGACCCGACGCTCGACGACTTCGAGGGGCACGAGGGCTGCAACGAGGTCCTCAACGTCACCCGTCCCGACATCGTCCAGGGCGTGCACGACGCGTACTTCGCCGTCGGCGTCGACTGCGTCGAGACCAACACCTTCGGCGCCAACCTGGCCGCCCTCGGCGAGTACGACATCGGCGAGCGCGTCTTCGAGTACTCCGAGGCCGGCGCCCGCATCGCCCGCGAGCGGGCCGACCACTGGTCCACGCCCGAGCAGCCGCGCTTCGTCCTCGGCTCGATGGGTCCCGGCACCAAGCTGCCGACGCTGGGCCACCTGCCCTACCGCAGCCTGCGCGACGCCTACCGCGACAACGCGGCCGGTCTGATCGCGGGCGGCGCCGACGCGCTCATCATCGAGACCTGCCAGGACCTGCTCCAGGTCAAGGCCGCCGTCATCGGCGCCAAGCGGGCCGTCGAGGCAGCCGGCCGGGACGTCCCGATCATCGCCCAGGTGACGATCGAGACCAACGGCGCGATGCTGCTCGGCTCGGAGATCGGCGCCGCGCTCACCGCGATCGAGCCGCTCGGCGTCGACATCGTCGGGCTCAACTGCGCGACCGGCCCGGCCGAGATGAGCGAGCACCTGCGCTACCTCGCCCGCCACTCCCGGCTCAAGCTGTCCTGCATGCCCAACGCCGGCCTGCCGGTGCTCACCTCCGACGGCGCGTACTACCCGCTGTCGGCGCAGGAGCTGGCCGACGCGCACGAGACCTTCGCCCGCGACTACGGCCTGTCGCTGGTCGGCGGCTGCTGCGGCACCACCCCCGAGCACCTGCGCCAGGTGGTCGAGCGGGTGCGCGGCAAGGAGCCGGTCGCGCGCCGCCCCCACCCCGAGCCCGGCGCCTCCTCCCTCTACCAGACGGTCCCCTTCCGCCAGGACACCTCCTACCTGGCCATCGGCGAGCGCTGCAACACCAACGGCTCCAAGGCCTTCCGCGAGGCGATGCTGGAGGGCCGCTGGGACGACTGCGTGGAGACCGCCCGCGACCAGGCCCGCGACGGCGCCCACATGCTCGACCTGTGCGTCGACTACGTCGGCCGCGACGGCGTGGCCGACATGAAGGAGCTGGCCTTCCGCTTCGCCACCGCCTCCACGCTGCCGATCATGCTCGACTCCACCGAGCCCGCCGTGCTCCAGGCGGGTCTGGAGATGCTCGGCGGCCGGGCGGCCGTCAACTCCGTCAACTACGAGGACGGCGACGGCCCCGACTCCCGCTTCCAGAAGATCATGCGCCTGGTGCGCGAGCACGGCGCGGCCGTCGTCGCGCTGACCATCGACGAGGAGGGCCAGGCCCGCACCGCCGACTGGAAGGTGCGCGTGGCCACCCGCCTCATCGAGGACCTGACCGGCAACTGGGGCATGCGCGTCGAGGACATCATCGTCGACTGCCTGACCTTCCCCATCGCGACGGGCCAGGAGGAGACCAGGCGCGACGGCCTGGAGACCATCGAGGCCATCCGCGAGCTCAAGCGCCGCTACCCGGGCGTGCAGACCACGCTGGGGCTGTCCAACATCAGCTTCGGCCTCAACCCGGCCGCCCGCATGGTGCTCAACTCGGTGTTCCTCAACGAGTGCGTCAACGCCGGCCTCGACTCCGCCATCGTGCACGCCTCCAAGATCCTGCCGATGGCCCGCATCCCCGACGAGCAGCGTCAGGTGGCGCTCGACATGGTCTACGACCGCCGCCGCGAGGGCTACGACCCGCTGCAGCGCTTCATGGACCTGTTCGAGGGCGTCGACGCCGCGGCCATGCGCGCCGGCAAGGCCGAGGAGCTGGCCGCGCTGCCGCTGTGGGAGCGGCTCAAGCGGCGCATCATCGACGGCGAGCGCAAGGGCCTGGAGGCCGACCTCGACGACGCGCTCACCCAGCGGCCCGCGCTGGAGATCATCAACGAGGTGCTGCTCGACGGCATGAAGACGGTCGGCGAGCTGTTCGGCTCCGGCCAGATGCAGCTGCCGTTCGTGTTGCAGTCGGCCGAGGTGATGAAGGCCGCCGTGGCCTACCTGGAGCCGCACATGGACCGCGTCGAGGGCGAGACCAAGGGCCGCATCGTGCTGGCCACGGTCAAGGGCGACGTGCACGACATCGGCAAGAACCTGGTGGACATCATCCTGTCCAACAACGGCTACCAGGTGGTCAACCTCGGCATCAAGCAGCCGGTCTCGGCCATCCTGGAGGCCGCCGACGAGCAGAAGGCCGACGTGATCGGCATGTCCGGGCTGCTGGTGAAGTCGACGGTCATCATGAAGGAGAACCTGGAGGAGATGAACTCCAGGGGCCTGTCGGAGAAGTACCCGGTGCTGCTCGGCGGCGCCGCGCTCACCCGCGCCTACGTCGAGCAGGACCTCGCCGAGCTGTTCGAGGGCGAGGTGCGCTACGCCCGCGACGCGTTCGAGGGGCTGCGGCTGATGGACTCGTTCATGGCCGTCAAGCGCGGCGTCGAGGGCGCCACGCTGCCGCCGCTGCGCGAGCGGCGGGTCAAGACCGGCGCGGTGCTGCAGCGCACCCCGGTCGAGGAGCTGCCGGCCCGCTCCGACGTGGCCGCCGACAACCCGGTGCCCACGCCGCCCTTCCACGGCGACCGCGTGGTCAAGGGCATCTCGCTGAACGAGTACGCGGCCTTCCTCGACGAGCGCGCCCTGTTCCTGGGCCAGTGGGGCCTCAAGCCCACCAGGGGCGGCGACGGGCCCGGCTACGAGGAGCTGGTCGAGACCGAGGGCCGGCCCAGGCTGCGCATGTGGCTGGAGCGCATGCAGACCGAGGGCCTGCTGGAGGCGGCCGTCGTCTACGGCTACTTCCCGTGCGTCAGCGACGGCGACTCGCTGATCATCCTGGGCGACGACGGCAACGAGCGCACCCGCTTCACCTTCCCGCGCCAGCGCCGCGACCGGCACCTGTGCCTGGCCGACTTCTTCCGCGGCAAGGACTCCGGCGAGGTCGACGTCGTCGGCTTCCAGGTGGCCACCATGGGGGCCAAGATCTCCCAGGCCACCGCCGAGCTGTTCGCCAAGGACGCCTACCGCGACTACCTGGAGCTGCACGGCCTGTCGGTGCAGCTCACCGAGGCGCTGGCCGAGTACTGGCACGCCCGGGTGCGCTCGGAGTGGGGCATCGGCGGCCAGGAGACCCTCGACGACATGCTCAAGGTCAACATCCAGGGCTGCCGCTACTCCTTCGGCTACCCGGCCTGCCCCAACCTGGAGGACCAGCAGCAGCTGTTCGAGCTGCTCGACCCGGGGCGCATCGGCGTCAGCCTGTCGGAGGAGTTCCAGCTCCACCCCGAGCAGGCCACCTCGGCGCTGGTCGCGCACCACCCCGAGGCCAAGTACTTCAACGTCTAGTTCGTCATCGGGGGAAAGCACGTGGAAGCGGTCTTCTTCGACATGGACGGCCTGCTCGTCGACAGCGAGAAGGTCTGGCTGGAGATCGAGACCAGGGTGATGGCCAGGCTCGGCGCCGAGTGGACGCCGCAGCACCAGGCCCACCTGGTCGGCGGGTCCATGGAGCGCACGCTCGACTACATGCTCGCCGTCTCCGGGGCCGACGTGCCGGCGCCGACGGTGCAGGAGTGGATGGTCTCCGGCATGGTCGAGCGCCTGGCCGAGGGCGTCGCCGTCATGCCCGGGGCCGCGGAGCTGCTGGAGGCGCTGCGCGACGAGGGGGTGCCGGTCGGCCTGGTCACCTCGTCGATGCGGGAGATCGCCGACGCCGTGCTGAAGGGCTTCGGCGAAGACCGCTTCGACCTCGTCGTCACCGCCGCCGACGTCGAGCGGACCAAGCCCGACCCCGAGCCCTACCTCAAGGCCGCCGGGCTGCTCGGCGTCGAGCCGGTGCGCTGCGTGGTGCTGGAGGACTCACCCAACGGCGTGGCGGCCGCCACGGCGGCCGGCTGCGCCGTCGTGGCCGTGCCCAACCTGCTGCCCGTCGAGCCGGCCCCCGGCCGGCTGGTGGTCTCCTCGCTGGCCGACGTCGGCGTCGCCGATCTGCGCGCGCTGATCCCCTAGGGGGCGTCTGGTCCTCGCGGAGGAGGGGCCCCCGTCGTTTCGCGTGCCAGGATGGAAGGCGTAGTCGAGACGAGGGGCGGCCTTAATGTTCAATCAGATCGCCTGGTTGCCGCTGTGCGCCGGGGTGACGGCGGTGGGGCTGGTGCTGAGCTTCCTGGCCTTCAGGCGCCGGGGAGCGGCCGCGGGGATGCGGCTGGCGGCCTGGTCCCTGCTGCCGGTGGCGGCCTACCTGACTGGCGCGCTCAGCGCGCTGTGGACGATCGGGGCGACCGCGGTGGGGTTCGTCACCGGGCTGGTGCTCAACCCGATGGTGTGGGCCGGTGTGGCCGTGGCGGGCCTGGCCGCCGTGCTGTTCGTGGTGTCCGGGGTGATGCGCGGCCGCAGGCTGTCCGTGGGGCGCAAGAAGAAGGCCGCTCCCGAGCCGGGCGGGAAGCCGCCGGTTCAGCCCGTAGCGAACAAGACCCAGCCGTCGGTGGCCCCGAAGACCGCCAAGAACGACGATGACTTCTCCGATATCGAAGCGCTTCTGAAGCGCCGCGGCATCAGCTGATTTCGGACGGAAACGGTCGTGGATCGGCACTGTCACAGTTCCGAGACCCAACCGGGACGGCCCGTAGACATTCACATCAAGATCGATACGAATAAGTTTCGCGTCAATCACAGTTGAGCCACATCGAGCGCTGAGGGACTGGTCATACCAGCTCAGGCCATAGATTCTGCCTCCTGGGGCCGCGACTCTGCGGACTCGCCTTGCACGGGCGCACTACCCTGACCGGGTCGCGCCGACACGGACGACGTCGTCTGGAATCCAGGGGGCCACTGGCATGACCGCACCGCTCGATCTTCCTGACTCGGCCGTCGAGGCCGGGCCGGAGACCGTTCTTGAGGGGGCGGAGTCTTCAGTCATCCGGGGGCGTTCCCTCGGGCAGATCGCCTGGATGCGCCTCAAGCGCGACCGCATCGCGATGACCGGCGGCATCGTCATCGTCCTGCTGATCCTCGTGGCGATCTTCGCGCCGCTGCTGGTGTCGTGGCTCGGTCACGACCCGGCCGAATGGCACCGGGAGAAGATCGACCCGGCGATCCAGGCTCCGATCGGCGCCTTCGGCGGCATGAGCTGGGACTTCCTGTTCGGTGTCGAGCCCACCACGGGCCGCGACCTGTTCAGCCGGATCCTGTACGGCGCCCGCATCTCGCTGCTGATCGCGTTCTTCGCGACGCTGCTGTGCGTGGTGATCGGCACCGTGCTCGGCATGATCGCCGGCTTCTTCGGCGGCTGGATCGACACCATCATCTCCCGCCTGATGGACATCTTCCTCGCCTTCCCGCTGCTGGTGTTCGCGCTGGCGCTGGCCGGCGTCATCCCCGACAAGGCGTTCGGCATGTCGGGCGACACCCTCAGGATCAGCCTGCTGGTGTTCATCATCGGCTTCTTCAACTGGCCCTACATCGGGCGCATCATCCGGGGCCAGACGCTCTCCCTGCGCGAGCGGGAGTTCGTCGACGCCTCCAGAAGCCTGGGCGCGCGCAACCACACGATCCTGTTCAAGGAGATCCTGCCCAACCTGCTCGCGCCGATCCTCGTGTACTCGACGCTGCTGATCCCGTCGAACATCCTGTTCGAGGCCGCACTCTCCTTCCTCGGCGTGGGCGTGCGGCCGCCGACCCCCACGTGGGGAGGCATGCTGGCTGAGGCGGTCCACAACTACGACGTGGCGCCCAACTTCATGATCTTCCCCGGCCTCGCGATCTTCATCACCGTGCTGGCGTTCAACCTGCTCGGTGACGGCCTCAGGGACGCCTTCGATCCCAAGGCCCGATAAGGCCTCGTGAGTAGTTATCCGCAAGTTCTCTCAACTCCTAGATTCAAGGGGTGTGTCAGGTCGATGAAGATGAGATCTAAGGCGTCGGCGATCGCGGTGACCGCCGCTCTCGCCGTGGTCGTCTCCGCGTGCGGCGGCGGCGGTGGCAGCAAGAACACCAGCGGCTCGGGCAGCGACGACAAGCCGTCCAGCAAGTACAACGCGGGTGTGACGGCGGTCATCAACCCGTCGGACAAGGTCGGCGGCACCCTCCACATGGGCATGCCCGGCGACTTCGACTCGGTGGACCCGGGCGACATGTACTACGGCTACGCCTGGAACTTCGCCCGCCTCTACACGCGCGCGCTCACCATGTTCAAGCCGGTCCCCGGCGAGGAGGGCCTGCAGCTCGTCGGCGACCTCGCCGAGGGCCTGGGCACGCCGAGCGACGGCGGCAAGACGTGGACGTACAAGCTGCGCAAGGGCGTCAAGTTCGAGGACGGCACCCCCGTGACCTCGAAGGACGTCAAGTACGGCGTGGCGCGCTCGCTGGACAAGGACATCCTGCCCAGCGGCCCGACGTACTTCAACGACTGGCTCGACGTCGGCAGCTACACCGGCCCGTACAAGATGAAGGGCAAGCTCGACGACTTCAAGGCGATCGAGACCCCCGACGACCAGACGATCGTCTTCCACCTGAAGAAGGCGTACGGCGGTTTCGACTACTTCGCCATGCTCCCGCAGACGGCCCCCGTGCCCGAGGCCAAGGACACCGGCTCGAAGTACAAGGAGCACCCGGTCGCGACCGGCCCGTACATGTTCAAGTCGCACGAGCTCACCAAGCGCATCGAGCTCGTCAAGAACCCGAACTGGGACGCGGCGACCGACCCCAACCGCAAGCAGCTCAACGACTCGATCGAGGTGCTGCTCGGCCAGAACGAGGACGACCTCGACCAGCGTCTGCTCTCCGGCAAGATCGACGTCAAGGTCAACAGCACCGGTGTCGCGGCCAACGCCCGCAAGACCGTGCTGACCGACGACAAGGTCAAGCAGTACGCCGACTCGGCCCCGATCGACCGCACCTGGTTCACCAACATCAACGGTGACGTGCCGCCGTTCGACAACATCCACTGCCGCAAGGCCGTGCTGTATGCGACGGACCGCTCGGCCATCCAGGGCGCCTACGGCGGCCCGGACGCCGGTGGCGACGTGGCCCTCAGCCTCATGCCGGCCAAGATGACCGGCTACGAGAAGATCGACCCCTACGGCGTCGAGGCCAACCCGACCGGTGACATCGCCAAGGCCAAGGAAGAACTGGCGGCCTGCGGCCAGCCCAACGGCTTCAGCACCACCATCTCCTTCCGCAACGAGCGCTCGGCCGAGAAGCAGACCGCCGAGTCGCTGCAGCAGTCGCTCGGCCGCGTGGGCATCAAGCTGGAGCTCAAGGGCTTCCCGCAGGGTGACTACTTCAAGCTGTACGCCGGCAAGCCCGACTTCGCCAAGAAGAACAACCTGGGCCTCATGGTCTACGGCTGGGGCGCCGACTACCCCGAGGGCTTCGGCTTCTTCCAGCAGATCGTCGACAGCCGGGTCATCCGTCCCGCCGGTAACACCAACCTCGGCGTGAAGGACCCCAAGATCGACGAGCTGATCGACCAGGCCGCGGGCGAGACCGACGCGACCAAGCGCAACAGCATCTGGGCCGCCGTCGACAAGCAGGTCATGGAGTCGGCCTACATCCTTCCCTACGTCTGGGCGCACGGCCTGTTCTACCGTCCGCCGCAGCTGAAGAACGTCTTCGTCTCCCAGAACTGGGGCATGTACGAGTTCCTCACGCTGAGCACCCAGTAGCAACGGCGCTAACTGCCGGAACGTCACGTACCGAAAGCAGGTGAAGGCTTCGGCGGCCGGGCTCACAAGGCCCGGCCGCCATGGCCGAGATCAGTGTTCACATACATTCTCAGACGGTTGATAGCGGCCGTCATGCTGCTCTTCGTGGTGAGCATCGCGACGTTCGCCATCTTCTTCCTCGTGCCTCGGCTCGCTGGGATGTCCGCTGACGACCTGGCCTCCCGGTACGTGGGCAAGGCGGCCAACGCCGAGGTGATCCACGACACGGCTGTGCGCCTCGGCTTCTACGACCCGATCCTGGTCCAGTACGGACGTTTCGTGCAGGGCATCTTCGTCGGCGTCGACCGCAACTACGGCCCCGGCATCGAGCACTGCCCGGCGCCCTGCTTCGGCTACAGCTACGTCAGCCAGAACCCGGTCCTGCCCGACCTGCTCAACCGCCTGCCGATCACCTTGTCGCTGGCGCTGGGCGCGGCCGTGGTGTGGGTCATCTTCGGCGTGGCCACCGGCGTGTTGTCGGCGCTGCGCCGCGGCAGCTTCTTCGACCGCCTGTCCATGGGCATCGCCCTGGCCGGCGTCTCGCTGCCGATCTTCTTCACCGGCATCGTCTCCCTGGCCATCTTCCGCGACCAGCTCGGCCTGGTCGGCGACGTGGCCGACTGGGTGCCGATCAGCGAAGACCCGCTCACCTGGGCCAACAACCTCATGCTGCCCTGGGTGACGCTCGCCTTCCTGTACGCCGCCGGCTACGCCCGCCTCACCCGCGCGGGCATGCTGGAGACCATGTCGGAGGACTACATCCGCACGGCCAGGGCCAAGGGCGTGCCCGAGCGGAAGGTGGTGGTCAAACACGGGTTGCGGGCCACGCTCACCCCCGTGGTCACCATGTTCGGTCTCGACCTGGGGCTGCTGCTCGGCGGCGCCGTCCTGACCGAGAGCACCTTCTCGCTGCCCGGCATCGGCAAGTACGCCGTCGACGCCATCAGCAACAACGACCTTCCCCAGGTGATGGGCGTCACGATCGTCGCGGCGGCCTTCATCATCCTGGCCAACCTGATCGTCGACCTGCTCTACGCGGTCGTTGACCCGAGAGTGAGGCTGGCGTGAGTCCCTTTCTCGACGTCAAGGACCTGAAGATCCACTTCCCGACCGACGACGGCCTGGTCAGGTCCGTCGACGGGCTGACCTTCAGCCTCGAACGCGGCAAGACCCTCGGCATCGTCGGCGAGTCCGGCTCGGGCAAGTCGGTGACCAGCCTCGGCATCCTCGGCCTGCACAAGGGCAAGGGCGCCAACGTCTCGGGCGAGATCTGGCTCGACGGCGAGGAGCTCGTGGGCGCCTCGCAGGAGCACGTGCGCGGGCTGCGCGGCAAGAAGATGGCGATGATCTTCCAGGATCCGCTGTCGGCCATGCACCCCTTCTACACGGTCGGCGACCAGATCGTCGAGGCGTACCGGATCCACCACAAGGTCACCAAGGCCGTCGCCAAGAAGCACGCCGTGGACATGCTGGGCCGCGTGGGCATCCCCGAGCCGCAGCGCCGCGTCGACTCCTACCCGCACGAGTTCTCCGGCGGCATGCGCCAGCGCGCGATGATCGCCATGGCGCTGTCGTGCGACCCCGAACTGCTCATCGCCGACGAGCCGACCACCGCGCTCGACGTGACCGTGCAGGCCCAGATCCTCGACCTCATGGTCGACCTGCAGCGCGAGTTCAACTCCGCGCTGATCATCATCACCCACGACCTGGGCGTGGTGGCCGAGCTGTCCGACGACATCCTGGTCATGTACGGCGGCAAGTGCATCGAGTACGGCACCGCCGACGACATCTTCTACCGTCCCGAGCACCCCTACACATGGGGTCTACTGGGATCGATGCCCCGCCTCGACCGGGAGCCCACCGAACGGCTGCTGCCGATCAAGGGCTCGCCGCCGTCCCTGATCAACGTGCCTCCGGGCTGCGCCTTCCACCCCCGCTGTCCCTACGCCGAGCGCACCGGGGGCAAGTCCAGCGGTGAGGTGCCCGGCCTGATCGAGACCGAGGGCGGCCACCTGGTGCGCTGCCACATGAGCAGGACGGAGCGGCGGGAGCTGTGGGAGAACGAGATCAAGCCAGTGCTGGAGAGCCAGTGAGCGAGACGGTGACCGCGAACGAGCCGCTTCTTTCCGTCCAGGGGCTGGAGAAGCACTTCCCGGTGACGAAGGGCCTGCTCAAGCGGCAGGTCGGCGCCGTCAAGGCGGTCGACGGGGTCAGCTTCGACGTCTACAAGGGCGAGACGCTCGGCCTGGTGGGGGAGTCCGGCTGCGGCAAGTCCACCACCGGCCGCCTGGTCACCAGGCTCCTTGAGCCGACCGGCGGCAAGGTCGTCTTCGAGGGCCAGGACATCACGCACATGGGGCAGGGCAGGCTCAGGCCGCTCCGCCGCGACATGCAGATGATCTTCCAGGACCCGTTCTCGTCGCTGAACCCCCGCCACACCGTCGGCACCATCGTCGGCGCGCCCTTCCGCATCCAGGGCGTGCAGACCGAGAACGGCGTCAAGAAGGCGGTCCAGGACATCCTCGCCCTGGTCGGGCTCAACCCCGAGCACTACAACCGCTACCCGCACGAGTTCTCCGGCGGTCAGCGGCAGCGCATCGGCATCGCCCGCACGCTCGCGCTCAAGCCCAAGCTCATCATCGCCGACGAGCCGGTCTCGGCGCTCGACGTGTCCATCCAGGCCCAGGTCGTCAACCTGCTGGAGGACCTGCAGAACGAGCTCGACCTGACCTACGTCGTGATCGCCCACGACCTGTCGGTGGTGCGCCACATCAGCGACCGGGTCGCGGTCATGTACCTGGGCAAGATCGTCGAGATCGCCGACCGCAAGAGCCTCTACAGCTCGCCGATGCACCCCTACACCAACGCCCTGCTGTCGGCCGTGCCCGTGCCCGACCCCAAGGCGCGCAAGGAACGCGAGCGCATCCGGCTCACCGGCGACGTGCCGAGCCCGCTCAACCCGCCGCCGGCCTGCCGCTTCCACACCCGCTGCTGGAAGGCGCAGGAGATCTGCAAGACGGTCGAGCCTCCGCTGGAGGAGCTGGCCGGCGGCCACCGCGTGGCCTGCCACTTCCCGGAGAACGCGCCCGCCGCCGCGACCGCCGCGGCGACCCAGGCCTGAACCGAGCCTGATCGGGCCTGAACGCGGGCCTGACCTTGCGGCCGCCGCCCTCCTGCCGGGGCGGCGGCCTCAGGACATCGCGCCGGGCGTGATCAGCCCGGTCTCGTACGCCAGCACCACGGCCTGCACCCGGTCGCGCAGCCCCAGCTTGGTCAGCACGTTGCCCACGTGCGTCTTGACCGTCGTCTCGCTCACCACGAGCTTGGCCGCGATCTCCGCGTTGGACATGCCCTTGGCGATCAGCCGCAGCACCTCCAGCTCCCGCTCGGTCAGCCGGTCGAGACGGGCCGGCGTGGCCTGCTCGTAGGCCGAGGGCAGCCGCTTGGAGAACCGGTCGAGCAGCCGCCTGGTCACGCTCGGCGCCACGATCGCGTCGCCCGCCGCCACCACCCGGATCGCCTGCACCAGCTCGTCGGGCGGCACGTCCTTCAGCAGGAAGCCCGACGCCCCCGACCGCAGCGCCTCCACGATGTACTCGTCGAGGTCGAACGTGGTCAGCACCAGCACCTTCGGCACGTGCGCGGTGGGCGCGGCCTCCCGCACGATCCGGCGGGTCGCCTCGATGCCGTCGACGCCCGGCATGCGGATGTCCATGAGCACCACGTCGGGCAGCAGCGCCCTGGTCTGCTCCATCGCGCCGTTGCCGTCGCCGGCCTGGCCGACCACCGTGATGTCGGACTCGGCCTCCAAGATCAGGCGGAATCCCGTGCGCAGCAGCGGCTGGTCGTCCACCAGCAGCACTCTGATCGTCATTGGCCGTCCTTCAACGGGAACCTCGCCCGCACCTCGAAACCGCCCCCCGGTCGCGGACCGATGTTCAGAATTCCACCATAGAGTGCGACCCGCTCGCGAATGCCGACCAGGCCGTGGCCCGGCCGGTCGGCCGCCGGCGCCGTGCCCCGGCCGTCGTCCTCGACGCGTACGTCAAGGCCCGAGGGGTCGTGGGAGACGGTGACCACCGCCTCGGCCCCGGCCCCCGCGTGCCGCAGGCTGTTCGTCAGCCCCTCCTGGACCAGCCGGTAGGCGGCCAGGTCGACCCCGGCGGGCAGCGGCCGCGGCTCGCCCTCCACCTGCAGCCGCGTGGGCAGCCCCGCCTCGCGCATCTGCTCCACCAGCCCCGGCAGGTCGCCCACGCCCGGCTGCGGCCCCAGCTCGGCCCGCGCGTCGGTACGCAGCACGCCCACGATGTTGCGCATCTCGGACATGGCCAGCCGCCCGGTGTTCTCGATCGCCGACAGCGCCTCCCGCGCCAAGTCGGGATCGGCGGCCAGCACCCGCCGCGCCGCGGCCGCCTGCACCGTCATCACGCTCACGTGGTGGGCCACCACGTCGTGCAGCTCACGGGCGATGCGCGAGCGCTCCTCGGCCCGCGCGGCCCGCGTGTCGGCCGCGTGGGCCCGCTCCAGCCTGGCCGCCCGGTCGCGCAACTCCTCCAGGTACGCCCGCCGCAGCCGCAGGCTCCTGCCCGCCCCCCAGACCGCCAGCAACACCAGGACCGCCACCACGTGCCCGCTCACGCCCGGCGGCGTGACCGGGCCCGCCAGCGCCCCCACCGCGTACGTCAGCAGCGAGACCAGCAGCCCGCCCAGCGCCACCGCCAGCCCCCGGTTGGAGGCCACCGAGTACACCAGCACCAGGCTGGACACCCCCGACGCGCCGGTGCCGTAACCCAGCGCGGTCAGCGCCGTCTCGGGGATCAGGCCCGCGCACAGCGCCGCCAGCGGCCAGCGCCTGCGCACCGCGATGGGCGCGGCGGCCAGCACCAGCAGCGACGCCCCGAGCCCGTCGGGCGCGCGCATGCTCACCGTCGTCAGCTCCGCCGGCTCCAGGCGCTCGGGCCCGTAGAGAAGGAAGAGCGTCACCGAGGCCGCGGCCACCACCACGGCCAGGACCGTGTCGTGGAACAGGGGTCGGTCGATCCGCACCGCTTCACTGTAGGCCCAGGTGAGAGCCTTGAACTCCTCCCTCCGGAGGATAAGGGGCGGCCTGTCGGAGGGCTACAGCTCGTCGGTGGCCGCGCGCCGGTTGCTGCGCACCGTGTCGCCCGGCTGGCGGTCGGGCACCGGCGGCGGGGTGCCGCCGAACTCCGGGCACAACGCCTGGTGGTCGCACCAGTCGCACAGCTTGCTGCGGCGCGCCCGCCACTCGCCGGTCTCCAGCGCCCGCTCGATCGCCGTCCACAGCGCCATCACCTTGCGCTCGGTGGCCAGCAGGTCGGCCTCGTCGGGGGCGTAACGCAGCACCTCGCCGCGCCCGCCCAGGTAGACCAGCTGCAGCAGCCGGGGCACCTGCCCGCGCAGCCGCCACAGCACCAGCGCGTAGAACTTCATCTGGAACAGCGCCTTGGCCTCGAAGTCGGGGCCAGGCGCGCTGCCCGTCTTGTAGTCGACCACCCGGACCTCGCCGGTGGGCGCCACGTCGAGCCGGTCGACGTAGCCCCGCAGCATCAGGCCGCCCTCCAGCACCGCCTGCACGTAGAGCTCGCGCTCGGCCGGCTCCAGCCGGGTCGGGTCCTCCAGCGTGAAGTAGCGCTCCAGCATCGCCCGCGCCTGCGCCAGCCACTCGGCCTGCTCGGCGTCGTCGGCGAACATCCGCGCGTACTGCTCGTCCTCCTGCAGCAGCCGCTGCCACTGGGGCTCCAGCAGCTCCAGCGCCGCCTGCACCGACCGGCGCGGCGCCGGCAGGTCGTAGAGCCGCTCCAGCACGGCGTGCACCACGGTGCCGCGCACGGCCGCGGGGGAGGGTTTCTCGGGCAGCTGGTCGATGACCCGGAACCGGTAGAGCAGGGGACAGGTCATGAAATCGCCTGCCCGGGACGGGGAGAGAGCTCCGATGATCACCGGTTCGGTCAACGTCATGCACCGCACTCTAGGTCAAGAGCCCGACAGAATAACCCTCGCCGGGACGAGGATCACGTGATCCGGCGCGTAGCATCGAGGCAGCAACAGCACGTAATGGACGTACGAGGAGTGCGGTGAGCGAGCAGAGCCCGCGTCAGGAGTTCCCCGGCCTTCGGATGGGGCGGCCCTTCGGCATCCCGGTGTACGTCTCCTGGACGTGGTTCATCGTCGCTGCCTTCATCACCGTCATGTTCGGCCCCCGCATGCGCGACATGCTGCCCGAGCTGGACAACACCGTCGCCTACGCGGTGGCCTTCGTCTTCGCCGTGCTGCTCTACGTCTCGGTGCTGCTGCACGAGCTGGCCCACAGCGTGCTGGCCAAGGCGTTCGGCCTGCCGGTGCGCCGGATCACCCTCTACTTCCTCGGCGGCGTGTCGGAGATCGAGAAGGAGCCGCCCACGCCGGGCAAGGAGTTCCTGGTCGCCGCCGCCGGGCCGGCCCTGTCGCTGGGCCTGGCCGGGCTCGGCCTGCTCGCCGACACGTACGTGATCAACGACGGCGGCATCGCCGAGGTGCTCATCTGGCAGCTGTGGGTGGCCAACCTCATCGTCGGCGTGTTCAACCTGCTGCCCGGCCTGCCGCTCGACGGCGGCCGGATGCTGCGCGCGGGCGTGTGGAAGCTGACCAGGAACCCCGGCTCCGGCACGGTCGTGGCCGCCTGGGGCGGGCGCGTGCTGGCCGTGCTGCTGGTCGTCCTGCCGTTCGCGACGTCGATGACGAGCGGGCAGGAGTTCGACCCCGTCGAACTGCTGTGGCCGGTGGTGCTGGCCTCCTTCATCTGGATGGGCGCCACCCAGTCGCTGCGCGTGGCCCGCATCCGCGCCCGCATCCCGCAGGTCAACGCGCGCGCGCTGGCCCGCAGGGCGATCCCGGTGGCGGCCGAGACGCCGCTGGCCGAGGCGCTGCGGCAGGCCGCCGAGCAGCGGGCCGGCGCCATGGTGGTGGTCGACCACGACGGACGGCCGGTCGCCATCGTCAACGAGGCCGCCGTCCAGGCCACCCCCGAGCACCGGCGCCCGTGGGTCGACGTGGGCTCGCTGGCCAAGGCGCTCGAACCGACCATGGTGCTGGCCGCCGACCTGACCGGCGAGCCGCTCATCGACGCCATGCGCTCGGCTCCCGCGGGGGAGTACCTGCTGGTGGAGCACGGCGGCGACATCTACGGCGTGCTCGCCACCGCCGACGTCAACCGCGTCTTCACCGGGGTCTGACATGCCCGGCGCGTTTGCGGCTAAGGTCTTGTCCGGCCACTTCCCGTAGCCCGGCGATTTCGATGCCAGGACGGCAGGCCGATAGTCTTCTGTTTGGCCGAGCTTGCACAGTTGACGGGTTGGTCGTGGTCCACCGGTTCATCGAATCGAGACGCCTGGGCCGCGACCCGGCGTCGTCGTCTGGGTATGCGTATGGCTGGTGGCCGGCACGGCAGTGCGGGTGCCGTAATATCGCCGGCTTCCGGGGAGGAGAGTTGAGTGACCGAGCGCAGCGAGGGCACCGATGAGCGCAGCACGGTCGTCATGAGGGAGGGCGCATGAGCGGCCAGGGCTTCGGAGTGGTGCGTCCCCTTCCCGGCGACGGGCTGGTCGCCTACATCGGCGGCCTGCTGCTGGTGTGCGACGCGGGCGAGGCGGCCGCCGACGGCCTGATCGAGGCGCTGCGCGAGACGGCGGCCTCCGGCGGCGACGGCCGGGCGCTGGCCCGCCGCGCGGCGCAGGTGCTGGCCGCCAACATGGCGGGCGACCCGGCCACGTGCGCGGTCGCCGGTCCCGTGGGCGGTGGCGTGGCCGTGCTGGTCAGCGGTTCGGCCTCGGCCTCGGTCAGCACCTCCGGCGGCGAGACGCGCCTGGCCGGCAGCGACTCCCTCACCTGGGCCGACCGGCTGATCAGCGGCCCGGTCGAGCGCGTCGAGCTCACCTTGCCCGGCGCCGGCAGTGCGCATCCCGCGGTCGGCTTCGAGGGGGGCGTCGTCCACGGCGGCGGCCTGATCGGCGACCTCACCGACCAGCCGTCGCATGTCCGTCCCCAGGGGCAGGTGGCGGACCGGTCCAGGCCGCTCACCAGCGAGATGCCCAACACGGCCCTGCACATGGAGCCCGACCTGGCCCCGCCTCCCGAGCGGCCGGTCGAGCGGCCGGTGGAACGGCCCGTCGAACGGCCTCCCTACCCGCTGGCCGACCAGCCGCCGATCGTCCAGGGTCCGCCCTCGGGCGCGCAGGCCGGCGTCCCGCACCCCGGCCCCCAGCCCGGTCCCCACTCCGGCCCGCCGTCGCTGGACCAGCCGCCCTTCGGCCAGGAGCAGGCCCCGTTCGGCCACGAGCAGCCGCCCTACCTCCCGCCCCATGACCAGCCGCCCTTCCTGCCCGCGCAGGAGCAGCCCCACCCCGAGCCCCAGCAGCAGTTCCCGTCCTACGACGAGCTGCCGCCGTCCGGCAACGGCATGGCCGACCAGCCGCAGCAGCACATGGGCCCGCCCGATCACTTCGACCAGCCGGCACCGCCCGTGCTCGGCCCGCCGGAGCACTTCGACCACCCGGGGCCGCCGCCGCAGGAGCAGCAGGGCGACCACGGCGACCGCCCGCTGGTCTACGGGGTCGACTGCAAGAACGACCACTTCAACGACCCCAGGGTGCCCTACTGCGCCGTCTGCGGCATCGCCCTGGTGCAGCGGACGCTGGTGCCGTACAAGGGGCCGCGGCCCTCGCTCGGGGTGCTCATCCTCGACGACGGCACGGCGCTGCCGCTGGAGAGCGACTACCTGCTGGGCCGTGACCCCGAGCGCGCGCCCGAGGTGGCGGGCGGCTCGGCCAGGCCCGCCAAGGTCACCAGCCCCGACGGCTCGGTCTCGCGCCGCCACCTGCGGGTGGCCCTCGACGGCTGGGACGTCAACCTGGTCGACCTCGGCTCGGTCAACGGCACCCAGATCCAGCCGCCCGGCGACCCCAACTTCTATGACATCCCGCCGAACGAGCCGGTCACCATCGCCCCCGGCACGACGGTCCGGGTGGGCGTCTCCCGCACCCTCCGTTTCGAGGCCCACCGGGGCTGATCCCGGCATCCGTCCGCCCGCACCTCTTTCCCGGGGTGCGGGCGTTCGTGTTTCCGGAAAACGCCTTACGGAAATGCGTCGGGAAGGTCTGCTGTCGAATAGCTGAATGGGAATTGCCGGGGTCGGGGGAGTGGGCAAGTAAGGGTATTTCGCGGGTGCTGGGCGATATTTCGGGAAAAGTCAGGACCCTGTCTGCGGCCCTCTCGGAAAGAGAGATCCAGGCCGCCCCAAAGGGGCCGGCCGTGCGAACGGGCCGGCCGTCCCGAGGCGGCGGTGTGTCCCGAGGCGGCCGGGCGTCCCGAGTGGGCTGTTGGGGCGGAGGGTCAGATGGGGCGGAGGGGGCGGACGCCGCGAAGCAGTCGCACGGCGGCCTCCAGTCCGCGGACCCCCTCCACCGCCCGTCCCGCCGCCGTCGCGTACCGGCTCAACAGGTGTTCGTCCCGCTCCTGGAAGCCGCGTCCCGCCACCCACACGAACGCGTGGTCGCGGACCTGCGCCGGCACCGGCACGGCCAGGAAGCCCGGCTCGCCCATCGTCTCGTCCCGCGCCAGCCGTAGCGCCCCCTCCGCGACGGCCAGCTCCTTCAGCACCCCCGACCCCGACAACCACCGCCGCACCCGCAGCGGGTCTCCCGGCGGCGCGTGGACGTGCAACGGACGGGCGTCCCGCCGCAGCACGTCCACGTGGACGAACCCGGCGTACGCGGTGCCCGCCACGGCCGCCGCGCCGCGCGCGAGCCGTTCGATCACGTCGGCGACCTCCAGGCAGGAGAACGCGGTGATGAGTTCACGCATGGCGATATCGACACGGTTGTTTGGCATCGCGGTGATTCCCTCGGTTGGAGGGGGAAGAGATCGCGCGGCCCGATCACGCGAAACTCCGAACGGTGCCCCGGAGTATCACCCTCGACGCGGCTCCTGACTAGCCCTCAACAGGAAATTGCGATTTTTCCGCATTTCGCAGGCAGAGCCGGTGGAGCGGTTCACGACGGGCGCAGCCGCACCCACTCCACGTCGTCCGCCCGAGTGCCGTCCGGCTTCGGGAACAGCTCCCGGTGCAGGCTCTCCCTGCTGAAACCGGCACGTTCCAGCACCGCGTGCGAGGCCGTGTTCTCCACGTCGGTGCCCGCCACCACCCGATGCAGGGCCGTGCGCGCGAACGCCCAGTCGACCAGCAGCCGCACCGCGCGGGTCATGAACCCCCTGCCGCGGAAATCCGGCACCAGCGAGTAGCCGATCATGGCCTGCCCGAGCACGGGGACGACCTGCATGAGCTGGAGGTGCCCGGCGAACGCGCCGGTGGCGGCGTCCCTGACCGCCAGCTCGATCCGCTGCCCGGTGACCCACCAGTAGCCGGTGCAGCGGCAGCGCTGCTCGTCCTCCTCCAGGGAGCCGGGCGGGGTCAGGGAGTAGGCGGTCACGCTCGGGTCGCACATCATCCGGTGGTACTCGGGTGCGTCCTCCACCGCGAGCGGCACGAGCCGCACCACGCCGTCGGTCAGCTCGCCGCCGTCGAAGAAGGGCAGGTACGGCTCCTCGGCCACCGCCGGCTCCCCGGCGATCCGGGCGAAGGACACCAGGTCGACCCACCGCCCGTCGCGCAGCCGCTTGGCCCTGCGCCGCCGGCCCTCCTCGCGGAACCCGGCCCTGAGCGCGACCCTGAGGCTGGCCACGTTCTCCACCTCGGCCTGCAGCTCCACCCGGTGCACGCCCTGGTCGGCCAGCCAGTCGGACACCGCCCTGGCGGCCCGGGCGGCCACGCCCCTGCCGCGCGCCCACGGCGCCACCACGTAGCCGATCTCGACCGTGCCCCAGCGGTCGGGCGGCTGCACCCCGATCGCGCCGCAGTAGCGGCCGTCCTCGGTGACGGCCCACTCCGCGCCGCCCGAGGCCCACTTGTCCTCGGCGAACTTCAGGTAGGCGCGGGCGTCCTCGACCCGGTACGGCGACGGCACCAGCGGCAGATGCCGGGCGGTGACGGGATCGTCCATCATGCGCGCGATCGCCTCGGCGTCGGGGTCGGCGGGCATTCGCAGGATCAGGGGGCCGGTGGAGATCACGTCGCGCGGGAGCATCCCCCATAGATACCGTGCGTCCGGAGGCGTGAGAAACCCATATAACCTTGCCGACATGGGTTTCCGCAGGCATGGGCCGTTCCAGGCAGGGGATCAGGTGCAGCTCACCGACCCCAAGAACAAGCGCCACACGATCACGCTCAAGCAGGACGGCGTCTTCCACACGCACAAGGGCGCCATCCCGCACAGCGAGCTGATCGGGCAGCCTGAAGGCTCCGTCGTGCGGTCCTCCGGCGGCACCGCCTACCTCGCCTTCCGCCACCTGCTCCAGGACTACACGCTGGCGATGCCGCGCGGCGCGGCCGTCATCTACCCCAAGGACGCCTCGATGATCGTCGGCATGGCCGACGTCTTCCCCGGCGCCCGGGTGATCGAGGCCGGCGTCGGCTCCGGCGCCCTGACCTGCTTCCTGCTGCGCGCCGTCGGCCCCGAGGGCCACGTCACCTCCTACGAGCGCCGCGAGGAGTTCTCCGAGGTGGCCCGCAAGAACGTGGAGAAGTTCTTCGGCGACCCGATGGAGGACAACTGGCGCCTGGTCGTCGGCGACCTGGTCTCCTCGATCGACGAGGCCGACGTCGACCGCGTCATCCTCGACATGCTCGCCCCCTGGGAGTGCGTCGACGCCGCCGCCAAGGCCCTCACGCCCGGCGGCGTCATCTGCTGCTATGTCGCCACCACCACCCAGATGTCCAAGACCGTGGAGGCCATTCGCGATCACGGGTGTTTCACCGAGCCTCATGCGTGGGAGACCCTGGTTCGCGACTGGCATGTCGAAGGGCTCGCGGTACGTCCCGATCATCGGATGATCGGCCACACCGGCTTCCTCGTCAGCGCCCGCCGCATGGCAGACGGAGTGACGCCGCCACCGCGACGCCGCCGACCGAAGGGAACCACCGAGGAACTATGACAATTTGGCCACGAGGGTGCGTTGGTGCGTGACACGGGAACAGATCGCCGTGTTCATATGCTGGGAGTATTAAACGCACCATTGGGGATTATTCACCGAATACTGCATGTCACTCGACGAACACTGCCCGGCCAGGTTACGGAGGGGCCCGAGATAGGTAAGGTCCTTAGTAGTCGCCCTCGACTGGGAAGGAGGTGACGGGGCGTGGCAGCTCGCGATGATGCTGAGGCTCGAGCCGCGCAGCGCGAACGGGAGGTCGCTGATCTTTCAACACAGGTCTCCTTCCTGCAGGAGGAGATCACCGCGCTGAGGCGGAAGCTGGCCGAGTCACCCCGTCAGGCCAGAGTCCTCGAAGAGCGTCTCCATGAGGCACAGGCGAATCTCGCGGCCGTGACAGGCCAGAACGAGCGCCTGGTGGCCACACTCAAGGAGGCCCGGGACCAGATCGTCGCTCTCAAGGAGGAGGTCGACCGGCTGGCGCAGCCGCCGTCCGGCTTCGGCACCTTCCTTGAAGCCCGAGAAGACGGCACGATCGAGGTGTTCACCGGAGGGCGCAAGCTCCGGGTGAACGTCAGCCCCGCCGTCGACGTCGACTCGCTGAGGCGTGGCCAGGAGGTCATGCTCAACGAAGCACTCAACGTGGTCGAGGCACTCGGCTACGAAGAGGTCGGCGAGATCGTCATGCTCAAGGAACTGCTGGACGAGGGCAGGCGTGCCCTGGTCATCTCGCACGCCGACGAGGAGCGCGTCGTGCGACTGGCCGACTCGCTGGTCGGCCAGCCCATCAGGGCCGGTGACTCGCTCCTGCTCGAACCCCGCTCCGGCTACGTCTACGAGCGCATACCCAAGTCCGAAGTCGAAGAGCTCGTGCTCGAGGAGGTCCCCGACATCTCCTACGAGGAGATCGGCGGGCTCATGCGGCAGATCGAGCAGATCAGGGACGCCATCGAGCTGCCCTACCTGCACGCCGACCTGTTCCGCGAGCACAAACTCCGTCCCCCGAAGGGCGTGCTGCTCTACGGCCCGCCCGGCTGCGGCAAGACGCTCATCGCCAAGGCGGTCGCCAACTCCCTGGCCAAGCAGGTCGCGGAGAAGACCGGCCAGTCCGGCAAGAGCTTCTTCCTCAACATCAAGGGCCCGGAGCTGCTCAACAAGTACGTCGGCGAGACCGAGCGGCACATCCGCCTGGTCTTCCAGCGGGCCCGTGAGAAGGCCTCCGAGGGCACCCCGGTGATCGTGTTCTTCGACGAGATGGACTCGATCTTCCGCACCCGAGGCTCCGGCGTCTCGTCCGACGTGGAGAACACCATCGTCCCTCAGCTGCTGTCGGAGATCGACGGCGTCGAGGGCCTGGAGAACGTCATCGTGATCGGCGCCTCCAACCGCGAGGACATGATCGACCCCGCGATCCTGCGGCCGGGCCGCCTGGACGTGAAGATCAAGATCGAGCGGCCCGACGCCGAGGCGGCCAAGGACATCTTCTCCAAGTACCTGCTGGCCGACCTTCCCCTGCACCCCGACGATCTGTCCGAGCACGGCGACTCTCGCGAGGCGACGATCCACGGCATGATCCAGAGTGTGGTGGAGCGCATGTACACCGAGAGCGAGGAGAACCGCTTCCTCGAGGTGACCTACGCCAACGGTGACAAGGAAGTCCTCTACTTCAAGGACTTCAACTCCGGCGCGATGATCCAGAACATCGTCGACCGGGGCAAGAAGATGGCCATCAAGCAGTTCCTGGAGAGCGGCCAGAAGGGCCTGCGGGTGCAGCACCTGCTCACCGCCTGCGTCGACGAGTTCTCCGAGAACGAAGACCTGCCCAACACCACCAACCCCGACGACTGGGCCCGCATCTCCGGCAAGAAGGGCGAGCGGATCGTCTACATCCGCACGCTGGTCTCCGGCAAGCAGGGCACCGAGGCCGGCCGTTCGATCGACACGGTCGCCAACACCGGCCAGTACCTGTAGGGAACGTCTGGAAAGGGCCGCGCGGCCGTCCGCGCGGCCCTTTCCATGCCCGCCGGCGGAGCTGGGCACGTGACTTCCTGAGAGGAAGGCCGCGACACGCGTCATCCGGCGTACAAGCCGGCCCGGCGAGGCGCACACTGGGGCCTGTGACCGTCCGTAAACGGGTGGACGTCCGCGTCGAAGGCGTCGTGCAGGGCGTGGGGTTCCGTCCCTTCGTGTATTCGCTGGCCAGCAGGCTCGGCCTGGCCGGCCGCGTGCGCAACGACGTCGAGGGGGTGTTCATCGAGGTCGAGGGCGCTCTGGCCGGGGTCGAGGAGTTCCTGACCGCGCTGGAGCGCGACGCGCCCGCCCTGTCGGAGATCGAGAGCGTCACCGTCGTCAGCGGCCCGCCTGCGGGCCACCGGGGCTTCAGCATCGCCGCCGGCGACCCGGCCGGCCCGCGCCGCGCCCTCGTCCCGGCCGACCTGGCCACCTGCGACGACTGCCTGCGCGAGCTGGCCGACCCGGCCGGACGCCGCCATCGCTACCCGTTCATCGCCTGCGCCAACTGCGGGCCGCGCTTCACCGTCGTGCGCGGCGTGCCCTACGACCGGCTGCTGACCACCATGGCCGGGTTCGCGATGTGCGCCGACTGCTCGGCCGAGTACCACGACCCCGGCGACCGCCACTTCCGCGCGGAGTCCACCTGCTGCCCGGCCTGCGGCCCGGCCCTGCGCCTGCTGGACGCCCGCGGCGCCGAGCTGTGCGGCGACCCGGTCAGCGCCTGCGCGACCCTGCTGCGGGCCGGCCGCGTCGTCGCCGTCAAGGGGCTGGGCGGGTTCCACCTGGCCGTGGCCGCCGCCCACCAGGAGGCCGCCGCGGCGCTGCGGGCCCGCAAGCACCGCGCGGAGAAGCCGTTCGCCGTCATGGTCGCCGACCTCGACCAGGCCGGCCGGCTGTGCGCGGTCGACGGGCAGGGCGCCGCGCTGCTCACCGGCCGCGCGCGCCCGATCGTGCTGCTGCCCCGGCTGCCCGGCGCGGCCGTCGCCGACGCCGTCGCGCCCGGCAGCCGCGACCTCGGCCTGATGCTGACCTGCACGCCGCTGCACCACCTGCTGCTCGCGGAGCTGGCCGAGCCGATGGTGCTGACCAGCGGCAGCGTCGGCGACGAGCCCATCGCCTACGAGGACGCCGACGCGATCACCCGGCTCGGCGGCATCGCCGACGCCTTCCTCGTCCACGACCGGGCCATCCACGTCCCCGCCGACGACTCGGTGCTGCGCCCCTGGTCCGGGGGGCACACCGTGCTGCGCCGCGCCCGTGGCCACGCGCCCGAGCCGCTCACGCTGCGCCGTCCCGCGCCCCGCCCGGTGCTGGCCTGCGGCGCCGAGCTGCGCAGCACCTTCTGCCTGGTACGCGGCCGGCGCGCGTTCCTGTCCCAGCACATCGGCGACCTGGACGACCAGGAGACCCTGCGCTCCTTCGTCGAGGGCATCGACCACTTCTGCGGCCTGTTCGACATCCGTCCCGAGGTCGTCGCCCACGACCTCGACCCCGGCTACCTGTCCACCAGGCACGCCCTGGAGCTGACCGGCGTCGAGCTGGTCGGCGTCCAGCACCACCACGCCCACATCGCCTCCTGCCTGGCCGACAACGGCGAGACGGGCCCGGTGATCGGCGTGGCCCTCGACGGCCCCGGCCACGGCCTGGACGGCACGCTGTGGGGCGGCGAGTTCCTGCGCGCCGACCTGACCTCCTTCCACCGGCTCGGCCACCTGGCCCTGGTCCCGATGCCCGGCGGCGCCGCCGCGCTCCGCCAGCCGTGGCGCATGGCCGCCGCCTACCTGCGCGACGAGCACCCCGGCCTGGACGTCGTGCGCCGCAACGCCGCCCACTGGCCGGACGTGCTCGCCCGGACCCGCACCGGGCTGGGCGCGCCCATGACCTCCAGCGCCGGGCCGCTGTTCGACGCCGTCTCGGCGCTGCTCGGCATCCGGGACGCCGTCACATACGAGGGGCAGGCGGCCGCCGAGCTCGAACAGCGCGCCGACCCGGCCGAGAGCGGCTCGTACCCGGCGACCATCACCGAGGGCGACCTGCTCGTCGTGCACGCCGCCGACCTCGTCCGGGCCGCCGCCGCCGACGTCGCGGCCGGGATCGCCACCGGCTCGATCGCGGGCCGCTTCCACAACGGCGTGGCCGACGCCGTCGTGCGCTGCTGCGTCATGATCAGGGACGGCGCCGGCCTGAACACCGTGGCGCTGTCGGGCTCGGTGCTGCAGAACGCGCTGCTGCTCGAACGGGCCGTCGAGCGCCTGCGCGGGGCCGGGTTCCGGGTGCTCACCCACACCCGGGTGCCGCCCGGCGACGGCGGTCTCAGCCTCGGCCAGGCCGCCGTGGCCGCCGCCCGGGACCGCTCCTCGTGACATGCGGCCGGGCGCGCCCGCCGGGTGCCGGGGAACGCCGCCCGGCCCGTCCTAGCATGGCGATCATGCACTTCTTCAACCCCGGCCGCACGCCCTACGCCGAACGCGACCGTGAGCTGATCGGCGTGGAGCACGCCCGGCTCGCCCGCGCCCACTTCGCCCGGCACCCCGCCTACCGGCCCACGCCCGTGCACACCCTGACCGATCTGGCCGGGGCGGGCACCGTGCACGTCAAGGACGAGAGCGGACGCATGGGCCTGGGCAGCTTCAAGGCGCTCGGCGGGGCCTACGCCGTGCACCGGCTGTCCGAACGCGACGGCGGCGGCACGACGTACGTCTGCGCCAGCGCCGGCAACCACGGCATCTCGGTCGCGGCCGGGGCCAGGGAGCTCGGCGCGCACTGCGTCGTCTACCTCAGCGAGCAGGTGCCCGAGCCGTTCGCGCACCGGCTGCGCGCCCTGGACGCCGAGGTCCGCCGCGAGGGCGGCGACTACGACGCCAGCCTGGCCGCCGCCCTGCACGCCTCCCAGGAGCACGGCTGGCGCCTGGTCGCCGACACCTCCTGGGAGGGCTACGACGACATCCCCCTGGACGTGATGCGCGGCTACACCGTCCTGTTCGACGAGATCGAGATCCCGCCCACCCACGTGTTCGTGCAGGCCGGGGTGGGCGGGCTGGCCGCCGCCGCGGCCGGGTACACGCGCGACCGCTGGGGCGAGCAGCCGACGATCGTCGTCGTCGAGCCCGACGGCGCGCCCTGCCTGCTGGAGAGCGCCCGCGCGGGACGGCCGGTGCACGCGACCGGCTCGCCCACGCGCCTGGGCCGGCTCGACTGCCTGGAACCGTCCCTGATCGCCTTCGACCTGCTGAGCCGCCAGGCCGACCTGTTCGTCACCGTGGCCGACGAGCAGGCCGCGCAGGCCGCCGCGCTGCTGGCCGAACGCGGGGTGCCGCTGTCGGAGTGCGGCGCGGCGGGGGCCGCCGGGCTGCTCGCCCTCGACCCGGGCACCCGCGAGGCGATCGCCCTCGGCCCGGCCGCGCGCGTGTTGCTGGTGGGAACGGAGGGACCGGTGGAACCAAAGTGATCAGCGGGTCGTCAAAGGGGCGTGCATCAAGCTAACCGGCCAAAGCATGCTCGGGGAGACGGCCGGTTGGCCGAGCTCGACCTGCTGCGCTTCCTCGCCGCCCTGGCGGTCGTCGCCTTCCACTACCTGGTGGCCTTCGCCTCGGTCTGGGGGGCCAGGCCCGCCGCGCTGTTCCCCGCGCTGGCGCCCTTCGCCGGGCTGGGCATCCTCGGCGTGGAGCTGTTCTTCGTCATCAGCGGGTTCGTCATCCTCATGACCGTGTGGGGGCGGGGGCTGGGGGCGTTCGCCCGGTCGCGGCTGGTGCGGCTCTACCCGGCGTACTGGCTGAGCCTCGGCGCGGTGGCGGCCCTGTACGGGCTGACCGGCGCGACCGCGCTGGACCCAAAACTTTCACCAGGCCAGTACCTGGTGAACGCCACCATGTTCCAGCGGCTGTTCAAGGTGGCCGACGCCAGCGGCGTCTACTGGTCGCTCTGGGCCGAGCTGCGGTTCTACCTGCTGATCGCGATCCTGGCGATCGTCGGCGTCACGTACGGGCGCGTGCTGGTCTTCTCGGGCGTCTGGCTGGCCGCCGCGCTGGCCGCCAGGTTCGTGGAGAACGATCTGCTCAAGGAGATCGTCATGCCCGACTACGCCCCCTACTTCGTCGCCGGCATGGCCCTGTATCTCATCCACCAGAACCGCAAGGCCCTGCTCCCGTGGCTGTACGTGGCCGCCGGATACGCCATGGCGGTCCCCGCCGCGCTGGGCCGCGTGCACCGCCGGATCGACGCCGCCGGGTTCAAGAACATGCCCGTCACCGACACCAGCGTGATCGTCACCCTCACCCTGATCTTCGCCGCCATGGCCCTGGTCGCCCTCGGCCTGATCCGCCTCAAACCCTCCAGGACGCTCACCGCGCTGGGCGCCACCACTTACCCGCTTTACCTCTTCCATGGGGTCGCCGCGGCGGCGCTCATCCCGCTGCTCACCGGCGACCTGCCCCCCTGGGCGGTGGCCCTGGTCACGACTCTGGCCGCCGTCGTGCTGTCGTATCTGATCTACTCCTTTGCCGAACGGCCGATCCAACGACTCCTCAAGCCCCGCAGATCACCGCAAACCACAACAAGCTCCGCCGTACAGATTCAGAAGGCGTCGGTGCCATAACTCTGTGGCCTCGGGGCACTGTGAAGGGCATAGGCTCGGGCATATAAACGGCGGATAGGCAGATCCGGACGAACAGAGGGTGTTGCATGACGGTGCGTCGGGTGATGGGCATCGAGACCGAATACGGCATCTCCGTACCAGGTCAGCCAGGCGCCAACGCGATGGTGACCTCCTCCCAGGTCGTGAACGCCTACCTGGCCGCCTCGGCGGCCCGCGCGCGCAGAGCGCGCTGGGACTTCGAGGAGGAGAACCCGCTGCGCGACGCGCGCGGCTTCGACCTGGCCCGCGAGGTCGCCGACCCCAGCCAGCTCACCGACGAGGACCTCGGGCTGGCCAACGTCATCCTCACCAACGGGGCCAGGCTCTACGTCGACCACGCCCACCCGGAGTACTCCTCGCCGGAGTGCACCAACCCGCGGGCCGCGGTCATCTGGGACAAGGCCGGCGAGCGCGTGATGTACGACGCGGCCACCCGCGCCTCGGCGATCCCGTCCAACGCGCCGATCCAGCTCTACAAGAACAACACCGACGCCAAGGGCGCCTCCTACGGCTGCCACGAGAACTACCTGATGCGGCGCGCCACGCCGTTCGCCGACATCGTCCGGCACCTGACGCCGTTCTTCGTCTCGCGGCAGGTCGTCACCGGCGCGGGCAAGGTCGGCATCGGCCAGGACTCCCGCGGCGAGGGCTTCCAGATCAGCCAGCGCGCCGACTTCTTCGAGGTCGAGGTCGGCCTGGAGACCACGCTCAAGCGGCCCATCATCAACACCCGCGACGAGCCGCACGCCGACCCGGAGAAGTACCGCCGGCTGCACGTGATCATCGGCGACGCCAACATGTCGGAGATCTCCACCTATCTCAAGCTCGGCTCCACCGCGCTCGTCCTGGCCATGATCGAGGAGGGCTTCCTGACCCGCGACCTGGCCGTGGAGAACCCCGTCCAGTCGTTGCGGGCGGTCAGTCACGACCCGACCTGCCGCTACGAGATCCCGATGCGCGACGGCCGCAAGCTCACCGCCGTGCAGCTCCAGATGGAGTACCTGGAGCAGGCCCGCAAGTACGTCGAGGAACGCGGCACCGCCCAGGACGAGATGAACAAGGACGTCCTCGACCGCTGGGAGTCCGTGCTCACGCGCCTGGCCGAGGACCCGATGCAGCTCTCGCGCGAGCTCGACTGGGTCGCCAAGCTGGAGCTGCTGGAGGGCTACCGCACCCGCGACAGCCTGCCCTGGTCCCACCCGCGGCTGCAGCTCGTCGACCTCCAGTACTCCGACATCCGCCCCGACCGCGGCCTGTACAACCGGCTCGTGGCGCGCGGGCGCATGCAGCGCCTGATCAGCGAGGAGGAGGTCGAGCGCGCGATCGAGCTGCCGCCGACCGACACCCGCGCCTACTTCCGCGGGCGCTGCCTGAGCCAGTACAGCGAGTCGGTGGCCGCCGCCTCCTGGGACTCGGTGATCTTCGACATCCCCGGCCGGGAGTCCCTGCAGCGCGTGCCCACGCTGGAACCGCTGCGCGGCACCAAGGCGCACGTCGGCGAGCTCTTCGACCGCTGCCGCACCGCGGCCGAGCTGGTCGCGGCGCTGACCGGCAACGGGGAGTAGCCGGAGCCCCGGGCCGTCCCGGGGCTCACAGCAGGCCGATGCCGAGCGTCAGCGTGCCCGCGGCCAGTGACGCGCCGCCCACGGCGGTCAGCCAGATCAGCCGGTTCGGCTTGGTGTCGCGCGGACGCAGCACCGACAGGAAGAAGCCCAGCGGCATCAGGATGGGCGCGGCCACGATGAGCGTGCGCGTCAGCGCCTTCACGCCTTCGGACAGGCTCGCCTGGTCCACGTACACCATCGCGACCAGGCTGAACAGCACCAGGACGCCCGCGTGCGCGTGCCCGGCCCGCCACAGGCCCCTGCGGACGGGGTTGTCCAGATAGCCCGGCTCGTTGCGCATGAGGAACCGCAGCAGGGTCACGCCGCCGAACGCGACGCCGGGGACTGTGATGAGGAGCACACCTGCCGTGTGCAGCGACGAAGGTGACATGTCGGGATCTCCTTGTGTATAGGTGGATCCATTATTGGATAGGAGTGCTATCCAGTCAAGCCGCCAAGATCGCAGGGTGTTCGACGCGAAATGTCGTCCGGTTCGGGGAAGATATGCCTTGGAGGCAGTCCCCCAAGCGGAGGTAGGACATGGCAACCAAGGACACCGGCGGGCAGAAGCAGACCGGCCGGCGTGAGGCCGAAGTTGAGGAGACCGAGGCCTCGGCGGCGCCGGACGTGCAGGAGCGACAGGAGAAGCTCACTGACGATGTGGATGCGATCCTGGACGAAATCGACGAAGTGCTCGAAGAGAACGCAGAGGAATTCGTGCGTTCCTATGTGCAAAAGGGTGGCGAGTAGGGCCAGTAGGGCCTTGTCCTCACCGCTCTGACCATGGGGAAGGATGAGCCCCGGCCGATGCGGCCGGGGCTCACTCCTCGGACCAGCCCAGTGCTGTTCAGTCGGGCGCCGTGTAGTCGACCGCCACGCCGAGCAGCCGGACCGGGCGGTCCAGGTCGAAGCGGCCCAGCGCGGCGAGCGCCGCCTCGGTCAGCACGCCGGCGTCGGCCGTGGGCTCCGGGAGCGTGCACTGCCGGGTACGGGTCAGGAACGGGGTGAAACGCACCTTGACCGTCACCCGCGCGCAGAGACGCCCCGCCGCCACGGCGTCGCGGGCGACCTGCCCGGCCAGATCGGCCACCTGCCCGGCGACGGCCTCACGATCGGTGAGGTCGCGGGGGAAGGTGATCTCGCGGCTGTGACCGCGGGCCACCCAGGGAGCGGTGTCCACCTCGGCCTCGCCCTTGCCGAGGGCCAGATAGCGGTACCAGGGGCCGTTCACCGGACCGAAGGCGCGGGCCAGCTCGGCGGGGTCGGCGGCGGCCAGGTCGGCGACCGTGCGCAGGCCGAGCCCGGCGAGCTTCTTCGCCGTCCGGGCGCCGATGCCCCACAGCGCGTCGGTCGGCCGGTCGTTCATCACCTCCGCCCAGTTCTCGCCGGTCAGGCGGTAGACGCCGGCCGGTTTGGCGAAGGCCGAGGCCAGCTTGGCCTGGTGCTTGTTGTCGCCGATGCCGACCGAGCAGCTCAGCGTGGTGCGGTCGAGCACGACCCGCCGCAGGTCGGCCGCCAGCGCCTCGGGGTCGTCGGTCGTGGCGCCGACGAACGCCTCGTCCCAGCCCCAGACCTCCACCAGCACCGGCAGCTCGCGCAGGGCGGCCATGACGCGCTCGGAGGCGGCCTCGTAGGCGGGCGGGTCGCTGGGCAGGAAGACGGCGTCCGGGCAGCGCCGCAGCGCCGTGCGCAGCGGCATGCCGGAGCGCACGCCGTGCGCGCGGGCCTCGTAGGTGGCGGTCGCGGCGACCGTGCGCGGCTGGGCGGGGTCGCCGGAGCCGCCCACGACGACGGGCCTGCCGCGCAGCTCGGGATGGCGCAGCAGCTCGACGGCGGCGATGAACTGGTCGAGGTCGACGTGCAGGATCCAGGCCCTGGCCATGGGTCCAGTATGCGAGGCGGGCCGCCCCGGGGTCACAGCAGCCGGTCGTCGCGGTAGACCAGGGCGCGGCGCGGCACGGCCCAGCGGGCGGCGCCGAGCGGCGGCTCCTCGCCCTCCGGCACGACGGCCTGGATGAGCGCGTCCGGGGACTCCAGGGTGATGAGGGTGTGGGTGCCCATGTTCTCCAGGACGGAGACGACGCCGGGGAAGGCGTCCGGGCGCTCGGCGGGGGACAGGTCCATGTACTCCGGGCGTACGCCGTACGTCACGGGGACGTCGTCGTCCGGCGTCAGGCCCTCGGGCAGCGGGAGCAGGGCGCCGGCCACCTTGAGCCCGGAGCCGGTGACCTCGGCGGGCAGCAGGTTCATCGGGGTGGAGCCGATGAAGGAGGCCACGAACGTGGTGGCCGGCCGGTGGAAGATCTCCGCCGGCGTGCCCACCTGGATCATCGAGCCCCTGGACATGACGGCGATGCGGTCGGCCAGCGCGAGCGCCTCGGCCTGGTCGTGCGTGACGAACACGGTGGTGACGGCCAGCTCCCGCTGCAGCCGCTTGAGGAAGGTGCGCGCCTCCAGGCGCAGGCGGGCGTCGAGGTTGGACAGCGGCTCGTCGAACAGGAACGCGGCCGGGTGGCAGGCGATCGCGCGGGCCAGCGCCACCCGCTGCTGCTGGCCGCCGGACAGCTCGGACGGACGCCGCAGCAGCAGCTCGGTGAGGCTGAGCCGGGCCGCGACCTCGGCTGCCTTCTCCGCCCGCCGGGCGCGGGGCACCTTCCTGATGCGCAGCGGGTAGGCGATGTTGGCGGTGACGTCCATGTGGGGGAAGATCGCGTAGTCCTGGAAGACCATGGCGACGTCGCGCTCGCCCGGCGGCAGCGCGGTCACGTCCTTGCCGTTGATGGCGACGGTCCCGGAGGTGGGGGTCTCCAGGCCGGCGATGCTGCGCAGGAGGGTGGTCTTGCCGCAGCCGGAGGGGCCGAGCAGGGCGAAGAATTCGCCGTCCTCGATGGTGAGCGCGAGGCCGTCGAGCGCGCGTACGCCCCCGGGGAACACCTTGGTCAGGCCGTGCAGGGAGATCAACGCTTGATTCCTCCGTGGAAGCGGAAACCGTACCGCTGGGAGACGAACAGGTACATCAGCACCACCGGCAGGGAGTACAGCAGCGAGAAGGCGGAGATGAGGTCGAGCCGGGGCGCGCCGCCCTCGGTGTAGAGCGTGTAGAGGATGATCGAGCCGGGCGCCTTCTCGGGGTCGCGCAGCAGGATGAACTGGAACAGGAACCCGCCCCACACGCTGGCCAGCGCCCACACGGCGATGGTGGCCAGCCCCGGCCGGACCAGCGGAACCACGATGTGCCGCAGGATCTGCAGCGACGAGGCGCCGAAGACCCGGGCCGACTCCTCGTAGGAGGTGGGCGTCTCGTCCATGAAGTCCTTGAGGATGAAGATGGCGGCCGGCAGCAGACCGGCCGAGACCACGAGGACGACGCCGAGATGGGTGTCGATGAGACCGAGCCGGGTGGCCAGCTCGAAGATCGGCACCATCGCCGCGGTGCCGGTGACCACGGACGACAGCAGCAGGAGCAGGTAGAGCAGCACGTCGCGGCCGGGCAGCCGGACCCGCGACAGGGCGTAGGCGGCCAGCGCCGACAGGACGACGACCAGCACCGCCGCCCCGCCCCCCTGGATCAGCGAGTTGCGGATCGAGCCCAGCGCGTACGGGTTGTCCAGGACGGCGGCGAAGTTGCGCAACGTGAACTCGGGGATCGACGTGGTGATCGTCGGCGTGGCGTCGAAGGGCGCGCTGGCCAGCCAGAGCATGGGCAGCGCGAAGAAGGCCAGGACGACGGCGACGAACACGGTGGCGGCCAGCCGTCCGAGCGTGTGGCGGATCATGCGGGCGGTCCTCCGGCGGCGGCGACCTCCCGGGTGCGGCGGCGTCCGCGCAGCAACCGCAGGTAGGCCAGGGCGAAGACGAGGTTGATCAGCAGGATGAGGAAGGAGATGGCGGCGCCGACGCCGAGCCGGCCGTCCTGGAGCGCGACGCGGTAGACGTACACGGGCAGGATCTCCGAACGGCCCTCGGGCCCGCCGCCGGTCAGCACGAACGGCGTGAAGTCGTTGAACGTCCACAGGCTGATCAGCAGCAGGTTCGTCAGGACGTGCCGTCTGATGGCCGGCAGCACCACGTCGCGCAGCTGCTGCGGCACGCTCGCGCCGGCCAGCCTGGCGGTCTCCAGGTGCGAGGGCGGCACGTTCTCCAGGGCTGCCGAGTAGAGCATCATCGAGAACGCGGTGCCGCGCCACACGTTGAAGACGATGATCGACAGCAGCGGGTAGTCCAGCAGCCAGGCGAACCCGGGCGTGTGCAGCAGGGCGTTGAGCGTGCCGTCGTCGCGGTCGAGCAGCGCGAACCACAACATGCCGACCACGGTGCTGGGCAGGATCCACGACAGCAGCACCGCGCCCTCGACGACCCGGCGCAGCGGGCCGGTGCGCGAGCGCAGGATCCAGGCCAGGGCGAAGCCCAGCCCGGCCTGCCCGACGACGGCCGAGCCGCCGACGTACAGCAGGGTGAGCCACAACGAGGACAGGAAACGCGGGTCGGCGAGCGCGGCGGTGTAGTTGTCCAGGCCGACGACCCGGGGGTCGGCGGCGGCCAGGCCGGTCAGCCGGTAGTCGGTCAGGCCGAGGTAGATGGTCCACAGGGCCGGGAAGAGCAGGAAGACGCCGATCAGGACCAGGGCGGGCAGGACGAACGCGACCGCCCTGCCCCGGCCCAGCCCCGCGGCGTCAGCCGCCGACGTTGGCCGCGCCACCGACCAGTCCCTCCAGCTTGCTCCGGTACGCCGCGGCCGCCTCGTCGGCGCTCTTCCCGGCCACGACGGCCGCGGTGGCCTCCTGCAGGGCGGTGGAGACCTGCGGGTAGACGGCCAGGCCCGGCCGGTAGGCGGTGATGGGCAGCACCTCGTCGGCGACGAACTTGAGCATGGGGTCGGCGCTCAGCACCTCTTCGTTGACGTCGGTGCGGGCGCTGACACGGGCCTGCCCGGCCAGCTGCGACTTGGTCGCGGCGGCCGAGTGCATGAAGGCCAGCAGCTCCCAGGCCGCCTTGGGGTTCTTGGAGAAGGGGTTGAGCACGCGGACGGCCCCGCCGGACATGCTGACGAAGTCCTGGCCGCGGATGCCGCCGCCGGGCTGCCTGGCCGGGATCTTGGCGTAGCCCACGACCTGGTCGCGGTCGGGCATGGGGGCGACCCCGGCCTTGGGCTCGATGACCGAGCGCCAGAAGTAGTCGCTCTCGGCCAGGATGGCGATCTTGCCGGCGGCGAACTGCGCGAAGGACTTGTCGCGGCCCTTGGCCTCCTGCTGGAGCTTGGGGTCGCCGAGCCCGCTGCCGCCGTAGATCTGCTGGTAGAAGCCGAGGACGTCCTTGACGGCCTGGGAGGCGCCGGTCCACTTGCCGGAGGTGTAGATCTCCGCCCCGGCGCCGGCCAGCAGGGGCAGCACGCCCTGCATGGTGGTGGCCTCGCCCATGGCGGTGCCGGCGTCGATCTGGACGGGCGTCGGCACCCCGGCCGTCTTGAGCTTGACGCCGGCGTCGATGATCTGCTGCCAGCTGGTCGGCTGCCAGGTCTCGGGCAGCCCGGCCTTCCTGAACAGCGCCTTGTTGTAGAACAGCACGCGGCCGTCGGTGCCCTGGGGCAGGCCGTACTTCTTGCCGTCGAAGATGCCCAGGCCCTGGACGGCCTGCGGGATCTGCGACCAGCCCTCCCACTGCTCGACGCCGGCGCCGCCGACCTCGGTGAGCGGCTTGATGTATCCGGCCTGGGCGAACTCGCCGACCCAGATGCCGTCGAGGTCGATGACGTCGGCCCCGGTCCTGGACTTGAGGTCCAGAGCGATCTTGGTCTTGTACTGCTCGTCGTCCACGCCGTTGCCCTGGAAGAGCACCTTGACGTTCTGGTGGGTCTTCTCGAACTCGGGGATGACCCACTTCTTGATCCAGGTGGCGGACTCGGAGTTCTTGCCGCCCTCGATGGAGTTGGCGGTGATGGTGAGGGTGATGCTGCCCCCGGACTGGTCGCCGGAGCCGCAGGAGGTGAGGGCCAGGACGGCTGCTGCCGCGACGAGCGCGGGCCGGCTGGGGAGTCGCAAGTCGGCCTCCTGTTCAGGACGTGCAGACATACCGACAATCGCACGGGGTGTGGCGGGCGTAAAGAAACGATCTGATGAACGGTTCGCCGTGAGCTGATCGTGGGAAGTGCAGACAGCAGCGCAACATGAGTAGGGTCGGCCTAGAGACACTGATGTTGGGAGGGAGTCGCGTGGCACCGAACAGGGATCTGCCCGTCGGCCTGGTGGACCAGCTTTTCCGAAACTCAGGGAACTCCTCGTTCACCGAGTTCGTCGGCTCGTACGCGCCCGAGTTGCTGCCGCAGCGTCACCAGGCGCTGGCCACTCCGATCGGCGACCAGGTCCCGCACGCGACCACGATCGTGGCCGCCACCTTCGCCGGCGGCGTGGTGATGGCGGGCGACCGGCGGGCCACGTCGGGGAACATCATCTCGCAGCGTGACATCGAGAAGGTGTTCCGCGCCGACGACTACTCGTGCATGGGCATCGCGGGCACGGCCAGCACCGGCATCGAGATGGCCCGCCTCTACCGCGTGGAGCTGGAGCACTACGAGAAGATGGAGGGCCGCACGCTGTCGGTGGCGGGCAAGGCCAACCGCCTGGCCACCATGATCCGCGGCAACCTCGGCATGGCGATGCAGGGCCTGGTGGTGGTGCCGCTGTTCGCGGCCTACGACCCCGACCGCGACGAGGGCCGCATCTTCAGCTACGACGTGGCGGGCGGCCCCTACGAGCGCGACCGGTTCGACGCCATCGGCTCCGGCTCGATCTTCGCCCGCGGCTCGCTGAAGAAGCTCTACCGCGACGGCGCCTCGGCCGACGACATGGTGATGACGGTGATCCAGGCCCTCTACGACGCGGCCGACGACGACTCGGCGACCGGCGGGCCCGACGTGTCCAGGAAGATCTGGCCGATCGTGTCGGTGATCGACGCCGACGGCTTCCGCAGGCTGACCGACCAGCAGGTGGCCGCCAAGGTCGAACAGATGCTGGAGGCCCGGATGATCTCGCCCGACGGCCCCATCGCCCCGCTGCGCTAGAAAGGACCACTGCCCGTGTCCATGCCTTTTGGATATGCGTCCCCTGAGCAGATCATGCGGGACAAGGCCGACTACGCGCGCAAGGGCATCGCGCGGGGCCGGTCGGTCGTCGTGTTGCAGTACGTCGACGGCATCCTGTTCGTGGCGCCCAACCCGTCGCGGGCGCTGCACAAGATCAGCGAGATCTACGACCGCATCGGGTTCGCCGCCGTCGGCCGCTACAACGAGTTCGAGGAGCTGCGCCTCGGCGGCATCCGCTACGCCGACATCAACGGCTACACCTACGACCGCTCCGACGTGACCGGCCGCGGGCTGGCCAACCTCTACGCCTCCAACCTGGGCCGCATCTTCACCGAGTCGATCAAGTCGCTGGAGGTGGAGGTCGTCGTCGCCGAGGTCGGCGACAACCCCGACGGCGACGCCATCTACCGGCTGACCTTCGACGGCTCGGTGTTCGACGAGCACGGCTTCGCGGCCATGGGCGGCCAGGCCGACGCCGTGGCCGGGCGGCTCAAGGAGCGCTACCGCGAGTCGATGTCGCTGGCCGACGCCCTCGGGGTGGCGCTGACGGCGCTCACCGAGCCGGGCGGCGAGCGGCCGCCGGTCGCCCAGCTGGAGGTCGCGGTGCTCGACCGCAACCGCGAGCACCGCAAGTTCCTGCGGCTGACGGGCGCACGTCTGGAGCGCCTGCTCGCCCAGACGACGACGTCCGCCACGCCGTCCAGCACGCCGTCCGCCACATCCGCCACGCCGCCCGAGGCCCCGGCGACCGGGCCCGCGGCGGAGTCGTCCGAGACGCCGGAGACCCCGCCCACCGCGCCGCCGACCGGTCCGCCCACGGGCCCCGAGGGCGACGTCGACGACGGCTCCGGGCCGCTCTGAGCCTTCCGAGACCGCCGGGACAGGGCGGGGGCCGCCATGGCGGCCCCCGCCCTGTCGCATGAGCTCACCGCGCGCCACAGGGGCCCGTGCTGTGTGACCTGTATCACTGGCGCGGCGGTGAACCGCGGGGCGCGAGGTGGGATCTCAGCAAGCGTGAACACAACGATGCGCACCCTCCTCGCCGGCGGCACCGCCGCCGCCGCGCTGCTGGCCTCCGGCGTCGCCGCCCACGCGGCCACCGCGGCCACCGCGGGCGCCACCACGGCCGGTAAGACGGCCACGGCCTACCCGGCGTACAAGAAGCCCGCGATCTTCGGCACGAGCTTCCAGGCCGACCCCGGCCACGACTTCACCAAGGGCATCTCCTCCCGCCACAGCGGCATCCTGCGCGGCTGGATCACCGACGTGCGCGACGGCGTCGCCGAGTACGAGCCCATCAAGTGGAAGCGGTCCAAGACCACCGAGGGCTACTTCGTCGGCCCGCCCGAGGGCGACGTGACGGCCTACGCCTCCCCGATCGCCAAGGACGTCGTCTTCCTGTCGGCCTACGGCTGCAAGCCGACGATGGCGGCCATGACCGTCGACCGCAACACCGGCCTGGGCGCCAAGCGCTGCCCCACGTCGGTCCTGGTCAAGCGGCACGACAAGCAGCGGCAGCCGTCGCTCATCACGGTGCACAAGGGCAAGATCGTCAAGGTGCAGGAGATCTACACCCCGTGATCCCGGCTCCGCGCTTCGCGGGGGCGGGCGCGGACCTGGTAAAACCCACCCAGCAAATCTGGCAAATGGGACGTCCGCCGGAAAACACCTGTGAAGATCTCTCCCGATCGCCGATCCGTGGGCATAGTGTGAGGTGATGGATCGTCGCATCTTCGGGCTGGAGAACGAGTACGGCGTGACCTGCACGTTCAGGGGACAGCGCAGGCTGTCCCCCGACGAGGTCGCGCGCTACCTGTTCCGGCGGGTCGTGTCCTGGGGCCGATCGAGCAACGTCTTCCTCCGCAACGGCGCACGTCTCTACCTCGACGTGGGCAGCCATCCTGAGTACGCAACACCCGAGTGTGACAACGTCATCGAACTCGTCACCCACGACAAGGCGGGCGAGCGCATCCTTGAGGGCCTTCTCGTCGACGCCGAGAAACGCCTGCGCGAAGAGGGCATCGCGGGTGACATCTACCTGTTCAAGAACAACACCGACTCGGCCGGCAACTCCTACGGCTGCCACGAGAACTACCTGGTGGGCCGGCACGGCGAGTTCGGCCGCCTGGCCGACGTGCTGATCCCGTTCCTGGTGACCCGGCAGATCGTGTGCGGGGCGGGCAAGGTGCTCCAGACGCCGCGCGGCGCCGTCTACTGCGTCTCGCAGCGGGCCGAGCACATCTGGGAGGGCGTCTCCAGCGCCACCACCCGGTCCCGGCCGATCATCAACACCCGCGACGAGCCGCACGCCGACGCCGAGCGCTTCCGCCGCCTGCACGTGATCGTCGGCGACTCGAACATGAGCGAGACCACGATGCTGCTCAAGGTCGGCGCGACCGACCTGGTGCTGCGCATGATCGAGGCCGGCACGGTGATGCGCGACCTGTCCCTGGAGAACCCGATCAGGGCCATCCGCGAGGTCTCCCACGACATGACCGGCCGCCGCCGGGTGCGCCTGGCCAACGGCCGGGAGGCCTCCAGCCTGGAGATCCAGCAGGAGTACCTGACCAAGGCCCAGGACTTCGTCGACCGGCGCGGCGGCGACGCCATCACCCGCCGGGTGCTGGAGCTGTGGGAGCGCACGCTGCGCGCGGTCGAGACCGGCGACCTCGACCTGGTCTCGCGCGAGATCGACTGGGTGACCAAATACCAGCTGATCGAGCGCTACCGCAAGAAGTACGACCTGCCGCTGTCCTCGCCCAGGGTGGCCCAGCTCGACCTGGCCTACCACGACGTCCACCGCAAGCGCGGCCTGTTCTACCTGCTGCAGAAGCGCGGCTCGGTCGAGCGGGTGGCCTCCGACCTGAAGATCTTCGAGGCCAAGTCGGTGCCGCCGCAGACCACCAGGGCGCGCCTGCGCGGCGAGTTCATCCGCAAGGCGCAGGAGAAGCGGCGCGACTTCACCGTCGACTGGGTTCACCTGAAGCTGAACGACCAGGCCCAGCGCACGGTGCTGTGCAAGGACCCCTTCCGCAGCGTGGACGAGCGCGTCGACAAGCTCATCGCCGGCATGTGAGGCAACGGCCGGGGCGTGGTGTTTACCTCGGCCCTACCTCGATGTCGGGTAGGGTGACGCGAATCTGACGTCTTTTCCGAGGGAAATCCATGCGCCGCGCTCTGGCCGTACTGGCAGCCGTGCCTTTGATCTTCTTCGCCGCAGCGTGCGGCGACACCGACGCCGGGGCGAACGGAGGCGCCGCCACCAGCACCGGCTCGGCCGGGCTCACCGTCACCGGGAACGTGGGCGTCAAGCCCACGGTGACCTTCCCCGCCGGCTCGCCGGCGACGAAGTCCTCCTACCAGGTGATCCAGCCGGGCACCGGCCCCGAGGTCAAGACCGGCGACAAGCTGATCGTCAACCTGACCGTCTACAACTGGGACGGCAAGGGCAACGCGATCCAGGGCTCCTCCTACGACACCAAGCAGCCCGAGACGGTCCCCGTCAACGAGCAGCTGCCGCAGGTGTTGCGCGACGGCTTCACGAAGGTCAAGCACGGCGGCCGGCTGCTGGCCGTGCTGGCCAACGACTCGGCTCCGGCGGGCCAGGCCACGGCCGGCGCCGAGCCGACGAAGGTGTTCGTGCTCGACGTGGTCGGCGCCCGGCCGCCCGCGCTGAAGGCGGCCACGGGCAAGGAGACCGGCCAGACCCTCAAGGGCGTCAAGGTGGACAACCCGGGTGGCGAGAAGGCCCCGACGCTGACCACCAAGACCGACGAGAAGCCGTCCAAGGAGCTGGTGGTCAAGACCCTCATCGAGGGCACCGGCGCCAAGGTGCAGCCCACCCAGACGCTGACGGTCCACTACACGGGCAAGGTCTGGGGCACCGACAGCCAGTTCGACTCCAGCTGGGAGCGCGGCGAGCCGGCCGAGTTCCCGCTTGCGAACGTGATCCAGGGCTGGCAGAAGGGCCTGGCCGGGGTGCCGGTCGGCAGCCGGGTCGTGATGAGCATCCCGCCCGACCTCGGCTACGGCGACCAGGCCCAGGACAAGATCCCCGCCAAGAGCACGCTGGTGTTCGTGGTCGACGTGCTGGCGGCCTCCTGACCGGGTGATCTCCTGACGGGCCGTCCGACGAGGCGGTAGCATCTCGTGGCCCGGTGGCCTCTCGCCGCCGGGCCACTTCGTCGTGGGAGGGCAGATGCGCCGCCGTACGATCGTGCCGTCGCTGGCGCTGCTGCTTCTGCTGGCCGCCGCCTGCACGGGCCCGACGGCCGGCGGCCCCGCACCCGAGGCGGAGCGGAAACTCGACCTGAAGGTGGGCGGCGCGTTCGGCGCCCGGCCCACGATCGTCTTCCCCGCCGGCCGGCCCGCCGCCGATCTCCAGGTCGCCGAGCTGACCACGGGCGGCGGCGACCGGCTGAGCGACGACGACGTCGCGGTCGTCCAGTACACCGCGCACGTCTGGGACGGCCGTGACAACCGCCTGGTCGACTCCAGCTTCAACAGGGGCGCCCCGGCGGCCTTCCCGGTGGGCTCGCTGCTGCCGGGGCTCGGCAGGGCGCTGCGCGGCCGTACGGTGGGCAGCAGGGTGCTCGCGGCCGTCCCGCCCGACCAGGGCTTCGGCGGCGCCCCGCCGCGTGGCCTCGGCCCGGCCGACGACCTGGTCTACGTCGTGGACATCCTGGGCGCCCACCGCAAGGGCGCCTCGGTCGAGGCGGCCGGCGGGTCGCTGGCCGGCGTCCGCGTGACCGGCGGCGAGCGGCCGAAGGTGTCGATCCCGGACGCCGCGCCGCCGCGCGCCTTCACGGCCAAGGTCCTGCGGCGGGGGAGCGGCAGCCCGGTGCGGGCCGGCCGGCTCCTGGTCACCCAGTACGAGGGCGCGATCTGGGCCCGGCGCGAGGTCTTCGACGCCACCTGGTCGACCGGCCTGCCGAAGGCGTTCCGGATCGGCGACGGCACCGTGATCAAGGCGTGGGACAAGGCGCTGGACGGGGTGCCGGTCGGCAGCCGGGTGCTGATGATCGTCCCGCCCGCCTACGGCTACGGCGCGCCGGGCCATCCCGCGTACGGGATCAAGGGCTCCGACACCCTCGTGTTCGTCGTGGACGTCCTGGCCGCCTACTGAGGCTCCGTAGACTCCGGCTGTGAGCAGTGACGACGACCTGCAGGCGCTCGGCCTGCTGCACGACCCCGTGCGCCGCAGCCTGTACGAGGCCGTGACGGCCGGCGGCGGCGACGTCGGCAGGGGCGAGGCGGCCGAGGCGGCCGGCGTGTCCAGGACGCTGGCCGGCCACCACCTCGACAAGCTCGTCGAGGCCGGGCTGCTGGAGAGCGGCTTTCGCCCCCAGGACAGGAAGGGCCCCGGCAGCGGCCGCCCGGCCAAGGTCTACCGCAGGGCCAAGGGCGAGCGCACGGTCAGCCTGCCCCCGCGCGACTACGCGACGCCCGCCTCGGTGCTGGCCGACGTGGTGGAGCTGCTCGGCGCCGAGGAGCAGGCCGAGCAGGCGGCCCGCCGGGCGGGCGCGCGCATCGGCAGGGGACGCGGCGGCGAGCCCGTCGACCGGGTGCTGCGCGAGCGCGGCTACGAGCCCTACGACGAGGGCGGCGCGCTGCGGCTGCGCAACTGCCCCTTCCACCTGCTGTCCCAGGAGCAGCCGCTGCTGGTGTGCTCGATGAACCTGGCGCTGTGCCAGGGGCTGCTGGAGGGCATGGGGGAGGACCCGGGCAGGGCGCGGCTGGATCCGCGGCCGGGGGAGTGCTGCGTCTCGCTTTCTAAAACAAATGAAGATTGACATAGAAGCCGCGAGAGTGATGTGCTGAGCCCCATGCATCTGGCCCAGCTCAACGTCGCGCACCTGCGCGCGCCCATCGACGCCCCCGAACTCGCCGAGTTCGTCGCCCTGCTCGAACCCGTCAACGCCGTCGCCGACGAGGCCCCCGGCTTCGTGTGGCGGATGAAGGAGAGCGAGAGCGACCCCACCGCCACCGTCACGCACGACTACGGCGACCACCTGCTGATCAACTTCTCGGTGTGGGAGTCGCTGCAGACCCTGTGGGACTTCACCTACCGCAGCGTGCACCTGGGCGTGCTGCGCCGGCGCAGGGAGTGGTTCCTCCGCGTGGCCGAGCCCTACATGGTGATGTGGTGGGTGCCCGAGGGGCACATCCCCTCGCTGGCCGAGGGCATGCGGCGGCTGGAACGCCTCAGGACCGAGGGGCCGAGCCCCGAGGCGTTCACCTACAAGGACTCCTACGACAGCAGCGAGGCCGCCAGCCTGCCCGCCGCCGCCGAGGTCAGGAAGTAGGGCAGGTCCTCCTCCAGGCCCCTGCCCATGGTGGACAACTTCACGGGCGCGGCGCGCAGCGCCTCGTGCAGGCCGTCCACCGGCACCGGCACCAGCCGGTGCCGGGCCGCCAGCGGCCCGGCCTGCTCGCGCACCCGCTCGCCGAACGCGCCGGGCAGCCGCGGCACCGCCACGTCGGCCGGCGACAGCGCGACCCGGCCGTAGGCGGTCAGCGAGTGGTGGGAGACGCCGACGTGCCGCTCGCGCGCGTCGCCCTCGCTGACCCGCAGCGCCGCCACCGGACGGCCGCCCAGCGCCCCGGCGGCGTTGACCGCCTCGCCCGCCGCCACGCCCGAGAAGCCCCAGCGGGTGCCCGTGCCCAGGTTGCCGGGGCCCTGCGTGACGATCGCCACGTCGGCCCGCAGCACGTGCCTGGCCGCCAGCAGCCCGGTGTGGACGGTGACCGTCTCGACGTCGCCGCCGAATGCCTGACCCGTCGTCACCACGCCGGCCAGCCAGCCGGTCTCGCGCAGCCGGGCCGCCGACATCGAGAACCAGGCGGGCAGCGCGCCGCCGTCCTGCATCACGTACGCCACCCGCAGGCCGGGGGCGCCGTCGTACAGGCCGGACAGGATCGGGGCCAGCGCGGAGTGCAGATCGGCCACGATCACCGGCATCCCGGCCAGGTCGTCGGCCTCGCTCAGGACGTCGTGGAACGGCGAATCCTGCTCGTCGGCGCCCAGCACCGTGGCCTGCAGCGGCGTGTAGCGCGCCTTCACCAGATGCCCGGGACCCACCGGATCTTGCGGCAAACGGTTCGGGACGGCCACCACCATGGCGTAACCTCCCGTACCGAGACCCATCGCGAGTGCGGTCGTGTTGAGCAGCACCTCGTCACCGGGTTCCGGGCGGCCCACCAACGGGGGGTAGGCCAGTGCCCGGCACTCACCTTCGGGGACGGCGACATCCAGCTCCACCGCTCCCGGCCACTCGCGTCGGATCCGGACAACCTCGCCCTTGCGCCATCTGATCACGGGGGCAGGGTAGCGTCGATGAAGGAGGAGTGAGGCAGATGTCGCGCCGTAAGACCGAGCGGTTGCTGAATCTGGTGATCTGCCTGCTCGCCACCCGTCGCCCGCTGTCGGCCGAGCAGATCCGCCAGGCGGTTCCCGGCTACGACCGCGACGGCGACGAGGCGTTCCAGCGCATGTTCGAACGCGACAAGAACGAGCTGCGCGAGATCGGCATCCCCATCGACGTCGTACGCGACCCGTGGGAGGACGAGCCGGGCTACCGCATCGACCCGCAGTCCTACGAGCTGCCGGAGATCACCCTGGAGCCCGACGAGGCCGCCGTGCTGGGCCTGGCGGCGCAGGTGTGGCAGCGGGCCAGCCTGGCCGAGGCCGCCTCGGGGGCGCTGCTGAAGCTGCGCGCCGCCGGCGTGGCCACCGACGAGCCGGTCGGCGGCCCGATCGGCGGCGGCGCCCTGGAGCTGCGCGTCGACACCCGTGACCCGGCCTTCCCCGCCCTGTGGGACGCCGTGCGCGACCGCCGCGTGGTGCGCTTCGACTACCGCGCCTCCGGCAGCGAGACCGTGCGCGCCCGCACCGTCGAGCCGTGGGGCGTGGTCAGCCGGCGCGGGCGCTGGTACCTGGCCGGGTTCGACCGCGACCGCGCCGCGCCGCGCGCCTTCCGCCTCAGCCGCATCGCCGGGCCGGTCACCGCCCTCGGCCGTCCCGGCGCCGTCGAGGTGCCCCACGGGGTCGACCTGCGGGCCATGGTCGGCTTCCCCGAGGAGCCCGTGGACGAGCGCGTCGCCGTCATCCGGGTGCGCCGGGGCACCTGCGAGGGCCTGCGCCAGCTCGCCAGGGCCGTGCACCCGCGCGCCGACGGCTGGGACGAGGCCGAGCTGGCCTTCGCCGACCCCGAACGCCTCGCGGGCTGGATGGCCAGCCTCGGCGCCGACGTCGAGGTGGTCGGGCCGCCCGACGCCCGCGAGGCCGTCATCCGCCGTCTGAAGGGAGCCCTGGCATGAGCGGTTCGGCTGACCGGCTGCCCAGGCTGCTGGCGCTGGTGCCGTACCTGATGTCCCACCCGGGGGCCCAGGTCGGCGAGGTCGCCGAGGTGTTCGGGCTGAGCGAGAAGCAGCTCATCGACGACCTGCAGCTGGTGTGGATGTGCGGCCTGCCCGGCCACACCCCCGGCGACCTCATCGACGTCTCCTGGGACGGCGGCGAGATCATCATCGACAACGCCGACACCATCGCCCGGCCGCTGCGGCTCGGCATCGACGAGGCCAGCGCGCTGCTGGTCGCGCTGCGCATGCTGGCCGCCACGCCCGAGCTGGCCGACGTGGCCGCCGGCGACGCGCTGCCGCGCGTGGTGGCCAAGCTGGAGCGCGCCGCGGGCGAGGGCGCGGCCACCGTCAGCAGCCAGGTCGCCTTCGACGTCGAGGCCGCCCCCGACGCGCTCGGGCGGGTGCGCGAGGGGCTCACCGCCCGGCGCCGGCTGTCGCTGCGCTACTACGTGCCGGGGCGCGACGAGGTCACCCCGCGCGAGGTCGACCCGACCCGGGTCGTGGTCGCCGACGGCCGCACCTACCTGGAGGGCTGGTGCTACCGGGCCGAGGCGATGCGGCTGTTCCGGCTCGACCGGGTGCTCGGCGTCGACGTGCTCGACGTGCCGGCCGACCCGCCGGCCGAGGCCGAGCCCATCGACGTCACCCGGGGCGTCTTCCGTCCCTCGCCGACCGACGAGCTGGTGGAGCTGGAGGTCAGCGCCGCCGGGCGGTGGGTGGCCGAGTACTACCCGTGCGAGGAGGTCACCGAGCTCGGTGAAGGACGGCTGAAGATCTCGTTGCGGGCGCGTGACGAGGACTGGATCGTCAAGCTGGCGCTGCGGCTCGGCGACACCGGCCGGGTCGTCTTCCCGCCCGCGATGGCCGAGACCGTGCGCGAGGAGGCCGAGCGGGCCCTGGCCCTGTACGCTCAGCACCCATGACGTGGATCTTCTTGGCCGCCGGGCTGGTCCTGGCCGGGCTGGCCGTGCTCGGCGTCGCGGGCGCCAGGGCCGCCGCCGCGGCACGCACCCTGACGAAGGAGGTCGCCGCGGCGAAGGCGCATCTGGAGCGGGGGCAGGTCAGATTGACGCCCCGGAAGGATGAGACCACGGCCCCTGGGGGCGTACCATCGGGGCTGAAGACCGGCACTCGCTGATAAAGGACGTTTCATGTCGAACCTTGGAGTTCCCGAGCTCCTGATCATCGCAGGCGTGCTCGTCCTGCTGTTCGGTGCCAAGAAGCTGCCCGACGTGGCCAGGGGCGTCGGCAGGTCGCTGCGCATCTTCAAGTCGGAGACCGCCAAGCTCCGCGATGACGACGACGACACGCCCCACACCACGGTCCAGGCGCAGCAGGCTCCGGCTCCGGCCCAGCAGCCCGCACCGCAGCCGATCACCCCCGCTCCCGCCCCGGCCCCCGCCGCCGCCCCGGCGCTCTCGGCCGAGGAGCAGGCCCGCCAGCTCGAGGAGCAGGCCGCCCGCCTGCGCGCCAGCGCCGCCCAGGCCGACAAGCAAGGCTGACCCCCCTTCCTCCTCCTTCACCCCTGGACGTGCGAATGGCGCTGCTCAAACGGTCGAGAGAGTCCGGATCGGCCCCCGACCCCGAGGGCCGGATGCCGCTCATGGAGCACCTGCGCGAGTTGCGCAACAGGCTGCTCATCTCGGTTCTCGCGGTGGTCGTGGGCATCGTCGTCGGCTGGATGTTGTTCGACCCGGTGTGGGAGGCGCTGCGCGCGCCCTACTGCGAGACGGTGCAGTCGCGCCAGCTCAACGGTCACTGCAGCCTGGTCTACAACGGCATCTTCCAGTCCTTCTTCATCACCCTGAAGGTCTCGGCGATGGTGGGCGTCGTGGTGGCCTCACCGGTCTGGCTCTACCAGATCTGGGCCTTCGTCACCCCGGCCCTCTACCGCAACGAGAAGCGCTACTCCATCGCGTTCCTCGGCCTGGCCGTCCCGCTGTTCGTGTTCGGCGCGGGCCTGGCCTACGTCATCATGGACACCAGCCTCGGCATCCTGCTGAGCTTCTCGCTCGAGGACACCGTCGCGACGATCTCGATCGACGAGTACCTCGACTACGTCCTGATCATGTTGTTGATCTTCGGCGTGTCGTTCGAGCTGCCGTTGCTGCTGGTCTTCCTCAACGTCATCGGCGTCCTGTCCCACGCGGCCGTCAAGAAGCACCGGCGTACGGTGATCTTCGCGATGTTCGTGTTCGGGGCGGTCATCACCCCCGGTGGCGACCCGCTCACCATGATGGCGCTGGCCGCGCCGATGATCATCCTGTACTTCCTCGCCGAGCTCTTCATGTACGTGCGGGAGCGCCGCAGGCCCGCGGGCGAGGACTTCTCGCACCTGTCCGACGACGAGGCCTCGCCGCTGGCCGACGCTCCGTCCGACATCGCGTCCGACGCCGCGTCCGACACCGAGGATTCCGACGGCGCCCGATAGGCGATAGGTTCCGGGCGTGGCCCCCCAAATCGCCCTGCTCGTCAACCCCGCCGCACGCGGCGGGCGCACCCTGCGACTGCTCGAACCCGTCGCCCGCCGGTTGCGGGCCGGCGGCGCCGAGCTGTCGGTGATCGTCGGCGCCGACGCCGCCGACGCCCTCGAACGTGCCTGCACCGCCGTCGCCGAGCGCCCCGACGCGCTGGTCGCCTTCGGCGGCGACGGGCTGGTGCACCTGGCCGTCCAGGCCGTGGCGGGCACCGACGTGCCGCTGGGCATCATCCCGGCCGGCACCGGCAACGACTTCGCCGCCGCCCTGGGGCTGGCGCGCGACCCGCTGGCCGCGGCCAGGACCGTGCTGCGGATGCGGGCCCGGCCGGTCGACGCGGCCCGCGTGCGGGCGGGGGAGTCGGAGGAGCTGTTCGCCGGGGTGCTGTGCTGCGGCTTCGACTCGCGCGTCAACGAACGCGCCAACCGGCGCACCTGGCCGCCGGGCAAGGGCCGCTACCTGGTGGCGGTGGCCGAGGAGCTGCGCGCCTTCCGGCCCATCCCGTTCCGGGTCACGCTCGACGACGGCGAGGTGGTCGAGCAGGAGGCCATGATGGTCGCCGTGGCCAACACCCGCTCCTACGGGGCCGGCATGCGCGTGTGCCCCGACGCCTCGCCCGACGACGGCCTGCTCGACGTGATGATGGTCGGCGCGGTGTCCAAGGGAGAGTTCCTGCGCGTCTTCCCGGGCGTCTACCGGGGCACCCACGTGGGGCACCCGGCGGTGTCGGTGCGGCGGGCCCGCCGGGTCACGCTGGAGGCGGCCGACGTGGTGGCCTACGCCGACGGCGAGCGCGTGGGGCCGGTGCCGGTCAGCTGCGAGATCCAGCCCGGCGCGCTCCGCGTGCTCACCTGAGCCGCGACGTGAGGGCTGTTCGCCGCGGGCCGAGTCCGCCAGGACGGACCGGAATGGCGATTTCGGTAGGCTGACGGGTATGACAACGCCAGCGGAACGCTACGCGGCCTTCCGTCAGAAGCACGGAGACGACGGAGGGGCGCTGAGATCGTTCCGCGGTCTCTACGACTTCGAGCTCGACGACTTTCAGCTCGACGCCTGCCGGGCCCTGGAGGCGGGCGACGGCGTCCTGGTGGCCGCGCCCACCGGGTCGGGCAAGACGGTCGTCGGCGAGTTCGCCGTGCACCTGGCCCTGGAGCAGGGCCGCAAGTGCTTCTACACCACCCCCATCAAGGCGCTGTCCAACCAGAAGTACAACGACCTGGTCAAGCGCTACGGCACGGCCAAGGTCGGCCTGCTGACGGGCGACAACAGCGTCAACGGCGAGGCCCCGATCGTGGTCATGACCACCGAGGTGCTGCGCAACATGCTCTACGCCGGCTCGGCCACGCTGGCCGGGCTGGGCTTCGCCGTCATGGACGAGGTCCACTACCTCGCCGACCGCTTCCGCGGCGCGGTGTGGGAAGAGGTCATCATCCACCTGCCGGAGTCGGTGCGCCTGGTGGCGCTGTCGGCCACGGTCAGCAACGCCGAGGAGTTCGGCGAGTGGCTGGGCGAGGTGCGCGGCGACACCACGGTCATCGTCGACGAGCACCGGCCGGTGCCGCTGTGGCAGCACATGATGGTCGGCAACCGCGTCTACGACATGTTCATGACCGACGACCTGACGCCGCGCATCAACCCCGCGCTGATGCGGGTCACTCGCGACGCCGAGCGGCTGATGGCCGGGCGGCGCGGGCGCGGCGGCTACGGCAAGGTCCACCGCTCGCGTCCGCCCGACCGCGTCCAGGTGATCGAGAAGCTCGACTCCGAGGGGCTGCTCCCGGCGATCACCTTCATCTTCTCGCGGGCCGGCTGCCAGGCGGCCGTGCAGCAGTGCCTCTACGCCGGCATCCGGCTGACCACCGACCGCGAGCGCCACGAGATCAGGCAGCTCGTCGACGAGCGCACCGCCCACCTGCCCGACGAAGACCTGGCCGTGCTGGGCTACCTGGAGTGGCGCGACTGCCTGGAGCGCGGCCTGGCCGCCCACCACGCGGGCATGCTGCCGGCCTTCAAGGAGGTCGTCGAGGAGCTGTTCACCCGCGGCCTGGTCAAGGCCGTCTTCGCCACCGAGACGCTGGCGCTCGGCATCAACATGCCCGCGCGCAGCGTGGTGATCGAGAAGCTCGACAAGTGGAACGGCGAGACCCACGCCGACCTCACCCCGGGCGAGTACACCCAGCTCACCGGGCGGGCCGGGCGGCGCGGCATCGACGTCGAGGGGCACGCGGTGGTGCTGTGGCAGCCGGGCATGGACCCGCTGTCGGTGGCCGGGCTGGCCGGCACCCGCACCTACCCGCTGCGCTCCAGCTTCCAGCCGTCCTACAACATGGCCGTCAACCTGGTGGGCCAGTTCGGCCGCGAGCGCGCCCGCACGCTGCTGGAGGAGTCCTTCGCGCAGTTCCAGGCCGACCGGGCGGTCGTGGGCCTGGCCAAGCAGCTGCGCAAGCACGAGGAGGCCCTGGAGGGTTACCAGGAGGCCATGACGTGCCACCTGGGCGACTTCCCCGAATACGCCGCGCTGCGCCGGCGTCTGTCCGACCGCGAGGCCGAGCTGTCCAAGCAGCGCGGCGCGGCCCGGCGCGCGGCGGCGGTGCGCTCGCTGGAGGCGCTGCAGCCCGGCGACGTGATCCGGGTGCCGGGCGGGCGCCGGGCGGGCCTGGCGATCGTGCTCGACCCGGGGCGCAACCCGCGCGGGCACGGCCCGAGCCCGCTGGTGCTGACGATCGGCAAGCAGGTCAAGAAGCTCGACCCGGCCGACTTCCCGGTGCCGGTCGAGCCGCTGGAGAAGCTGCGCATCCCGAAGAACTTCAACGGCCGCTCGCCGAAGGAACGCGCCAACCTCGTCTCCACCCTGCTGGCCAAGATCGGCGACCGCGACCTCGGCAAGCCGGCCAGGGCGCGCGACCACTCGATCGACGACGACGAGGTCATCGAGCTGCGCCGGCGCATCCGCCAGCACCCCTGCCACGGCTGCGACGAGCGGGAGGACCACGCCCGCTGGGCCGAGCGCTACTACAAGCTGCAGCGCGAGACCGAGGGGCTGCGCCGCCGCGTCGAGGGCCGCTCCCACGTCATCTCCCGCACCTTCGACCGCATCTGCTCGGTGCTGGAGCAGCTGGGCTACCTCGACGGCGAGGCCGTCACCGACGAGGGCCGCCGCCTGGGCCGCCTCTACACCGAGCTCGACCTGCTGACCGCCGAGTGCCTGCGCGGCGGCCTGTGGGAGGAGCTCGAACCGGCCGAGCTGGCCGCGTGCGTGTCGGCGCTGGTGTTCGAGTCGCGGCAGTCCGACGACGCGCGCCGTCCCAAGATCCCGGCCGGGCGGGCCCAGGACGCGCTGTCGTCCATGATCCGGCTGTGGGGCGAGCTGGAGGGCATCGAGTCCGACCACGGGCTGTCCACCATCCGCGAGCCCGATCTGGGGTTCGCCTGGGCGGCGTTCCGCTGGGCCAAGGGCCACAGCCTCGACGCGGTGCTGCTGGAGGGCGTGGCCGGCAACGAGCTGGCGGCCGGCGACTTCGTGCGCTGGATCAAGCAGCTGATGGACCTGCTCGGCCAGCTCGGGAACGCGGCCCCCGAGGGCAGCAAGATCAAGCAGACCGCGGGCAAGGCGATGGACGCCATGCGGCGCGGCGTCGTGGCGTACTCGTCGCTCACCTGAGGGCTCGCCTTGAGGGCTCGCCTGAGCCGCGGGAATGCGCGCGAAGGGCGGGCGGATCCGGCCGGATCCGCCCGCCCTTCGGGTTTTCCGATGAGGTGAGAACCAGTTCTGAGGAGCATCTTTGAGCGTTTCGTGACCGCCATAAGCGCATTTGGCGATTTACGGCGCATTTAAGTGGCCGGCAGAACTGCCTTTGTGGCCGGGATTCGCCGGTCAATTCTCCCTTTAACGGCCGAAGTTCGGGTGATTTGCGGCGAATTCGTGGGTATCGTCCCATTTGTCGAATGGAACAGCCATACGGGGGAGGAAGAGATGGCTAACAACCAGCTGACCCAGCCCGGCTTCCAGGAGTCCTGGCGCTGCCGCCGTCGTCGGTGGTACCGCCGTCGCTGCTGCAACTACCGCAGGTGGTGGGGCTGGGGGTGGTAGAGCAACCCCGTGAGAGCCGGCGGCCCAGCCGCCGGCTCTCCCTTACGCTCTCCGGCCGTGAACTCGCTCCCGCCGTTTCCATCCGTCGAACCTTTCGCGAGTTCTGGCCGGACACCAAAGGTCTGCGCCGGTTCTTCGCGTGTGGCGTGGTGTTCGCCGTCCTCGCAGCACTCTGCGAGGTCGCCGCGATCCGCCTGTTCGGGCACATCACGGACGACGTGCTCGCCACACGCGATCTGGACGCCTTCTGGGCGCCCGCCTTCACCTGGCTCGGCCTCGCCGCCCTCGCCGGGCTGACGTCCTTCGTCGGGACGTACGCCACGGCCTACGGCGCGGAACGTTTCCTGCTCGCCCTGCGCGACCGCGTGTTCGCGCACATCCAGACCCTGTCGCCGGACTTCTCGGAGAACCGGCGGCTCGGCGACCTCATGGCCCGGCTGACCGACGACATCCAGGCCATCGAGGAACTGGTCGGCTCCGGCCTGGTCAAACTGTTCACCACCGCGGCCAGCGTGGTGTTCTTCGCCGGCGCCGCCTTCCTCATCCGGTGGGACCTCGCCCTCGTCACGATGGCGCTGATCCCGGCGTTCCTGGTCGTCTCGAAGCTGTTCGCGGCCAGGTTCAGGACGGCGGCGGCGCGCGAGCGGCTCAGCAACGGCGCCATGAACAGCGTGCTGGAGGAGGGCCTGGCCAACCAGGCGCTCGTCCAGGCCTACAACCGGCAGGCGGCCGAGTCCGGGCGCCTGCACGGCGAGGGCCGCCGCTGGCTGCGCGCCAACCTGTCCCAGGCCTGGCTGTCGGGGCTCTACCAGCCCGTCGTCCAGGTCATCGAGACGGTCTGCCTGATCGTCATCATCGGGTTCGGCGCCTGGGAGATCGTCTCCGGACGGCTCACCCTGGGCGGCCTGCTCGCCTTCGCCGCCTACCTGGCGATGCTCTACCCGGCCGTGCAGAGCCTGGGGGAGCTCGCGCTGACGGTGTCGGAGGCGGCGGCGGGATCGGACCGGGTGATCGAGGTCCTGCGCGTCCGGCCCCTCGTCACCGACCCCGAGGGGGCGGTGGCGCTGCCCGGCCGGGCCGAGGGACGGGTGGAGTTCGACGGCGTCGGCTTCACCTATCCGGGACGCACCCGGCCCGCCGTGCGCGATGTGTCGTTCACCGCCGGGCCCGGCGAGCTCGTCGTCTGCACCGGGCCCAGCGGGAGCGGCAAGTCGACGCTGGCCAAGCTGCTGCTGCGCTTCTACGACCCGGAACGCGGCCGCATCCTGCTCGACGGCCGCGACATCAGGGGCCTGACGCGGGAGTCGCTGCGTGCCAACGTGGCGATCCTGCACCAGGAGACGCTGCTGTTCTCGGGGTCCGTACGCGACAACATCGCCTACGGCCGCCCGGACGCCTCGCTCGGCGAGGTGATCAGGGCGGCCGAGGCGGCGGGCGTGCACGACTTCGTCAAGCTGCTGCCCCAGGGGTACGACACCCCGGTCGGGCAGCGGGGCCGGCTGCTGTCCGGCGGCCAGCGGCAGCGGATCGGGATCGCCAGGGCCATCCTGCGCGACGCGCCCGTCCTGGTGCTCGACGAGCCGATGACCGGGCTGGACGACGCCACCGTCGCCCAGGTCATGAAGCCGCTGCGGCGGCTGATGGCCGGGCGCACGACCATCCTCATCACCCACGACCTGCGTCACGTGCCGGAGGGCGCGCGAACCGTGGAGCTGGAGCCGGTGCCCCGCGAGGAGCGCATCAGGCTCAAGCGCGTCGGCTCGTTCGGCCTCCGGCCGCCGCTGGCGGCGCCGCCCTGAGCGGCGGGTGCCACAGGTCCGCCTGCGGCCGCCCCACCTGGCTCCGGCCAGGGCGGGCGGCCGCGCCACGCCGGGCTACCGCCCGGTAGAATCGGAGCCCTCCCTCCGCTTGCCGAAGGCAGGTTCCCCATGGGCGACCACAGCTCCGCCCGGCCGTTACGCGCCGACGCCCGCCGCAACCGCGAGCGGGTCCTGCAGATCGCGCAGGAGGCGCTGACCGCCGACGGGCTGACCATCTCCCTCGACGAGATCGCCCGCCGCGCCGGGTTCGGGGTCGGCACCGTTCACCGGCACTTCCCCACCGAGGAGGCGCTGCTGGAGGCCGTGCTGCTGGGCCGGGCCGAACGTTTCGTGGCCGACGCCCGCGCGCTGGCCACCGCCGAGGACGCCGGGCGGGCCTTCTTCGGCTGGTTCTGCCGGGTCGCCGAGCAGGCCGCGGCCCACCAGGCGCTGTGCGACCTGCTGGACGGCGGCGCGGAGCCGGCGCCGCGGCCCGGCCCAGGGCTGGAGGCCGACCTCGCCGACGCGATCGGGCGGCTGCTGGCCCGCGCGCAGCGCGCCGGGGCCGTGCGCCGCGACCTGTCCGCCGACGACGTCCGCGACCTGCTGCGCGGCGCGGTGGCCGCCGAACGCCACGCGCGGGGCAGGGGCGCGGCCGGACGGCCGGCCGCCGTGATGTGCGACGGCATGCGCGCCGGCGCCCACTGACGCCGCCGTGAGGTGCGGCGGGGCGTAGCTGACGGCCACGACGTGTGGCGGGACGGGCTGGGTCGACTGACCGGCCGGTCAAGGGGGTGTCGTCATATGGCTACACATCGTCACCCTCGGGGCAGTTTCTCCGCCGAATCCGGCGGACATCCCCAACACGTAGGAAAGGGATCCCCTTCAGGCCCATCAGGCCGGGGTCCGGTCAGCTCGGGAGGTAACCCGTGTTCGCTCTCATCGCCGCCCTGTTCTTCCTGCTCGCCCTGATCTTCGACATCGCCGGCACCGCCGTCGGCAACGTGCTCACCGCGGGCACGCTCACCACGGCCGGGCTGCTGTGCGTCGCCCTCCACCTGCTGGGGGTCGGCGCGGGATGGTCGCCGCTCAAGCGGTGAGGGCAGGTCCGCCCCCGGGGCCGCGCGCGAGAACGTCCGGCGCGCGGCCCTCGCCGTGCCCGCGGTCGCCCGGGGCGCGGCGACTCGCCGTGCCCGCGAAGGGCGGCCTCGCGGCGGGCTTCAGGCCAGGGTCGCGGCGGGCTTCAGGCCAGCGTGAAGCGGACCTCGCGGGTGGCCGGGTCGGCCTGCGTCAGGCGGACGGTGACCCGCTCGCCCAGCGGCAGGACGCCGTCGCAGCGGGCGATCACGGCCGGTTCGACGAGCTGCACCTGACCGCCGCCGCGGCGCTCGTCCACGTCGATCACCATCGCCTCGAACGACTGGCCGATCCGCTCGCGCAGCAGGAACGCCTCCACCAGGTCCACGCAGGCCCGGTCGACCGCTCCGGCGCGGCGGCCGGTCGCCGACATGATGTCGGGCAGCAGCGGCAGCGCGGCCCGTATCTCGGAGGGCACCGGCTCGCCCGCCGCGACGGCCAGGCACACCTCGGTCGCGTACCGGTCCACCAGGCGCCGCAGCGGCGCCGTGACGTGCGCGTACGGCGCGGCCACCGCCGCGTGCTCGGCCAGCTTGGGCGGCGCGCCGTCGAAGGCCGCGTACCCGGCGCCGCGCAGCAGCACCTTCGACTCCTGCAGGAACGCCGCCTGCTGCGGATTCTTCGGGTCGAGGTCGTGCACGACCTCCCCGTAACCGGCGCCCTCGGGCCACGGCACGCCGAGCGCCTGCGCGACCCTGCGCACCTTGGCCAGGTCGTCCGGCTGCGGCGCGGGCAGCACGCGCAGGATGCCGACCTCGGCGTCCAGCATCATCGAGGCGGCGGCCATGCCGGTCAGCAGCGAGATCTGGGCGTTCCACGCCTCGGCGGGCAGTGGCACGCGGAACTCCAGCCGGTAGCCGCCGTCGGCGTCCCGGACGACCTCCTGCTCGGGCGTGGGCAGGGTGACGCCGCCGCGCGCCCGCTCCAGCCCCAGCCGCAGCGCGCCGATCTCGGCCAGCAGGCTCAGGGTGCCGTCGGCGGTGCCGGTGTCCACGGCCGCCTGCACGTAGGCGTAGTCGAGCCGCTCGCGGCTGCGCACCCGGGCGCGCTGCACGTCGGCGCCGACGATCCGGCCCTCGGCGTCGAGGTCGACGCGCCAGACCGCGGCCGGACGGATCGCGCCCGGCAGCAGGCTCGCCGCGCCCTCCGAGAGCACCTTGGGATGCAGCGGCACCCTGCCCACCGGCAGGTACACCGTCTCACCCCTGGTACGGGCCTCGGCGTCGATCTGCCCGCCCGGCCGGACGAAGGCCCCGACGTCGGCGATGGCGTACCAGACGCGGTAGCCGTCGCGCAGCCGTTCCAGGTGCAGGGCCTGGTCGAGGTCCATCGAGCCCGGCGGGTCGACGGTCACGAACGGCACGTCGGTCAGGTCTTTGGCGTCAAGCCTGGGCACCTGCGCCACCCAGTCGGCCTCGTCGAGCACGTCCTGGGGGAAGCCGGCGGGCAGCCGCTGCTCGCGCAGGACGCGGTCGAACCCGTCCTCCAGCCTGGCGGGGATCGGGCCAGGAACCTGAATCATCGACACGCCCACAACCTACTCAAGGCGGGCGTAACGTCACGACTGGGGCGTCAAATGGGCGTCGAGGCCGGTGATGCGCAGCAGCCGCTTCATGTTGGGCGGGACGTTGGCCAGCCGCAGGCTGGTGTGCCCGCGGGCGGCCTGGTTGTGCAGCGAGACCAGGATGCCGAGCCCGGCCGCGTCGATGAAGGACAGGCCGCCCACCTCGATCACCACCGACATGTCCGGCCGCCGCGCGCGCCCGGCCTCCTCCAGCACGCCGAGCAGGTGGCCGCGGACGGCCTCGGTGGTGGCGATGTCGAGCTCGCCGCTCAGGGAGACGGTCACGGTCGTGTCGTGGCGGCTGGTGGTCAGGTGAAGAGAATCCATGTCGGCTCCCCGCTGTTGGTCCGGGCGGAGGAAAGTGGTGCTGACTACGGGGACCCGCCCCTGGCCGAAGGCGCCGGATGCGACGATCGTCACGCAGCGCTACGGTCTGTTTCCGAAGAGGAGTGTACATGCCCTCCTGTCCGGGCTCGCGGAGCAGGCCCCCTCCGTGCGAGGAGCCCGCCGCGACCGGCCCCACGGGTCTTGCGGGCGTTGCGGGCGGGGGTGTACTGCCCGGTAACGTCTCGTTCCACGTGATCCACCGACTTCGAGGAGCGTGACGTGCCCCCCGTCATCCTTTCCGCCGCCGGCTCGGCCCTGGTGCTCGACGACTCCGGCGCCGGGCTGCCGCGGGTGCGGCACTACGGCGCCGACCTCGGCGCGGTCACCGGCGCCGACCTGGCGCCCGCACTGCTCTCGCTGACCCCCGCGCTGGCGCTGCTGCCCGGCCAGGACGAGTCCTGGTTCGGCCGGCCGGGCCTGTCCGGTGACCGGGCCGGTGAGCACTGGCCGGTGCGCTGGAGCGCCGAGAGCGTCGAGACGGCGGCCGAGCCGGGCGCGGGCGGCCGCGTGACCGTCGCCGCCGTGGACGCCGAGGCGGGGTTGCGGCTGCTCAGCGAGCTGGTGATGGACGCCTCCGGCGTCGTCATGATGCGGCACACGGTGACCAACACCGCCGCCTCGCCGTACCGGCTGCAGGGGTTGACGTGTGCGCTGCCGCTGCCCGCCAGGGCCGGGGAGCTGCTGGACTTCACCGGACGGTGGGCGCTGGAGAAGGTGCCGCAGCGCAGGGAGTTCGGGCAGGGGGTGTGGTCGCGGGAGAGCCGGCGCGGCCGTACCGGGCACGACGCGACCGGCCTGCTCGTCGCCGGCACGCCCGGATTCGGTTTCCGGTCCGGCGAGGTGTGGGCCGTGCACGCCGGCTGGAGCGGCGGCCACGTCCACTACGCCGAACGGCTCGTCGAGGGCCAGGCCGTGCTGGCTGCCGGCGAACTGCTCGAACCCGGCGAGATCACCCTCGCCCAGGACGGCGCCTACAGCACCCCGTGGGTCTACTTCACCTGGTCCGGCAGCGGCCTGGACGAGGCCGCCGGCCGCCTGCACGACCATCTGCGGGCCGCCCGTCCCCTCCCGGTGCGCCCGGTCACCCTGAACAACTGGGAGGCCACCTACTTCGACCACGGCCTCGACCGGCTGCGCGAGCTGGCCGACAAGGCGGCCGCCGCCGGCGTCGAACGGTTCGTGCTCGACGACGGCTGGTTCCGTCATCGCCGCCACGACCGCGCCGGGCTCGGCGACTGGTACGTCGACGAGGACGTGTGGCCCGGCGGCCTGCACCCGCTGGCCGAGCACGTACGCGGGCTGGGCCTGCAGTTCGGCCTGTGGTTCGAGCCCGAGATGGTCAACCCCGACTCCGACCTGGCCCGCGCCCACCCCGACTGGATCCTCGCCCGCGCCGCCCGTCCGCCCGCGCTCTGGCGCAACCAGCAGGTGCTCGACCTGGCCCGGCCCGAGGTCTACGACTACCTCCTCGACCGCCTGGACACGCTGACCCGCGAGTACGCGCTGGACTACATCAAGTGGGACCACAACCGAGACCTGGCCGAGCCCGTCCACGACGGGACGCCCGGCGTGCACGCGCAGACGGCCGCGGTCTACCGGCTGATCGACGAGCTGCGCCGCCGCCACCCCCGGCTGGAGATCGAGTCGTGCTCGTCGGGCGGCGCGCGCATCGACTACGGCGTCCTGGCCCGCACCGACCGCGTGTGGGCCTCCGACAGCAACGACGCCCTCGACCGGCAGGCCATCCAGCGCTGGACCGGGCTGCTGGTGCCGCCGGACCGCATGGGCTGCCACGTCGGCGCGCCCCGCGACCACATCACCGGCCGCGCGCTGCCGCTCGCCTTCCGGGCGGCGACCGCGATGTTCGGCCACATGGGCGTGGAGTGGGACCTGACCTCGGCGAGCCCGCAGGAGCTGGCGGAGCTGGGCGTCTGGATCGCGCTGCACAAGCGGCTGCGGCCGGTGCTGCACGCGGGCCGGGTCGTGCGGGCCGACCATCCCGACCCCTCGACGCTGCTGCACGGGGTCGTGCTGCCCGAACGGGCCGTGTTCGCCTGCGTCCAGCTCACCAGCCGCGTCACCGTCAGCCCCGATCCGTTGCGGCTGCCGGGGCTCGACCCGGCCGCGCTGTACGAGGTGCGCGCCGCGGGGCCGCTGCCGGAGGGCGCGGGGTTGCCGCAGTGGGTGTTCGCGCCGGCGCGGCTGCCGGGGGCGGCGCTGGCCGAGCTCGGGTTGCCGGGGCCCGCGCTGCGCCCGGCCTCGGCGCTGGTCTTCGAGGTCGAACGGGTGGGGCGGCACGGCTAGCCGAGCGCTCGCCGTGCCCCGGCGGTCAGTGGGCGGCCGGGCGCCAGGGGGCGTCGGCGGGGGAGGGGCGCCAGGCCGCCCAGTCGATGCGCACCCGGTCCGGGCGGGCCGGGTCCACCTTCACGGGCAGCACCGCGCCCGGGACCACCAGGCCCATGGGGATGCGCGGCAGCGTCTGGCGGTGGGCGACCCGGTAGGCGGGGCCCTCGTGCGGCTGCACCACCAGCCCGAAGCTGACGACGGGCTGGTCGTTGACGGACATGTGGGTGTCGGCCATCGACTCCACCACGGCCTGCGCGGGAATCCCGGTCGCCAGGAGCCGCCGGCCGTTCCTCGCCATGATCAGGAACGGCACGCCGACCGCGGCCGTGATCAGCGTCGTCCCGGCGGTGATCGCCACAGCCAGCAAGATTCCCGTGGTCACTGTGCTTCCCCAGTTCTGTCCTCCGCCCGGCGTCCGGGCGGCTCGTCCCGTCTGTTCTCGAAGGAGTTTCTAGCCGGGACGGCTTGACCGCCGCTTGATCGCCGGTTGCAAGATCCCGTCGCCGACCTGGTTTATTTCACGGGTAAAACACCTGGTAACCTTTTGGGGATGACCAGCGCCCGCAGACCCCGAGCCCGATCCCGGTCGTCCCGCCTCCCGCCATCCCCTGTGGCGTCGGCGGGGTGGCGTGCGCGGCTGCCCGTGTGTGCGGCGCTGCGTCTGGGGCCCGTCGGCGACATCTGGCACAAACCCGCCCTGAGCGCCGTCGTCGCCCTCGCCGTCCCGCTGCTGGCCCTCCTGTGGGCCGGACGGCTCGACCTCGTGCCCTACGCCGCCGCCGGCTCGATGTGCGCCCTGTACGGTCACGGCTTGCCGTACGCGGCCCGTGCCAGGGCGCTGGCCTGGGTGGTGCTGGGCATGACGGCCGGCACGGCGGTCGCGCTGGCCGCCTCGGCCCTCACCGGCTCGGTCGCCGTCCGGGTGGCGGTGGCCGCCCTGCTGGCCGGGCTGCACAAGGCGGTCTGCGACGCCACCCGGATCGGGCCGCCGGGGAACGTCGTGCTCACGTTCGTCGCGGCCGGCGCGGTGTTCGTACCGCAGGAACTGGGCGACGTGCCCGCCCACGTCGGCCTCGGGCTGCTCGGCGGGCTCCTCGCCTGGACGGTCGGCATGGCCCCGGGCCTCCTCCGCCCCGACGGCCCCGAACGTGTCGCCGTCGCCCGCGCCCTCGAATCCACCGCCCACCTCCTGCGCACGGCCCCCGGCCCCTGCGCCCTCCGCGAGGGGCGCGAGGGGCGCGAGGGGCGCGAGGCTGCCGCGGACCACCGGGCGCGCCATGCCGCTGCGGCGGCGGTCAACGCCGCCTGGCAGACGCTGCTGCGCTCCGGCGTCCCCGCCCGGCGCCGCGACGCGCTGGCCCGGCTGCTGGTCCGCGCCGAGTCGGCCGCCGCCGGGATGGCCGGGATCGCCGGGATGGCCGGGCAGACCGGTCCGGGCGCTTCGGGGGGCGTGCGGCGGGTCGTCGCGGGAGAGCTTGGCGGATGGGCGCGGGATCTGCGTAAAGGTCGTCCGCTGCCGTCCCCGCGCGAGGTCGTGCCCGCCGCGGGCGAGCGGGCCGAACTGGCGGGCGTCGCGGGGGAGTCGGCGGAAGGTTCCGGCGTCGCGCGGGTGGTGGCGGAGGTGGCGAGGCGGTGGCGGGTCGTCGGGACGGTGTTCGCCGGGGCCGCGGTGGCCGGGTGGGGGTCGATGGCGCTGGGGGTGGGCAGGCCGTACTGGGCGGTGGTGACGGCGGCGGCCGTGTTCGCGGCCAACACCACCCTGTCCTGGAGCCGCGCGATCCAGCGCGTCGTCGGCAACCTGCTGGGCGTCGGGCTGTTCACCCTGGTCGCCCCCGTGACCCGGCTGGGCGCGGCGGCGCTCGTCGTGGCCGTCCTGGCGTTGCAGTTCGCGACGGAGGCGGCCATCACGCGCAACTACTGGCTGGGAAGCGTCTTCGTCACGCCGATGGCCATCCTCATGGGGGAGTTCGCCGGGACGCGGCCGGTGGCCGAGCTCGTGGCCGATCGCTGGCTGGACACGTGTCTCGGCGCCGCGGCGGGGCTGCTGGCCTGCGTGCTGGTGCCGGACCGGCGGGCGGCCCGGCGCGTACGGGCGGGGCTCGTACGTCTGGAACGGATGCTGGCCGGGACGCCGGAACCGGGGGAGCGTGACCGGCTCCGCGCGGCGCTGGTGGAGGTCCGCGAAGCGGCCGACGTCGCCGCGGGCGAGTGGTGGCCCGCGGCGCTGCCCCACGAGCGCATCGCCGCCGCCGAGCGCGCCGGCCACCGCAGACTCGCCACCCTGTACGCCTGATCGCCCCGCCCGGGGCCGGGGCGGCGCCGCCGGCGCGTACGATCGGAGCCACCGGAAGATCGGCACGATGAGAGGAACGAGCACGTGGAGGACGCCGTCGCGAAGGCGTTGCGGCAGTGGCGGCAGGTCCTTCCCGACGCCGACCTCGACCCGATCGCCGTCATCGGCAGGCTCAACCGCTGCGCCGCGCTCCTGCAGCAGGCCGCCGACGCCCCGCTCGGGCGTGCCGGGGTCAGCCGTCCCGAGTACGACCTGCTGTGCGCCCTGCTCAGGGTCGGCGGCGAGCTGACGCCGGGCAGGCTCGCCCGCGAGACGTTCGCCTCGGGAGCCGCGGTGACCAAGCGGGTCCGGCGGCTGGAGGAGATCGGCCTGGTCGCCCGGCGGGTGGACGAGCGGGACCGGCGCGTCGCCCACCTCTCGCTGACCGGCCGCGGCAGGGAGCTGATCCTGCGCCTGCTGCCCGAGCAGCTCGACTACGAGACCGAGCTGCTGGAAGGGCTTCCCCGCGACCGCGAACGCCAGCTCGCCGACCTGCTGGCCGAACTGCTGCTCGTCCTGGAGGGCCGCCTCGGCGGCCTGCTCGGCTGAGCCCCCGCCGCCTCCGCACGCCGGCCCCGGGAAGCGCGGCCCGGCAAAGCGGTCCGGGCGTGCGGTCCGGGCGTGCGGCTCGGGCTGCGGCGCGGGCGTGAGGTTCGGGTGGCGGAGGGATGGAGGAGGCGGGGAGCGGGGTTAGGGTGGCCGCGTGCATATCGACGAATGGCTGCAAGCGATCCCCGCCGCCTGGTTGTGCGCGATGGTCGCGCTCGTGATCGGCCTGGAAAGCCTCGGCATCCCGCTGCCCGGCGAGATCGTGCTGGTCAGCGCCGCCATTCTGTCCGCCAAGGGCGTGGTCAGCCCGGTCGCCGTCGGCGTCTGCGCGAGTGCGGGGGCGATCGTGGGCGACTCCGCCGGCTACGCCATCGGGCGCAAGGGCGGCCGCCGGCTGTTCGAACGGCTGGGCCGCCGCTTCCCCCGCCATTTCGGCCCCCGTCACGTCGCCAAGGCCGAGAACTACTTCCACCGGTACGGCGTCTGGGCCGTGTTCGTCGGCCGCTTCATCGCGCTGCTGCGCATCCTGGCCGGGCCGCTGGCGGGGGCGCTGCGCATGCCGTACTGGCGGTTCGCCGTGGCGAACGTGCTGGGCGGCATCGTGTGGGCGGGTGGCACCACCGCGGTGATCTACTACCTCGGCATGGTGGCCGAGAAGTGGCTGAAGGGCTTCTCGTGGGTCGGGCTCGGGGTGGCCGTGCTGTTCGGCATCGGCACCACGCTCTACCTCAAGCGCCGCGCGGCCTCAGCGCTCGATGAGGGTGACCTCGAGGGAGTAGTGAGAGGCCCGATAGACGTGTGAGCCGTGCTCGACGGCCCGGCCCTGGTCGTCGTACGTCGTCCTGATCATGGTGAGCAGCGGCGCGCCGCGGCGCTCGTCGAGCAGCTTGGCCTCGACCTGGCCGGCGGCGCGGGCCCCGATGCGCTGGTTGGCCACCCGCATGCGCACACCCGCGCCGCGCAGCAGCTCGTACAGGCCGCGGCCCTCCAGGTCGGCGGCCGAGAGCGGGGCCAGGCCCAGCGGCAGCCAGTTGTGCAGCACGGCGAGCGGCTCGCCGGCGGCGAAGCGCAGGCGTTCGAGGTAGAGGATCTCGGTGCCGGGCTGGACGCCGAGGATGGCCGCCTTGTCCTCCTCGACCGGGCGCGGCTCCAGCGCGAGCACCTGCGTGGCCGGCTCCTGGCCCGAGCGGCGCAGGTCGTCGTAGAGGCTGGTCAGCTCGACCGAGCGCTTGACCTGGCCGTGCACCACCTGGGTGCCGACGCCGCGCTTGCGCACCAGCAGGCCCTTGTCCACGAGGTATTGGATCGCCTGGCGGATCGTCGGCCTGGACAGGCCGAGTTTGTCGGCGAGCAGGATCTCGTTGTCCAGCCGGGAGCCGGGCGCCAGGTCGCCGCGCCGGATCGCCTCGGCGATCTGCTCGGCCACCTGGAAGTAGAGCGGCACGGGGCTGGATCGGTCCAGGTCGATGGCCAGGTTCGGGGTCATGCTGATCAGCCTAACCGAGGTCAGAATGTCAAGACAAATAGCGTGTGGCGAGCAGTGCGGGCAGCCCGGCGAGCGAGGTGAGGCGGGGGAACCCGGCCGGCGCCGCCTCGACTCCCAGCCGGTCGATCCACACCGAGGGCATGCCGGCCGCCGCCGGGCCGCGTACGTCGTTGTCGAGGTCGTCGCCCACCAGCAGCACCTGCCCGGGCGGCAGCCCGAGGGCCCGCGCGGCGGCGGCGTAGCAGGCGGCGGACGGCTTGAAGTGCCCGCCCAGGCACTCGCCGGTCAGCACCGGGCCCACGTCGAGGCCGAGCGCCCGGATCTTCGCCTCCTGCACGCCCTGCGACCCGTTGGTCAGCACGCCCAGCGGGTAGCCGCGCAGCTCGGCCAGCGCCGGGGCCACGTCGGGGTAGGCGGCCCAGCCGCGCCGGTAGTGGTCGGCGTAGCTCGCGAAGGCGGCCTCCAGGTCGGCGGGCGCCTCGACGGACAGCTCCCGGCACAGGGCGCGCACCCGGCGGCGGCGCTGCTCCTGCCAGGAGCACTCGCCGGCCTGCCAGGCGGCCAGGTGGGGGATCTCCAGCGCCGCCCACAGCGCGGCGACCTCGGGCAGGCGGGGATGGCCGGGGGCCAGCTCCGACGCCCACGTGGTGATCGCGGCGTCGGCCGCGCCGCGATGGTCGAGCAGAGTGCCGTCGAGGTCGAACAGGATGCCCTTGATTCCGCCGCTCACCCGGCGAGCATATCGGCGGCGACGCGGGCGGCCGTCTCGCGCGGCGGGTAGCCCAGGGTGAGGCCGCGCACCGAGCGCGGCGCGGCGGCGAAGCGCGCCTCGGCGTCCTCGCCCAGCACGTAGGCCAGGGCGGGGGACAGGCCGCGATGCGCTTCCAGCGCCGCCACCTCGGCCGCGGCCCGCGCGGGGGGCAGGGCCTCGTGGTAGTCGGCGATCAGGGAGTCGAGGTCGAAGAGCCGCTCGTAGGGCTCGGTGGTGCCGGCCACGACCCGGACGGCCGCGCCTTCGGCGCGCGCCCGGTAGACCAGGCCGGTGCCGCCGCTCCTGGCGAACCAGCGCAGCGCCTCCTCGGCGGGCAGGGTGAAGGTGCCGTACGGCTTGCGCCCGTACAGCAGGGCCTCGGCGATCCAGCGGTCGCACCAGTGCTCGTCGCGGTACGGCGTCGGCGACCCCGGGTCGCAGCTCAGGCCCTGGGCCAGCACCGGGTTCCAGGCCGAGACCAGCGGGCTGCTGAAACGCGGCATGCGCGGGCCCAGGCAGCGGCTCAGCGCGTAGCCGTACCAGACGGTGACGACCTCGGTGCGCCGCCTGGGACGCCTGCGTTCGTAGGCGCCGTTCATCACCTGGCCGTCGGGGTGGCGCCAGGGGCCGGGTTCGGTGGCCTGGTCTGTGGGGACCCGGGGGGTGCGGTAGTCGGGATTGAGCGTCCACACGTCCGCCACAGTGTCGGCTCCTTCGGCGTCGGGGTCGCGGCAAGACCATCAGAGTGACTCATCGTGCAACACCCGTCACGCTGAATCAATGAACCGGTGGTGAACGATGATGTTTGTCATCAGTGGTGCTTGCGGTACTCGCCCGCCTGCCGGATGTGGTCGATCATGACGCGTTCCGCGGCGTCGGCGTCGCCCGCCTCCAGGGCGGCCAGCAGCCGCTCGTGCGCCTGGAGCTGCCGCCCGACCTGCTCCGGGTCGAGCCACAGCGACGCCTCGGCGGGCACCGGGACGCCGTTGCGCACCGACCTGGCGTGGGCGCCGAGGAAGGCCGGGCCGCCGATGTCGACGATGCGCAGGTGGAAGCGGCTGCTCTGCTCGGCCAGCCGGTCGTGCCTGCCCTGCTCGGCGTCGGCGGCCATCTCGCGGTGCAGGTCGCGCAGCCCGGCCAGGTCGCCGGCGGTGATCCGGGCGGCGGCCAGCCGCGCGCCCAGGCCCTCGACGACCGCGCGCAGCCCGTAGTACTCGGCCAGGGCGTCGTCGCCGAGGTCGATGACGGTCGCGCCGTGGTGGGCCTCGTAGCTGATCAGCCGGTCCTTCTCCAGCCGCCGCAGCGCCTCGCGCACGGGGGTGACCGAGACGCCGAGCCGCCGGGCGACGGCCCCGGCGCGCAGGGCGGTGCCGCCCGGGATGCGGCCGCCGCGGATCTCGTCCAGCAGCACGCTGTAGACGTAGTCGGCCTTGCTCATGGGCGGCGTGGGCTCGCTGGCTGTCATGTCCCCAGTCTCTCGCACGGCCGGTCGCGGCTATTACTTATTTCTTATAACTTACAAACTATGACAAGTCTCGCCGACCTGCGGGTCATCGACGCGGCGACGCTGTTCGCCGGTCCCTCCGCCGCGATGATGCTCGGCGACTTCGGCGCCGACGTGATCAAGATCGAGCACCCGCGCCGCGGCGACCCCTCGCGCGGCCACGGCGCCTCGGTGGACGGCGTCGGCCTGTGGTGGAAGTCGTTGTCCCGCAACAAGCGCACCGCCGCCGTCGACCTGTCCCGCGCCGAGGGCCAGGAGATCCTGCGGCGCCTGGCCGAGCGCTCCGACGTGCTGATCGAGAACTTCCGTCCCGGCACCCTGGAACGCTGGAACCTCGCGCCCGAGGACCTGCTCAAGGCCAACCCGCGGCTGATCGTGGCCCGGATGACCGGGTTCGGGCAGATCGGTCCGATGGCCGGGCGGCCGGGGTTCGGCACGCTGGCCGAGGCCATGAGCGGGTTCGCAGCCATGACCGGCGAGCCGGACGGCCCCCCGACCCTGCCGCCGCTGGCCCTGGCCGACGGCATCGCCGGTCTGGCCATGTCGTACGCGATCATGGTGGCGCTGCACGCCCGCGCGGCGACCGGCCGCGGCCAGGTGATCGACCTGGCCATCATCGAGCCGATCCTGGGCCTGCTCGGGCCGCAGATGACCGCGTACAAGGCGCTCGGGGTGGTGCCGCGGCGCACCGGCAACCGGTCCAGCAGCAACGCCCCGCGCAACACCTACCGCACCCGCGACGGCCGCTGGGTGGCGATCTCCACCAGCGCCCAGCCGATCGCCGAGCGGGTCGTCACGCTGGTCGGGCGGCCCGACCTGGTCGAGCAGCCGTGGTTCGCCAGCGGTCACGGCCGCGTCCAGCACGTGGACGAGCTGGACGAGGCGGTCGCCACCTGGATCGCCGCCCGCGACGCCGACGAGGTGATCGCCCGCTTCGAGGAGGCCCAGGCCGCCGTCGCCCCCATCTACGACGTCACCGACCTGGCGACCGACCCGCAGTACGCCGCGCTCGGCACGTTCGTCGAGCTGCCGGACGAGGAGCTCGGCACGGTCACCCTGCAGAACGTGCTGTTCCGCCTGTCGGAGACGCCCGGCGAGATCCGCTGGCCGGGCCGCCCGCTCGGCCACGACACCGACGAGGTGCTCGGCGAGCTGGACTACCCGGCCGAGACCGTCGCGGCCCTGCGCGCGGCCGGGGTGATCGCGTGAACGCCCCCGTCACCTGGCTGTACGTGCCCGGCGACCGCCCTGAGCGCTTCGCCAAGGCCGCCGCCTCGGGCGCCGACGTCGTCATCGTCGACCTGGAGGACGCGGTCGCGCCCGCCGCCAAGGACGCCGCCCGCGCCCACGCCGTCGCCTACCTGCGCGGGCCCAGGCAGGCCGGGCCGGCGATCCACGTCCGGGTGAACGACGTGACGACCGCGCGCGGCCTGGCGGACCTGGCGGCCGTGGGCGAGCTGGCCGACGCCGTACGGCTGCCCAAGGTCGAGTCGGCCGCCGCGCTGGACGCCCTGCCCGGCACGGCCCCCCTGTACGCGCTGCTGGAGTCGGCGGCCGGGATCGTCGAGGCCCGCGCCGTGGCCGCGCACCCGCGGGTGGCGGGCGTGGCGCTGGGCGAGCAGGACCTGGCCGCCGAGCTGTCCCTCACCGACGAGACCGCCATGAACCAGCTCAGGCTGCAGGTCGTCCTGGCCGCCGCGGCGGCGGGCCTGCCGCCGGTGCCCATGTCGGTCTACCCCGACATCAAGGACGAGGACGGGCTCCTCGCCTCCTGCCGGGCCGGCCGCGCGCTCGGCCTGTTCGGCAGGACCGCCATCCACCCCGCACAGCTCCCGGCCATCCGGCGGGCCTTCCGCCCCACCGAGGAGGAGACGGCCAGGGCCGCCGAGATCGTCGAGGCGGCCGAGCGGGCGGGCACGGGCGCCGGCGCGGGGGCGGTCGCCCTGCCCGACGGCCGCTTCGTGGACGCCCCGGTCCTGGCCAGGGCCCGCCGCGTGCTGGACCTGGCCCGCCGGCTCGCCCCCGCCGACCGGCCCGGACCCGGTTAACGGGAGGGGTACCAGCGGACCTGCAGCTCCTCGTCCGCCGGGGCCGGGCCGGGCAGGTCGCGGTGGGCGGGCGGCACCCGCAGCGAGTCCATCATCAGCGTCAGGTAGCGGTGGCGGAGCTGGGAGGTGCGCTCCTCGTCGCCCAGCTTGATCGAGGCGATCTGCTCGAACAGCAGCGCGATGTCGGCCACCGTGACGTCGGCCCGCAGCACGCCCGCCTCGACCGCCCGGCGGTGCAGCCGGGTGGCCAGGTCTCCGGCGTGGACGGCGTCGTGGTAGAGCTCCTCCGTCGGCTGGAAGGTGCCGGCCAGCTTGATCGTCAGGGAGTTGGTGTCGGCGTCCACGATGCCGCGCAGGTAGGAGGCGAACGCCTCCCAGGGGTCGCCCTCGTCGTCCATCGCCCGCTGGGCCACGGCGGCGTAGAGCTTCAGCCCGTCGCCGCACAACTTCTGCAGCAACGCCTCCTTGCTGGGGTACCGGCGGTAGAGCGCGCTGATCCCGACGCCCGCCTTCTCGGCCACGGCCGCGATGGGCGCGCCCGGATCGGCGGTGAAGACCGCCCTGGCCGCCTGGAGGATCAACTCGTCGTTGCGGGCCGCCTGCGCCTTGCGGCCGCTCATGGGTGCGCTGGTCATGCCTCCAGCATACGGGAACGAAAGATTCCGTTCTACTTCCGAGAGTGATCGAGGCGCTGGTCCGTATGTCTATACAAAGAGATCACATTGCGGTAGAACCAGGCTAGCCCGTTGGTCTTGGAGGTATTCGATGAGACGTACCCCGATCGTGCTGGCGCTGGCCGGCGTACTCGCCCTGACCAGCTGTTCCTCCTCCGGCGAGCAGGGCGCGCAGAGCGCCGCCCCAGGCTCGGCCGCCGCCCCGGCGGGCGGCGGCGGCGGCTTCGCCGTCATCACCCACGGCGGCGCCGGGGACGCCTTCTGGGACGTCGTCAAGAACGGCGCCGAGGCCGCCGGCAAGCAGTACGGCGTCAAGGTCACCTACCAGGGCGACGGCGACCCCGCCAAGCAGTCGCAGCTCATCGACCAGGCCGTCGCGGAGAAGGTGGACGGCCTCGTCGTCTCCATGGCCAACCCCGACGCGCTCAAGGAGGCCGTCGGCAAGGCCGTCGCGGCGAAGATCCCGGTCGTCACCATCAACTCCGGGGCCGACTCCTCCAAGGCGTTCGGCGCCCTCACCCACGTCGGCCAGTCCGAGGACGTGGCCGGCCGCGGCGCGGGCGAGCAGCTCAAGGCCGCGGGCGTCACCAAGCTGCTGTGCGTCGTGCACGAGGCCGGCAACGTCGGCCTCGACCAGCGCTGCAAGGGCGCCGAGCAGACCCTGGGCGGCACGGTCGAGCGCCTGCAGGTGGACGTCGCCAACCTGGCCGACGTGACCTCCAAGGTCACCGCCAAGCTGCAGTCGGACAAGCAGGTCAACGGCGTGCTCGCGCTCAACCCGGCGGTCGCCGTCGCGGCCAGGGACGCGATCAAGGACTCGGGCTCGCAGGCGAGACTCGCCACCTTCGACCTGTCGGGCGACGTGGTCGCCGCGATCAAGGACGGCGAGATCCTGTTCGCCGTCGACCAGCAGCAGTACCTGCAGGGCTACCTGCCGATCACGTTCCTGAAGCTGTACAAGGACAACCTCAACACCGTCGGCGGCGGGCTGCCGGTCAACACCGGGCCCGGGTTCGTCACCAAGGACAACGCCGAGCAGGTGGCCAAGCTGGCCGAGGCGGGCACCCGATGAGCGGCCGCCGGCATGAAGGCGGGGAGGGGCGCCGATGACGGCCGCCCCCGCGCGGGCCGACGAGCGGGTCGCCCGGGTCGGCCTGGCCCGCCGCCTGATCGTCCGGCCGGAGCTCGGCGCCGTGGTGGGGCTGGTCGTGGTGTTCGCGTTCTTCGCCGCGCAGTCGGAGGTGTTCCGCTCGCCGGCCGGGATCGCCAACTGGCTCGACCCGGCCGCCACGCTCGGGATCATGGCGGTCGCGGTGGCGCTGCTCATGATCGGCGGCGAGTTCGACCTGTCGGCGGGCGTGCTGACCGGGACCAGCGGGCTGATCCTGGTCACGCTGGCCACCCGTTACGGGTTCGGGGTGTGGCCGGCGATGCTGGCCGGGCTGGTCGTGGCGCTCGCCGTGGGGTTCGCCAACGGCCTGGTGGTGACCCGGACGAAGCTGCCCAGCTTCATCGTCACGCTGGGCACGTTCCTCATGCTGCAGGGCGTCAACCTCGGCGTCACCAAGGCCATCACCGGGACCGTCCAGGTCGGCGGGCTGCGCCGGGCGGCCGGGTTCGACGGCGCCAGCGCGCTGCTCGCGGGCACGATCCAGATCGGCGGCACGTCGTTCCGGGTGGCGATCCTGTGGTGGATCGCGATCACCGCGCTGGCCACGTGGGTGCTCATGCGCTCCAGGCCGGGCAACTGGATCTTCGCCGTGGGCGGCGACGAGCAGGCCGCGCGGGCGGTCGGGGTGCCGGCGGCCCGGACGAAGATCGCGTTGTTCATGACCACGGCGGTGGCCGCCTGGCTGGTCGGCTCGATCCTGGCGCTGCGCTACACCTCCGTCCAGGCCAACATCGGCATCGGGCAGGAGTTCATCTACATCATCGCGGCCGTCATCGGCGGCTGCCTGCTGACCGGCGGGTACGGCTCCGCCGTCGGCGCCTCCATCGGCGCGGTGATCTTCGGCATGGCCGACAAGGGCATCGTGTTCCTGGGCTGGGACGCCGACTGGTTCAAGTTCTTCCTCGGGGCCATGCTGCTGCTCGCCACGCTGGCCAACCGGATGGTCCGGCGCTACGCCGAGGAGGTGCGGCATTGATTCTGCAGACCCGCGACATCGGCAAGACGTTCGGCTCGGTGCTGGCCCTGCGCGGGGTGTCGATGGGCGTGGAGGCGGGCTCGGTCACCTGCGTGCTCGGCGACAACGGCGCCGGGAAGTCCACCCTCATCAAGATCCTGGCCGGGGTGCACCAGCACGACACGGGGACCTACCTGGTGGACGGCGCCGAGGTGCGCTTCTCCAGCCCGCGCGAGGCGCTCGACCGCGGCATCGCCACCGTCTACCAGGACCTGGCGATGATCCCGCTCATGTCGGTCTGGCGGAACTTCTTCCTCGGCTCCGAACCCCGCAAGGGGATCGCCTTCGACGTGGCCGGGGCCCGGCGGACGGCGGCGGAGGAGCTGCGCGCCATGGGCATCGACATCCGGGACGTCGACCAGCCCGTCGGCACGCTGTCCGGCGGCGAGCGGCAGTCGGTCGCCATCGCCAGGGCCGTGCACTTCGGCGCGCGCGTCCTCATCCTGGACGAGCCCACCTCGGCGCTGGGCGTCAAGCAGGCGGGCGTGGTGCTGCGCTACATCGCCCGCGCCCGCGACCGGGGGCTCGGCGTGGTGTTCATCACCCACAACCCGCACCACGCCTACCCGGTCGGCGACCGGTTCCTGCTGCTCAACCGCGGGACCGGCATGGGGGAGTACGCCAAGTCCGACATCGGCAAGGACGAGCTGACCGCGCTGATGGCCGGCGGCGCGGAGCTGGCGGAGCTGGACCACGAGCTCCGGCGCGAATGAGCGCCGCTTGATGGGAATTTGACGCAACCGGGCGATCGGATCGAGGCAGGCCAAGGCAGGAACCGGGGTGGACCACACTGACGACCGGGGACGGCCACCGTGACGACGATGATCAGCAAGCAGATCGTGCTGGAGAAGGCGGCGCAGGAGTTCGCCGACGCCAACGCCAAGCGCCCCTTCATCTACGAGCTGCCGCCCGAGCAGGGCCGCGAGGTCCTGGAGAAGCTGCAGTCCGACCCGGGCGTGCCCAAGCCGGAGATCGACGAGGAGTGGATCCAGGTGCAGGGCGGCCCGACGGGCATCGTCCCGGTGCGCATCGTCAAGCCCAAGGGGGCCACGGGCACGCTGCCGGTCATCTTCTACATCCACGGCGCGGGCTGGGTGTTCGGCTCGGCGCACACGCACGACCGGCTCGTGCGCGAGCTGGCCGTGCGCACCGGCGCCGCCGTCGTCTTCCCCGAGTACGACCGCGCGCCCGAGGCGAAGTACCCCACGCAGATCGAGCAGAACTACGCCGCCGCCCAGTGGGTGGCCGAGCACGGCGCGGAGAAGGGCCTGGACCCCTCCCGCATGGCCGTGGCCGGGGACTCGGTGGGCGGCAACATGTCGATCGTGCTCACGCTCATGGCCAAGGAGCGCGGTGACGTGCGGCTGCTCGGCCAGGTGTTGTTCTACCCCGTCACGGACGCGAACTTCGACACCGAGTCCTACAAGCAGTTCGCCACGGGCTACTACCTCAACCGGGACGGTATGAAGTGGTTCTGGGACCAGTACACGACAGATCCGGCGCAGCGCGCGGAGAGCCACGCCTCGCCGCTGCGCGCGAGCGACCAGGAGCTGCGCGGCCTGCCGCCGGCCCTGGTGCTGAACGGCCAGGCCGACGTCCTGCGGGACGAGGGCGAGGCGTACGCGGCCCGGCTGCGGGAGGCGGGCAACGACGTCACGGCGGTCGAGCTGGCGGGGATGGTGCACGACTTCGCCATGGTGGACCTGCTGCGCGACACCAACGCCAACAAGGCCGCCATGAGCCTGGCGGTCGGCAAACTGCGCGAGTGGCTGAACCCCTGATCTACAACGTAAAGACGCCTGCGTTCCACGCTGCCCATACGGTGAGAAAGAACGATATTTCTCCACCAAGCCAAAGGAGTACGGAAGCGTGGCACGCGACGCTGTCTGGGCCGTTATTACCGGCATGTACGACGCCTACGCGCGAGGCGACAGGCAGGGCATCGACCGGCTCCTCCACCCGGAGGCCACGATCTGGGACTCCGCCGAGCCCGGCCTGATCACCAGCAGGCGGCAGCTCGACAGAGTGCGCGACGCGCGGCCGTCGGACGGCCCGGCGGAGACCTCCGTCCGGCCCATCGACGAGATCGTGGACGTGTGGGGCGACACCGCCCTGGCCAGGTACCTGCTGCAGGTGGATTTCGAGCAGGGCGACCCCGAACTCGTCCGGACGACGAGCGTGCTGCGGCTGGTGGACGGCGAGTGGAAGATCGTGCACGTGCACGAGAACACGCTCAGCTCGTGCACCAGGCCGCACACCGACGACGTGCGCGCGGACACGCCCTGACGACGTGACCGGACGCGGGCACGCCGCGCGACGGCACCGGCGGTGACAGCGGCAGTGCCCCGGCAGCGACAGCGGCATGATTCCGGCAAGCGACCCCGGCAGTGCGCCGCGCACAGCCGGGCCGGCCCCGGCCGGGCGTCGCGCACACCGAGGCGGAAGGGGGACGGCCCTATGGTGCGGCAATACTTCGCGCCCCCCTCCGAGGAGCTTGCATGACCGCCACCGACGCACCGACGCTCCCCATCGGGGCGGCGTTCGACCGGATGCCGTTCTCCCGCCGGCACGTGCTCATCGCGCTCGCCCTGTTCATCGCCTTCGTCATCGAGTCCTGGGAGCAGCTGGCCCTGGTCTACGTCTCCGGCGACCTCGGGCCGGCGTTCGGCATCGACGAGGCCGGGATCGGCGTCGTGCTGTCGGCGGTGGCCTTCGGCATGATCCCCGGCGTGCTGGTCTGGGGGCCGCTCGCCGACCGCGTCGGACGCCGGCCGACCGCGTTCTGGTCGCTGCTGGCCTACGGCGTGATCGCGCTCGCCTCGGCGTTCGCGCCGAACATGGAGACCCTGGTCGCGCTCCGCGTCTGCTCCGGGCTCGCGCTGGCCGGGGTCTACACGATCACCTTCCCGCTCTTCCTGGAACTGCTGCCGACCAGGCACCGGGGCCGGGCCGCGGTCTACCTGTCGATCGGCTGGCCCATCGGCATGCTGGCGGCCATCGCCGCCTCGGTGACGCTCGGCGGGCTCGGCTGGCACGTCGTGGTCATCGCCAGCGCGGCGGCCGGGCTGTGGGCGTTCGCGATCAGGGCGTGGGTGCCCGAGTCGCCGTACTGGCTGGCCGCTCGCGGGCGGCAGGAGGAGGCGCGGGCCGTGCTCCGTCTCCTGGGCAGCCCCGACGCCGAGGCCACGTTCACAGTCGCCGGGACTGTGGCGAGCGAGCGCGCGGGCAACCCCATGGACCTGTTCCGCGGCCGGCTGGCCCGGATCACCGTGCTCATGCTGCTGCTCAACTTCGTCTTCAACTGGGGCTACTGGGGGCTGCAGACCTGGCTGCCGACGCTGCTGCAGGCCAAGGGCCTGTCGCTGTCGGCCTCGCTCGGCTTCGCCGCGCTCAGCGCGCTGATGATGATCCCCGGGTACGTGAGCGCGTCCCTGCTGACCGGCCGGTTCGGCCGCAAGAAGGTCTTCCTGTTCTACGTGGTCGCCGCGGTGCTGGGCGGCCTGTGGTTCGCCACCGCGAGCAGCCTGACCGGCCTGTACCTGGGCAACTTCGTCCTGTCGTTCTTCAGCCTGGGCGCGTGGGGCGTCTGGAACACCTGGAACGGCGAGTTCTACCCGACCGCCCTGCGCGGCACCGGCTACTCCTGGGCCACGGCCTCCCAGCTCGTGGCCACCACGGTCGCGCCGTCGGCCGTGGGCGCGCTGCTGGCCCACGCCACCGGCTTCACCGCGACGATGCTGGTGATCAACGCGTTCATGGTGGCCACGGCGCTGCTGGCCATGCCGCTGCCCGAGACCGAAGGGCGCGAGCTGGAGTGATCCTCGGCGTCGCGCTGGACGGGCCGTCGCCGGCGGTGGTGGCCGTCGGCGACGGCGCGCCGCCGTCGCAGGCCGTACGCGCCTGCGTGGCGGTCGACCTCGACGGGATGCCGCGCGCGCCGGTGGCCGCGATCCGCGTCGGCGGACCGTGCCCGCCGGTGCTGCGGCCGGTGGCCGACCCGGGGGTGGCCACGATCGTGCGCGGCGGGCACAGCCTGACCGGCCGCCCGCTGGCTCCGCTGGACACCGGCGCGGTGCGCGCCTTCGCCGCCGGCTGCGGCCTGCTCGACTTCGCGGTGACGGCGACCGGCTCGCCGATGCTGGCCGACCACGAGCTGGCGGTGGCCGCGATCATCGCCGCCGAGGTGCCCGCGGCCAGGATCACGCTGTCGTACGAGTTCGGCCGCCCCGGCCTGCGGGAACGTGAGGCGCACGCGATCCGGAACGCGGCGCTCGGCCCCGAGGCGGGCCGGATCGCCGACCGGGTGGCGCGGGAGCTGCCCGGGGTGCCGGTGTTCTTCGCCCGCACCGGCAGCGGCCTGGTGTCGGCGCACTACTTCCGCAGGTACCCGCGGGCCTGCGACCGCGGCGGGACGACCAGCCTGCGCCGCGGCCGGGCCGCCCTGGCCACGGCGGACGTCCCGGCGCCGTTCCAGGTGATCGAGCCGGCGGGCGAGGACCTGCTGGCCGCGGCCTACGGGGCGGCGCTCGCCCGTCCCGAGGCCCAGGTGGAGCGCATCGTGCAGGCCCGCGGCCGGGCCGAGCTGGACCGGGCGCTGCAGGACGCCAGGGACGAGGCCCTGACCCGGGTGGTCAGCGCCGGCGCCGCGCCCGGCTTCGCCCGGATCGCCGAGACCACCGTCAACCCGCTGTCCTACCTGCCCGACGGCTTCTACCGGGTGCGCGTCACGGCCGAAGGCGCGACGCCGTGACCCGGCTCGTCGGCCCCGATGAGCTGCGCCGCTTCTCGGCGGGGTCACGGCTGTTCGCCACGGGCGCGGGCGAGTCGTCCTACGGTCTCACCCTCGCCTGGGCGGAGTCGGTGCTCGGCGACGGCGTCGAGCTGGCCGCCGCGCACGAGCTGGACCCGGGGACGTTGTGCATGGTGGTCAGCCTGGTCGGGTCCACGACCGCGCTGGGCGAGCAGCTGCCCGCGGGCGACGAGCCCGTACGGGCGGTGCGGGCGCTGGAGCGGCGGCTGGGGGAGCGGGCCGGCGCCGTGGCGGCGCTCAACCTGGCGGCCGAGAACGCGCTGATCCCGCTGGTCGCCGCGGCGGCCCTGGGCGTGCCGCTGGTCGACGGCGACGGGACGGGCCGGGTGTTCCCGCTGGTGGAGCAGACGACGTACACGCTGGGCGGGCTGAGCGCGTCCCCGATGGCGCTGGCCGGGGCGTCGGGGGAGCTGGTGCTGCTGGAGACCGCGGGCGGCCGGGTGGAGGAGCTGCTGCGTCCCGTCGTGCTGGCGGTGGGCGGGTGGGCGGTGGCCGCCTGCTACCCGATGGCGGCCCGGGACCTGGCACGGGTGCTGGTGCCGGGCACGGTCAGCCTGCTGCTGGCGGCCGGGGTGACCGGCGCACCGCGCTCGGCGGCGGCCCCGTACGGGGTGCGCACGCTGTGCGCGGGCCGCATCCTGGCCGTCGAGGGCAGCACGGGGCACGGCGCCGACGTGGCCATGCCCTCGCTGCCCTCCAGCATCGTGGTGCAGGAGACGGGCGGCCTGCGCAGGCTCGTCCGGCTGGAGGCGCACAACGAGATCGTGCTCGCCCTGGCCGACGGGGCGCCGGTGGCGATGGCGCCGGACCAGATCTGCATGATCTCGTCGGCCGACGGCCTGGTCGTGGACGTCGACAAGGCGGCGCCCGGCATGGAGGTGGAGATCATGGTGGTCAAGGCCGCGCCGGTCTGGCACACGGACGCGGGGCTCGCGCTGGGCGGGCTGCGGGCGTTCGGGATCCCGTTCGAGCAGCGGGCGGAGTCGCCGTGAGCGGCCTGCGCGAGCCCGGCTGGGAGGCGCCCGTCACGGTGGCGGAGCTGGTCAACGCGGGCCCGCTGGCCGGGGCCCGGATGTACGGCAGCGGCGACAACCCCGTGCACCAGGTCCGCATCGTGGACGACCTGTCGGTGTTCGGCGCGGTGACGCCGCACACGGCGGTCGTGCTGATCGGCGCGGCGGCCGGCGGCGGCTGGGCGGTCGAGATGGCCATGCGCCGGGCCTGGGAGCAGGCGGCGGCCTGCGTGATCGCGCCGTCGGGCGGCCTGAGCGCGGGGTCGGGCGAGGTGCTGGCCGAACGGCTCGGCGTCACCCTGATCTTCGTGGACGAGGACCCGCTGATCGTCGCCGTCCGGGTCGCCTCGGCGGCCTCCAGGCCGGAGGCGGCCCGCACCCAGCTCGTCGCCCGCTGCGCGACCCGGCTGGCCGACGCCGGCCCCTCGGCGCGGCGGGTGCTCGGGGTGCTCAACGCCGAGCTGCCCGGCACGTCGGTGGCCTTCCTCGACCGGTACGGCCTGCACGTCGCCGGCCGCCAGAGCGCCGCCCGCGCGCCGGGCGAGCACGAGCCGGCCCGGCCGCCGGGGTCCCGGTGGGCGGCCGAGGTCGAGGTGCCCGGACAGGAGGGCCCGGCGCTCGGGACGCTGGTGGCCGCCGGCACGTCCCGCTCGCCCGGCTGGCCCGCGGTGGTGCGGACCGTGCTGGGCCTGGCGGTGGCCCCGCTGGCGGCGTGGGCGGCCCAGGAGCGCCTGCGCGCCTCGCGCGACTTCGCGCTGCAGTCGGCGCTGGCCCGGCGGCTGCTCGCGGCCGGCCGGCCGGCCCACGAACCGGCCGGCGACGGCGGCATCTGGCTGGAGGGAGCCCCGGCGGAGGCGGTGGCGCTGGGGTGGGGGGTGCGCGGCACGCTGACCGCCTACCACGTCCGCCCGATGGGGGCGCTGGCCGACGACGGGCCGCTGGTGCAGGCGCTGGTCACCGCGGCGCTGGGCCAGGTGCCGGTGCTGCGGCGCGGCGAGGGCTGGGCCGGGTGGTCGCCGGAGCCGCCCGGCGACCTCGCCGAGCACCTGCGGCGCTGCGTGCACGGCATGCCCTGGCCGTGCACGGCCGGGGTGGGCGCGGCGGTGGAGGGGCTGGAGGCGGTGGAGGAGTCGCTGCTCGGCGCCGAGGCGGCGGCGTTCGTGGCCGGGGCGGGCACGGTGGCCCGCGCCGACCGGATGGGACCGGCCGAGCTGCTCGGCGCGCTCCCGGCGGGGGTGCTGCGCGCGCCGGCGACCGTCGTGCTCCAGCCGCTGCTGGCCGTCGACAAGGACGGCACGCTGCTGGTGACGCTGGCCGCCGTGCTGGACGAGGGCGGCGCGCTCAAGGCCGCCGAACGCCTGGGCGTGCACCGCAACACGGTCACCACCCGCCTGGACCGCATCAAGGCCGCCGGGTTCGACCTGGACGACGCCGCCACCCGCCTGGCGCTGCAGCTGGCCTGCCACGTGCTGCTGCGCTGAGCCGGGGGCGGCGTCGCCGGATCAGTAACCCCTGCTCAGGTGGACGCCCGCGCCGACCTTGCGCCGCTTCCCGACGCCGTCGAGGAGGTTGCCCGAGGAGGCCACCGACATCGACTCGCCCTCGCCCTTGGCCAGCAGGATGCCGGTCTCGCGCTTGGTGCCGTGGCCGACGACGGTGTTGCCGGTGATCGCGGCGTGGCCCGCGCCGTAGTTGACCGCGTCCAGCGCCAGGTAGACGAAGTCCACGCCGTCGGGGAGCGGGCCGGTCGCGGCGATCTTGCGCTCGGGCGGCGCCGCACCGCTCTGGCGGGCCTTGCGCAGCTCGGCCAGCGCGTTCGGGGGCGGCAGGAACTTGTGCACGCGGTTGCCGGTGATCGTGGTGGCGGCGTCGCCCTGCAGGTCGCAGCGGATGCCGTAGTACGTCTGGCCCGTCGTGCTCTCGGCGCCGAAGTCCTCGATGTAGTTGTCCTGGATCGAGGTGCCGAAGCAGCGGTGGGCGTCGATGGCGTTCTTCGGGGTCGCGTACAGGTGCAGGCCGCTCATCGTCCAGCCGGCCGCGTTGTCGCTCTGGATGGCGTGGGTGCCGCTGAAGCCGATCCAGGAGCGCTGCAGCGTCCAGTCGGTGACGGAGTTGCCGGGGTCGACGACGCGGATCCCGGCCTCGGCGGCGCCCTCGATGTAGACGTCGCTGATGACGCTGTTGACCATCGTGTTGCGCAGCGTCGTGCCGTTCCTGGACGGGTTGCTGATGCGGATGCCGTCGGACGGCGTGCCGTAGATGTCCACGTCGTAGACCCGGGTGTTCCACGAGCGCAGCAGCAGGCCGACCGTGCCGGTGTTGTGGTCGCGGTTGCCGTCGATGGTCAGCCGCTCGACGCGCACGCTCTCGCCGCTGAACTCGGTGTCCTCCAGCCAGCCCTTGGAGGCCAGCACCGCGGGCAGGTTGGCGCCGTCGGCCTGCTTGAGCACCGTGCCGGCCTTGGCGTCGCCCCGGTAGGTGCGCCGGTCGGCCAGGCTGATCGTGGTGTTGATCAGGCACGGCCCCTTGATGACGATCTCGTCGCCGTCCTTGGAGGAGTCGATGGCGGCCTGGATCGCCGCGGCGTCGCTGGGGGCGTCGGAGCAGGCGGCCTCCACCCGGGCGGCCGAGGCGGGCGCGGCCGGCGTCAGCACGGCGACCGCGGCCAGGCCCGCGGCGAGCGCGGCCGAGCCCGCGAGAAGGCGCGTTCGTAACGCAGTCATGAGAGTCCCCTCGTGAAGATGGTCATGACGGGGACACAGCCTCCCCAGGCTTCGCGTGCCCCCGCGTTGTCGATCATCTTCACAGACCGGAGAACAATCCGTGCGATTTTCGGTCGGATGCGGATCAGTTCGTGATCATGCCCTCGGCCAGGTCGGCCGCGCGCGCCTGCGGGGAGCGGCGGTCGGCCGGGCCGTAGCCGCCGCCTCCGCCGGACTCGCAGCGCAGCACGTCACCGGCCGACACCGGCAGGGCGTTGACCTTGAGCATCCGGCGCTCGCCCGCCGTGCCCGGGTTGAGCGTCACCCGCGGGGGAGTGCCCGCCGCGCCGCCGGCCAGCCCCCACGCCGGCGTGACCGAGCGCTCGAACCACAACGACAACGAGGTGTCGCCGCAGAACTCGTACTCCCGCACCACGCCGTTGCCGCCGCGCCACTGACCGGCGCCGCCGGTGTCCGGGCGCACCTCGTACCGGCGCACCCGGACCGGGAACAGCGTCTCCAGCACCTCGATCGGCATGTCCCGCAGCGAGCCGTTGACGTTGTTGATCAGGCACGACTCGCCGTCGCCGCCCTCCCACGCCCCCCAGCCGCCGACGGTGGCCTCCTGGGAGACGTACAACTTCCCGGTACGCGGGTCGGTCCCGGTGAACTGCACGATCATCGAGTCCCCGTACGAGGCCGCCGCCGCCTTGCCCGGCAGCGCCGGGGCCAGCGCCTTGACCACCAGGTCGATGAGCAGCCCGAGGTGGGAGTAGTAGTACTGGCAGGCGGCCGGCGACCGCGCGGCCAGCATCGAGCCCGGCCGGGTCTCGACGCTCAGCGGGCGGAAGGAGCCGCCGTTGAGCGGCACGTCCCCCGACACCAGCAGCTTGTACCCCACCCGCACTGCCGCCACGGCCTGCGCCGCGCCGCAGTTGACCGGCCCGCGGGCCTGGTCGGCGCAGTCGGTCAGGTCCACGTGCATCGACTCGCCCGACACCGTGACGCGCACGTTCACCGGCAGCGGCGTGGCCAGGTCGACGCCGTCGTTGTCGAGGAAGCCGGACGCCTCGTACACGCCGTCGGGGATCGCGGCGATGGCCTGGCGTTCCATGCGCTCGGTCTGGGCGAAGATCTCGTCCCGGGCGGCCATGACCGTCTCCAGGCCCCAGCGCGAGACGATCTCCTGCAGCCGCCGCTGCCCGGTCATCGCGCAGCTCACCTGGGCCCGCATGTCGCCGAGGGTGGCGTGCGGGAAGCGCACGTTGCGGGCGATCACCTCGTGCAGGTCGCGGCACGGCCGCCCGCCCGCGTACACCTTCACCGGGCCCAGCCGCAGGCCCTCCTGGAAGATCGAGGTGGAGTCCATCGAGCCGCCCGGGTCCTTGGAGCCGACGTCCAGCCAGTGGGCGCGGGAGGCGGCGAACCCGGCCAGCTCGCCGCCGGCGAAGATCGGGCCGTAGACGGTGACGTCGTTGAGGTGGGTGCCGCCGACGTAGGAGTCGTTCAGCACCCACACGTCGCCCTCCTGCCACACCTCGCGGCCGTACATGCGCTCGGTCTCGCGGGTGCACACCTCCAGGTTGCCCAGGAAGATCGGCAGGCCGGACGACTGCCCCAGCACGTTGTGGTCGCGGTCGAGCAGCGCCACCGCGCAGTCCTTGGCCTCGTAGATCACCGGCGTGTACGAGCTGCGGATCAGCGTGGTGTTCATGTCCTCGGCCGCCTGCAGCAGAGCACACCGGATGATCTCGGTGGTGACCGCGTCGATCATCGGGTCGATCATTGGACGTCCACCTTCACGATGAGGAAACCGTTGTCGTCGACGGCCGCCAGGCAGCCCGGCGGGATGACCGTGGTCGCGGTCTCCTCGACCACGATCGCGGGCCCGGCGAACGAGCCGGACAGGCCCGCCCGCCGCAACACGGGCGTGCGGTGCACCACCCCGTCGAAGATCACGTCCCGGACGTTCCCGGACGTCTCCTCGCGCGGCTCGGCGGCCCCGGCGGCGGCGCGCGGGAAGGAGCCGAACCCGGTGCTGCGCAGCATGACGAACTCGACCGGCGCCTCGGGGGTGGCGTGGCCGTACCGGCTGGTGTGGGCCTCGGCGTAGCGGGCCGCGACCGCGGCGAGGAAGCCCGGCTCGCCCGGCTCGGCGGCGTCGCGCAGCGGGACGGTGAGCGTGTAGTCCTGGCCCTCGTAGCGCATGTCCACGGCGTGCTCGACCCGGCGCCGCTCCTCCGGGACGCCCTGCCCGGCCAGCGCCTCCAGCGCCTCCCGCTCCAGTCTCGCCAGGTTCGCGGCCAGGTCGTCGCCGTCGAGCGTGTCCTGCGGCCGGAAGTACGGGTGCGTCAGGTCCCGCCGCACGTCCGCCTCCAGCATCCCCCAGGCCGAGAACGCCCCCGGGAAGCGCGGCACGACCACCTCGGAGATGCCCAGCTCGCGGGCGATGAAGACGGCGTGCATCGCGCCCGCGCCGCCGAAGGCGACCAGCGCGAACTCCCGCGGCTCCACCCCGTGCTCGACCGTCAGCGTGCGGATCGCCTGGGCCATCTTGGCGTTGGCCACGTCGCACACGCCCTCGGCCAGCCGCAGCGGGTCCAGGTCCAGCTCCCGCGCCAGCGTGACCACGGCCGCGCCCGCCGCCTCCTCGTCCAGCGTCATCAGCCCGCCCGCGAACCAGGCCGGGTCCACCCGGCCGAGCACCACGTTCGCGTCGGTCACGGTGGGCCGGGTGCCGCCCCGGCCGTAGCAGGCCGGGCCCGGCACGGCCCCGGCCGACTCCGGGCCGACGCGCAGCGCGCCCGCCTCGGCGTAGGCGATCGAGCCGCCGCCCGCGCCGATGGTGTGCAGGTTCACGATGGGCATGAGCACCGGGTAGCCCTCGATGCGGGCCTCGGCGCTGACGTCGGGCCGTCCGTTCACCACGAGCGAGACGTCGAAGGAGGTGCCGCCCATGTCCACGCAGATCGCGTTCTCCCGGCCCAGCATGCGGGCCGCGGCGACGCCGCCCATCGTGCCGCCGACCGGCCCCGACAGCAGGGTCTGCAACGGCCGCCGCATCGCGTACGAGGCGTTGACCAGCCCGCCCGACGACTGCATCACGTGCACCGGCACCGACAGGCCGCGCTCGGCGAAGCGCCGCTCGATCCTGGCCAGGTACCTGCGCACGACCGGCCCGGTGTAGGCCTCCAGCACGGCCGAGGAGGTGCGCTCGTACTCGCGCCACTCCCGCGCGACCTCGTGCGAGAGCACGACGAGCACGTCCTCGCCCAGCTCGGCCCGCAGGATCTCGCCCGCGCGCAGCTCGTGCGCGGGGTCGGCGAAGGAGAACAGCAGGCACACGGCGACGGCGTCGAAGCCCTCCTCGCGGGCGCGCCGCGCGGCCCGCCGCACCGCCTCCTCGTCGAGGGGCTCCAGCTCGCGGCCCCGGTGGTCGAGACGGCCGCCGGCCTCCATGACGTCCTGACGCGGCACGAGCGGCGACGGCTTGCGGTAGCGCAGGTCGAACATGCGGTCGCGGTTGCCGCGGGCGATCCGGTAGACGTCCCCGGCGCCCCGGCTCGCCAGCAGCAGCACCCGCGCGCCCTTGCGCTCCAGCAGGGCGTTCAGTCCCTGCGTGGTGCCGTGCACGAAGAAGGAGATGTCCGCGGGGTCGTCCACGACCCGGCCGAGCGCGGCGAACACGCCCTCGGCCAGGTCCCCCGGCGTGGTGGGCGCCTTCGAGGCGGTGACGGCCCCCGTGCGCTCGTCGTAGCAGACGACGTCGGTGAAGGTGCCGCCGATGTCCATGGCGACGCGATAGGTCATGCGCCGCACCGTACGCGCGGGACGGCGCCGCGATCATGGGCGTCCTGCACAGGGAAGGGCCGCCTCCCGTGCATCGCGCTCAACCCGGTGCACCCGCTCAGAAATCTACAACGTAAAGGCGGTAGCCTGGCGGGCGTGTCCCAGTCGTACCTCACCCTCGCGACCGGCGTCGAGCACGAGACCGAGGTGCGCCGCTCCCGGTTCGTCTGCGCGCTGGCCCCCGCCCGTACCGTCGAGGAGGCCGCCGCCTTCATCGCCGCCCGCCGCCGCGAGCACGCCGGCGCCACCCACAACTGCACCGCGTACGTGATCGGCGGGCGGCTGCAGAAGGGCGACGACGACGGCGAGCCCGGCGGCACGGCGGGCACGCCGATGGTCCAGGCGTTGGTCGGCCGGGGGTTCAACGACGTGGTCGCGGTGGTCACGCGCTATTTCGGCGGCGTCCTGCTGGGCGCGGGCGGGCTGGTGCGCGCCTACGGGGGAGCGGTGACCGAGACGCTCGACCTGGTGCAGCCGGTGCGGATGGTCCCGGCCAGGCTGGTGAGCGTCTCGGTGGCCCACGACCAGGCCGGCCGGGTGGAGAACGACCTGCGCGCCTCCCGCTACGCGCTGCGCGAGGTGACCTACGCGGCCGGGGTGACGTTCTCGGTGGCGGTGGGGGAGGACGAGGTGGCGGCGTTCGGCGAGTGGGTGGCCGCGCTGACGGCCGGCCGGGCCCGCGTCGAGGTGGGCGAGGGCGTGCACGTGCCCGGCTGAGGCCGCTCAGCCCTCCAGGGCGTACTGCATGACGCGGAACTTGGCCTGGGCCTCGGCCAGCTCGGCGGCCGGGTCGGAGTTGCCCATGATGCCGCCGCCGGCGAACAGCCGGGCGCGGTTGCCCTCGATCAGCCCCGAGCGCAGGGCGATGCCCCATTCGCCGTCGCCGTGGGCGTCGATCCAGCCGACGGGGCCCGCGTAGCCGGCGCGGTCCATGCCCTCCAGCTCGCGAATGACCTTGATGGCGGTGTCGGTCGGGGTGCCGCCGACGGCGGCGGTGGGGTGCATGGCGGCCACCACGTCGAGCACGGACGCGCCGTCGGCCAGCCGCCCGGTGACGTGGCTGGCCAGGTGCTGGACGTTGGGGAGCACGAGGAGTTCGGGCTCGTCGGGGGTGTGCAGGGAGGAGCAGAGGGGGGCGAGGGTCTGGCGCACGGAGGCGATGGCGCACTCGTGCTCGTGGCGGTCCTTCTGGGAGGCGAACAGCGCGGCGCCGCGGGCGACGTCGTCGGCCGGGCCGGTGCCGCGGGCGGTGGTGCCGGCCAGGACGAGGGACTCGATCTCCTGGCCGGTGCGGCGGATGAGCAGTTCGGGGGTGGCGCCGACGAGGCCGGCGACGGAGAAGGTGTAGCACTCGGGGTAGCGCCGGGCCAGCCGGGTCAGCAGCAGGCGCACGTCGATGGGGTGCTCGGCGGTGGCGAGCAGGTCGCGGGCGAGCACGACCTTCTCCAGCTCGCCGTCGCGGATGCGGCGGGCGGCTCGGGCGACGACGTGCTCCCATTGGGGGGCGGTGAGGCTGCCGTCGCCGTAGCTGATGCGGCCGGGCTCGCGGATGGGGCTGAAGGTCTCCAGCGGGGCCTCGCCGACGGTGGTGAGCCAGGCGCGGCCGCCGCGGCGGGCGAGCACGGCGCGGGGGACGACGAGCACGGACCCGGGGGCGTCCTCGTCGAAGGTGAAGCTGCCGAAGGCGACGGGGCCGGAGCCGGAGCCGGGGGCGCGCCCGGCGTCGTCGGCGGGTGCGTCGCCGAGGACGGTGCGCAGCCACTCGCGGGCCCAGGCGAAGCGGCCGGGGCCCGGCGGCACGGCGACGCGGGCGGCCTGGCCCCATCCCACCAGGCCCTCGCCGTTCCTGATCCAGGCGTAGGGCGCCGTCTTCGGGAGGGATGCCAGCAGGTCACCGGGGTCGCCGACAGGGGTGGTGCGAACCGGTAGCGGGCGGGTTGTTCCGAGCGCGACACTCACTCAAGACACTCTATGCGGGAACTGAACACGTTCGACTCGGACCCCCGTTAATGCGGTGTTACTGCCCACGAGCCAGGAAATAACCGGATCTTGACGTTTATTGAGGGCGCCCAGGTCGCGGACGCACTGTCAAGCGGCGATAGGAAGACGGTCCCGAAATGGCAGACCTCCCCTGAAGGTCATGGTGCGGCCATGATCGACTCCCTACCTTTGGGGCCATGATCGGTCGTCTGTCCCCCGTCGTCACCGCCCTCCTCGTCCTGGCCGTCTCGGGCCCCGCGCAGGCCGTCGTCGCAGCTCAGCCCGTCCCTGAGACGATGGCGGCGCTGGGCGACTCGATCTCCACGGGCTTCAACGCCTGCGGCTGGTACGTCTCCTGCGCGGCCCGCTCCTGGGCGGCCGGCGACAACGCGCAGGTGGACAGCCACTACCTCCGGCTGCGGGGCCTGGCTGGAACGCTCCATCGGGAGAACTTCGCGGTGCCCGGTTCCACGAGCGCCGACCTGCTCGGTCAGGTCAACCAGGCGATCGCGGCGAAGGCCGATTATGTGACGATCCTCATAGGCGCCCAAGACGCGTGCAAGCGCACCGAGCGGGAGATGACGACGGTCGCGCTCTACCGCCGGCGCATGGACGCCGCGCTGTCGGCCCTGCGTGCCGGCATGCCGCAGGCCAGGGTGTTCATCGCCAGCGTCCCCGATCTGCGGCGGTTGTGGCAGGTCGGCAAGGGCAACCCGCTGGCCCGTACGTTCTGGACCGTCGGGAGGATCTGCCAGACGATGCTGGCCGGCCCGGCCTCGGTGAAGAAGGCCGACGTCGAGCGGCGGGCCCGGGTGCGGGCGCGGGTGATGGCCTACAACAGGGAGGCGGCGCTGGCCTGCGCGGCGATGGGGCCCTCCTGCGACACCGACGAGGGCGCGATCTTCTCCTTCCCGTTCACGCTCGACCACGTCAGCAAGTGGGACTTCTTCCACCCCAACCTCGCCGGGCAGAAGGCGCTGGCCGAGCAGACGTTCGAGCACGGCTTCGTCTGGGAGGACCCGCGCTAGGTCGCCCCTGCTGAGTGGCCGCCTTCCGGCACGCGGGAAGAAAAGCCGCGTACGCCGCGAAGGATGGGTGAAAGTAATGATCACCCACCGGAAGGCACACTCATGACGGAGACCGGCACATGACCGCCGACGTGGGCGAGCAGGTGACCGACGCCGCCCTCGTCGCCGGCTACCGGCGGAACCCTGAGCTGTTCACCGCCGTGTACGACCGGTATTTCCATGACGTCTACCGGTACGTGGCCGGACGCCTGGGCGCCCAGGTGGCCGAGGACATCGCCGCCGAGACGTTTCTGCTGGCGTTCGACCGGCGTGACCGCTTCGAGGTGGAAAGAGGTGCTCTGCGGCCCTGGCTGCTCGGCATCGCCACGAACCTGGTGGCCCGGCATCGTCACAAGGAGGCCCGCCGGTACCTGGTGCTGGCCCGGCTCGGCCCCGTGCCGGTCGTGGAAGGGCACGAGAACCGGGTCGTCACCGCCGCGACCGCGCAGCCGTACCTGGCCATGGCGCTCGCCTCGCTGAACGGCGGCGAGCGTGACGTGCTGCTGCTCCTGGCGCTGGGCCAGCTCAGCTACAACGAGATCGCCCAGGCGCTCGGCATTTCCCTCGGCACGGTGGGGTCGCGGCTCAGCCGGGCCCGCGCCAAGATCCAGGCCATCACCGACAAGGAGACCCACCCATGAACGACCTGGACGAGATCGCCACTCTGCTGGGCGAGCCGGAGCCGTCCGCCGGGGCGGTGGCGCGCGGCCGGGAGCGTCTCAGGCGACGGGCGCGGTCGGGCCGGGCGCGCCGGCGCATGGGCTGGTTCGTCGCGGGAGCCGCCCTGGCCGCCGCCGCCGGATCCGCCGCGGCGGTCGTGTTCACCGCGGGGGCGCCCGCGAGTGACGGCGCGTCGGTCACGGGCAAGGAGGTCCTGCTCATGGCCGCCGTCACCGCGGAACGCACGCCTCAAGGCTCCGGGACGTACTGGCACGTCACGCACAAGGGGTTCGAGACGGGCAGTGCGCCGATGGAGAGCTGGACCAGGCGCGACGGCAGGCGCTGGACCAGGGGCATGGCGGACGGCCCCCCGGACGCCGTCGTACCGGCGCCGGCCGGGCGGACGCTCAGCCTCAAGGGCGCCGAGGTGAGCTTCGAGGAGCTCGAAGGGCTGCCGACGGACCCGGAGGCGCTGAAGGCGTGGATCGTCGCGCGCAAGGGCGAAGAGGCGAACATGTCCGCGTCCGAGATCCGCGGCGATCCCACCCTCACCCTGCTCGCGCTGATCACCGACCTGCCGACGCCCACGGCGGTGCGCTCGGCCGCGTTCCGCGCGCTCGCCGCGACACCGGGGCTGGTGGACGTGGGCGCGGTCGAAGGCGGCCGGCATCTGCGCTTTCCCGACCCCGACGGCGGTGAGGACGACCTCGAACTGGTCGTCGATCCCGACAAGGCCCGGGTGGTCCGCGCCGACCTCGTCATCCTCGACGACGGCAGCGTGGCGTTCAACGCCGGCTTCTTCTCCGTGGACACCGAGTGGACCGACCGGCTCCCTCGGTAATCGCAGGTCTGCCCGCGACCGGGCACGGGCCGGGGGGACGCCCCGGCCCGTGCCCGGTCCGCCCGCTTGACCGGCGGCTCGGCCGTCAGCCGACGGCGTAGGCGCGGGTCACGGTCTGGGTGACGCCGTCGCCCGCATGGTCGGTGACGGTGGCGCGCAGCGAGACGTACCCCGGAGTGGTGGGGTTGTCCAGCCGTGCCGTCCAGCCCGATCCGGTCGCCAGGACGCGCACCGGCCGCCACGTCCGCCCGTCGTCGGCGGAGGCCTCCAGCGTGATCGAGGAGACGGCCGCCGCTCGGGCGCCGGGAGCCCGCTCGACCCGGATCGGCACGGTGGTCCGCGAGCCCGGCTCGGCGCGGTTGCCGTCATCGAGGCCCTGCGGTGCGTAGCGCACGGCCATCAGCGGCAGGGGCCGGGCCTTGGCCGTACGGGCGGAGCGGAACGTCCAGACGGCGTCGACGCCCGTGGACAGCCCCGCCTCCGGCCGCCGGGAGGAGGCGGTCAGCGTGTAGGCGGTGTCCGCCTCCGGCAGCCTGGCGGTGAGCACGCACCTCGCGCCCGGGTAGGGGGTGCAGCCGGAGATGCCGGTCCTGGCGATCTCCTTTCCGTTCCCGGTCAGGGTGAGGGTGCCGGTCGCGGTCTCGTCCATGCCGGTACGGCCGGGGACGCCGCTGGTGTACATGCCGTCGATGGGGAAGTCGAGCCTGTCGCCGGTGCGGCTGCCGCCGGTGGCGGCGAACGAGGGGCCGGTCACCGCGGCGTTCCAGAGCTGGGTGAACTTCCTGTCGCGCACCGGGCCGGTGCCGAGCTCGGTCAGGCCGCCCGCCCTGAACTCGTCGTTCCACGCCAACCCCGGCGTGAGGTACCGCGTCAGGCCGCTCGGCAGCGGGATGTCCCAGGTGGTCAGCCCCGCCGAAAGGGCGCCGCCGGGCGGCACCGGCCCGGAGGTCAGCGTGCCGGTGGCGCCCGGGACGGCCGAGCGGTAGGTCTCGCTCGCCTTGACCATGTCCCGGGTCCGCGCGGCGTACCCGGGCGCGTCGGGGAAGCCGTCCGTACGGCGGTCCACGAGGTCGTAGCGGTACGGGCTGGGCGTCGTGTCCTTCTTGGTCCAGACGGTCTGGGCCAGGTAGGCGAACCCCGGTTGCCGCATCGGGAGGACGTGGAAGCCGCCGCGGAAGTTGAACGCGGCCATCGTGGCGTTCCAGGGGCCGTTGACCATGGTGAGCGCGAACGCGGGATCGGGGACGGCAGTGGGGTCGTCGACCGTGAACGTGAACCGCTTCGCCTCGCGGCCGTCGACCGTCAGCGACACGTCGGCGTCGCCGACCTCGAACGGCCGGTGTGCGAGCGTCAGGCTGTGCTCCGCCCTCCCGACGATCTCGGTGTAGAGGTTCCAACGTCCCTTCGGCAGCCTGATCCTGGCCGTGCCGCCGTGGAGGACGAGGGTGCGCTGCGCGCCGGTCGCCTGGTCGTAGACGACGCCCTGCACGTCCTCGGCGGCGGCCCCGTCCCTGCCCAGGACGGCCACCGTGACGTCATAGGACTCCGGCTCCACGTACGCCCCGGCCGGGGTGCGGACCACCGTGTCACCGGCCGTGGCGGTGACGATTCCCGGATGGTCGCCGGGGCTCTCGCCCTCGGCGTCGATCGTCACCGTGGCCGACGCCTGCCCGCCCGCGGGCACCTCCAGCCGCTGTGGCGACAGCGTGAGCACGTCCGAGTCGGTCGCGAGATCCAGGGTGACGGGCGCGGTCCCGGCGTTGGTGTAAGTGATCTTCCCGGTGGCCCGCCGCTCGCCCGGCTGCCCGTACGGGAACGCGGCCCACACGCCGGTGGGAGCGGCGATCACCTCCTGGTCCAGCGAGCGCGGCACGTCCACCCGCCCGGTGCCCTGCTGGTACGGCGTGGCGCCGGCGGTCGGCCGGGCGCTGCCGACGAGCGCCGCCTTGAGCTGCTGCCCGCTCCAGCCGGGGTGGCGCTGGGCGAGGATGGCCGCCGCTCCCGCCACGTGCGGGGCGGCCATCGACGTGCCGCTCATCGCCACGTGGGTTCCGTCGGCGGTGTCCGCCGCGGCGGCGGCCACGATGTCCACGCCGGGGGCGGTGACGTCCGGCTTGACCGCGTGGTCGCCGCTGCGCGGGCCCCTGCTGGAGAAGTCGGCCAACTGGTCGGAGCGGTCCACCGCGCCGACGGTCAGCGCGGCGTCCGCGCTGCCGGGGCTGTTCACGGTGCCCTCGCCGCCGTCGTTGCCCGCGGCCACCACGAACAGGGCGCCCGTCTTCTGCGACAGGGTGTTCACCGCCTGTTCGACGGGGTCGAGGCCGGGTTCGTCGGGGCTGCCGAAACTCATGTTGACGATTCTGGCCTTGACCTCCGTGGCGGCCCACTCCATGCCGGCCAGGATCGCGGAGTCGCTGATCTGCGTGCCCAGCTTGCCGAAGGCGATGCGGGCTCCCGGCGCCACGCCGCGGTACTTCTCGCCGGCGCCGGCGATGATCGAGGTGACGTGCGTGCCGTGCCCGAGACGGTCAGTGATGTCGGGCTCGTCGGAGAAGTTTCGCGACTGGGTCACCACGTCCTTCAGGTCGGGATGCGTGGGGTCGTACCCGCTGTCGAGCACGGCGACCGTGACGCCCTGTCCGGTGAGACCCCGCTGCCACGCCTCGGTCGCGCCGATCTGCCGGGTGCTGCGGTCCAGGGTGTACGAACGCCGGCCGTCCAGCCAGATCCTGCCCTTGCCCGCGGCCAGCGTGGACGCCCCGCCGACCAGGCTCCGCCACGTCTCGCCGGCGCTCTTCTTGGCCACCCGCTGCGCCGTCATGCCCAGGCTGGTCAGCCGCCGGGTCGTCGCGGAGCCCTGCAGCGCGGGGGCCGTTCCCGCCGGCGACTGTGTGAGCAGCGGGATGTCGGGCGTGTCCGCGTCGCCGTAACGCCAGGCGAGCAATTGGGTGACGTCGAACAGCCGCTCGTCCAGCACTCCCCGGGCGACCAGGGGCCCGGCGTCGGACGGGACGACGTACAGATGCCCGTCGCGGTATCCGGAGGAGAAGTACACCTCCCGGCCCGCACCCGGCTCCACCCGGAAGCTCCTGCCCGTGACCACGACACGGTCGCCGGTCAGCAGCGTCACGCCCCCGGTCGTGCCGGGGCGCGGCTGTCCGGGGGCTGCCTGGCCCGCGTCGGCCGGGCGGGTTCCCGTGGTCGCGCCCACACTCAGCGTGCCTGCCAGGACCGCTGCCAGCAGTCCCTTGCCTAACGTCATTGATCCTCACAAGAAGAGAAATCGAGCGTTTCTCCTCTTGTTCACAGAAGGGTGGATTCTTCTTCCCTGAGCCCCGGGGCTAGCGGCACTGCGCGAGCATGGCGTTCTTGTCGGCCCTGGTCACGGGCAGGTCGTACTTGAGCGCGACCTGGGCGAACCGGGTGACGTACGCGCAGCGGACGCGGCGCTGGGGAGGCAGCCAGCCGGCCGGGCCGGAGGCGTCCTTCTCCTCGTTGGCGCGGCCGTCGACGGGTAACAGGTTGAGCGGGTCGTTGGCGAAGTCCAGGCGTTTCGCCATCGGCCAGCGCGGCGCGCCCATGCGCCACCCGTAGTTGAGCGGCACCACGTGGTCCACCTGCACCTCGTCGGCCTCGGACTTGTGCCAGGAGATGAGCCGGCCGGTGTAGGGGTCGGTCAGCTCCATGGCGACGACCTCGCAGCTCGACCCGGGCCGGTACTCGACGCCGGTGCCGTCGCGGGCGAGCAGGTCGTCGCGGGTGCGGCAGCCGTTGCGGGCGTAGGGGACGCCGGTGGCGGTGTCGGCCCAGTTCTCGCCGTACCGGCTGCGGGCGTAGCCGGTGTTGGGGCCGCGGCCCTTGACGCGTAAGCGGCCGATGAGGCCGCGCGCCCTGGCCTTGTCGCCGTCGGACAGGATCGGGGCGAGGCCGGGCAACGTCCCGCTGGCGTTGCTGAGGGGGCTGGCGGCGGTGGCGGCGGGGCTCTTGGCGCTGCCGGCGAAGGAAACGACGATGACGGCTCCGGCGAGGATCGCGACGGCGACCTTCGTGCTCAAGCGGCCCTCCGTGGTTCCCGCGGGCGAAGTTGTCTAGAGAATTCCCGCCATCGCCGGATTTGACACAGGAAGGCTTCCGTCACTGATCACCCACACCAGGCGGTTCACGCCGCACCGGTGAAGCGGCAATGACGGCCGCTCGGGATCCCCGGCGCGCGTCTTCGCCGAGCCGGTGGAAGTCCGGCTCGGCGACGTGACGCCCGTTCCGTCAGGCCCGGGGGCCGGCCGGCTCGGTGGCCTCGGCGGGCGTGGCGGCCTCGCCGGGTCCGGTGGCGGCTTCCGGGGTGGCTTCGGGGGCGGCTTCGGGGGCGGCTTCCGGGACGGGGCGGAGCGGGCGGACGTACGTGCCGTTGCGGCGGGCCACCAGTTCGGCCAGCAGCTCGTCCCACTTCTCGCCCACCGCGTTCACGTCGTACGTGCGCGCCGTCTCCAGCGCGGCCGCCGCCAGCGACCGGCGCAGCGGCTCGTCCTCGATGACCCGCATGATCGCGGCCGCCAGGTTGGCGTTGGTGCGCGGCTTGACCAGCAGCCCGTCCACCTCGTCGGTGATCATCTCCTTGGGGCCGTGCGGGCTGTTGAAGCTGACGATGGCCAGCCCCTTGGCCATGGCCTCCAGGATCGTCATCGGGAAGCCCTCGTGCCGGGAGCTGAGCACGAAGATCGACGCCTTCTCCAGCTCGGCCCCCACGTCGCTGGTCGGCCCCGGCAGCTCCACCTTGCCCTCGAGCCCGGCCTCGACGATCTGCGCCGCCAGGTTGTCCTGCTGCGGCCCGGCGCCGAAGATGCGCAGCTTCCAGTCGGGGTGCGCGGCGGCGACGGTCTCCCACGCGGTGATCAGCCGGTGGAAGCCCTTGAGCCGGGTCATCCGGCCCACGGCGACGACGACCTTGGCGTCCAGCCTGGACACCTCGCCGCTCATCGGCGGGACGGCGTTGGGGATGCGCGCCAGCTTCTTCGGCTTCTTCGGCAGCGTGCTGCGGTAGTCGCGCAGGTCGGCCTTGGTGAGGGTGACCAGGGCGTCCATCCGCCGGTACCGCCACTTGATCAGCTTCTGCATCGGCTCGGCCTGGGTGCGCAGGGCCACGTGCTCCTGCCCGATGGTGATCACGCCCGGCTGCGCTAACTGCGCCATGGCCAGGTTGAGCCCGGGACGGGTGGCCATGAGCACGCCGCTGTCGAGCGAGCGGATGTAGCGGGCCAGCTTGTAGTCGGTCCACAGGGTGAAGCGGTGGTAGGCCGTCTCCTCCGGCGGGATCAGCTTGCTGGGGAACTTCGACAACATCGCCCGCAGCGGATCGGGGCTCGGCTTGAGCCGGTCGTCCAGGAAGCGGAAGCGCACCCGCGGGTCGATCGGGAAGAACGGCTCCTCGGCCTCCTTCAGGATGCTGACGATCTCGACGTCGTGCTTCTCGGCCAGGTAACCGGCCAGGTTGAACACCGTCCTGATCGTCCCGCCCATGCCGTTGGCATGCAGGAGCAGGATCCTGATGCGGTCGGTCGACGGCGGCGGCGCGTTGCGTGCCTTGCGGCGGTTGTACCCCCGGTACAACCGGACCATCGCCGACTTCCCCCTGCGTGCCAGTGCGCGCACCTGGACGATCCCCCTTGTGCTCGGTTGCATTCGCGTACGCGCGAGGCCGGTCGTCAGGCCGCGCGCGAGCGGAGTGCACATGTCATCCCCTGTGCGCTTTCCCCGCCTATGATCTTTAGACGCCCAAGAGGATCCTAAGGTTGCATACCTGGCCGATGCGACGGATCCGGCGTATGCGGCGAATGCTCGGCAAGCAGGCCCAGGGCGACGTCGATGGCCCGCTCCAGCTGCGTGTCGATGCCTTTGGCGTAGTCCTGCGGGGTGATGTCGACCTCGATGTCGGGATCCGTGCCGTAGTTCTCCACCTGCCAGCCGACGTCGTCGAAGGCGAAGGAGAACTCCGGCTGCGTGGTCACGGTCCCGTCGGCGAGCCGGTGGCGCGGCCAGATGCCGATCACCCCGCCCCAGGTGCGCTTGCCGACCAGCGGGCCCAGCTTGAGCAGCTTGAAGGTGTGGCTGAAGATGTCGCCGTCCGAGCCCGCCCACTCGTTGGTGATGGCCACCAGCGGCCCGCGCGGCGACTCGGGCGGGTACGGCTCCGGGTCCCCCCACCGCGGGTAGTCGTAGCCGAGCCGCCGCCTGGCCAGTTTCTCCAGCAGCAGCGCCGAGACGTGCCCGCCGCCGTTGAAGCGCACGTCCACGATGAGGGCGTGCCGGTCGTACTCGGCCAGGAAGCCCCGGTGGAACTCGCCGAACCCCTCGGTGCCCATGTCGGGGACGTGCAGGTAGCCGATGCGCCCGCCGGACCGCTCGTGGCACTCGGCGCGGTTGAGGTTCACCCAGTCGCGGTAACGGGCGGGCTGCTCGTCGGCCAGCGCGCGCACGGTCACCGTGAACACCCGCTCCTCGCGTCGCAGGGTCAGCTCCACCTCCTCGCCGGCCTGGTTGACCAGCCGCTCGTTCGGGGTGGCCGCGCGGCCGATGGGCGCGCCGTTGATGGCCAGCACCGCGTCCCCCGGCCGCACGTCCAGCCCCAGGCGGTTCAGCGGCGAGGTGGCCTCGGGGTCCCACGGGTCGCCGGTGACGATCGCGCGCACGTGGTAGACGCCGTCCCGGTAGTCCCAGTCGACGCCCAGCTTGCCCTGGCTGTAGTCCGGCCCGGGACGGTACTCCCCGCCGCTCTCGTAGGCGTGGCTGGTGCCCAGCTCGCCGTGCAGCTCCCACAGCAGGTCGGAGAACTCGCCCCGGGTGGTGACCCGGTCCACCAGCGGCTCGTAACGCCGGTAGACGCCCGGCCAGTCGATGCCGGCCATGTCCTCGGTCCAGAAGTTCTCCCGCTGCAGCCGCCACGCCTCCCGGAACATCTGCCGCCACTCCGACTCCGGCGCCACCGACACCTTGATGCGCGACAGGTCGATCCAGCCGCTCTCGCGGCCCGGCGGGTCGTCGTCGTGCTCGGGCACCTCGCCGGCCCTGACCACGCGCAGCCGGCTGCCGGCCCGGTACAGCAGCGTCTTGTGGTCGCGGCCCAGCTCGAACGCGGTGACGCCGTCGGCGAACGTCTCGTTCCTGCCCTTGGCGAAGTCGTACAGGTGCAGGGTGTTCTCGCCCTCCAGCGGGCTGGTCAGCAGCAGCGCCTTGCCCTTGAGCCCGGCCACCCCCTCGTAGCGGCCCTCCGGCAGCGGGAAGGCGGTGACGCGGGCGGCCAGCCCGTCCAGGTCCACCCGGACGGCCTCCGCCGGCTCGTCCTCCTCCTCGTCCTTGCCGTTGAGCGGACGCCGTCCGGGCACGAACGGGTCGGGCGCGTCGGCCCGCAGCGCGATCGCGTACGGCCGGGTGCCCAGCGGGAAGCCCAGGTCGAACTGCAACTGGTCGTAGACGGGCGAGAAGACCCGCTGGCCGATGAAGTACAGGTAGCGGCCCTGGGGGTCGAAGGCCGGCATCGAGTCCTTGAGCACCGGCTCGGAGGCGGCCACCGTCCGGCCGGTCTCCGGGTGGTGCAGCTTGATCGCGGTCGTCTGGGCGTTGAGCGGCCCGGCGTAGGCCAGCCACTGCCCGTCGTGCGACCAGGCCGGGTCCTCGGGCGGCCCGTGCGGGTTGCGTTCCACCAGGGTGGCCGCGCCCGTGGCCAGGTCCAGCAGGTACAGCTCGTGGCGATGGTTGACGACGGCCACGCGGTCGTGCGCGGGGTCGGGGACCAGCTCGTTGATCCGGCCCAGCCGGGCCACCTCGACGCCGCAGCCGCCCTCGTGGCCCTCCAGGACGACCAGCGTCTCCTCGTCGGACTCGCCGCTGGCCGCGGCGATCAGCCGCACGCCGTCGTTCAGCCAGGTCAGGAAGCGGTAGCGGACGCCGTCCGGCTCGCCGTGCTGGCTCACCGGGCCCTCCCAGTCGGCCATCGCGTACGCCTTGCCGCGCGAGGTGATCGCCAGCGCGCTGCCGTCCGGGCTGAGGGTCGCGCTGTCGAGGTAGTCCTCGGCGTCGACGAACCGGCGGTTGCGCTGCGTCCTGGAGCTGGCCAGCCGCACCTCCAGCCGCCTGGGCCCGTCGTCCGGCCCGTCGTCCGGCTCCTCGTCCGGCTCCAGCAGGTACAGGTCGGCGCCGGCGTGGTAGACCAGCCGGTGGCCGTCGCCGGACAGGTTGCGCGCGTAGTAATCCTCGTGGTGGGTGTGCCTGCGCAGGTCGCCGCCGTCCGGAAGGCAGGAGTAGACGTTGCCGACCCCCTCGTGGTCGGACAGGAAGCAGACCCGCCGGCCGCTCCAGCACGGCGAGGCCAGGTTCCCCGGCAGCCGGATCAGCCGCCTGAACTCGCCGTCGCCGTCGGTGTCGATCCACAGGTCGCCGACCGTGCCGCCGCGGTAGCGCTTCCAGCGCGCGGGGTCGGCGGTGTTGCGGCCGAGCACGATCATCCCGTCGGGGCCGTGGGCGATCGAGTTCGCCGGTCCGTACGGCAGCCGCTGCGGCACCCCGCCCGGCGCCACGCGGTGCAGCCATTTGCGCCCGGCGAACGGCTGGGACTGGTCGCTGGCGTACAGGATGCGGCCCTCGTGGTCCCAGCCGGTGACCGTGCAGCGGGCGCCGTGGAAGGTGACCCGGCGCGCGGCGCCGCCGACGGCCGGCATCACGTAGACCTCCTCCGGGCCCTCCTCCCGGCCGACGAACGCGATCTGGTCGCCGCGCGGGGAGATGCGCGGGTAGCCGGCCTCGGCCGCGCCGGCGGTCAGGCGGAACGCGCGGCCGCCCTGGGCCGAGACCATCCACAGGTCGTCCTCGGCGGCGAAGACCACCACGTCCTGAAAGACAGTGGGAAAGCGGAGATAGGCCGACATGTGCGCAGCTCCTCTTCCACCGGACAGCCGGGGGCCGCCGGCCCCCGGCTGCGCGATTCACCTCACGGGGTCATCCCTCGTCGGTCCTTCTGGTTTCCTTCTTGGTCTCCTTGGCCTGGCGGCTCGTCTTGATCGCCTGCTTCTTGGCCTTGCCCGACTTGGTGGCCGGTTTCTTCTTCGTGTCAGCCATCGTTTCCCCCTGAAACGGTTGCGCCCGATTGGCACACTATGGCGGATTAATACCCATCTATCCCAGATAACCGACATACCGCCTATCGCACACTAATCGGGCGATCTCCGGACGGACGTGACCACCACACCCCCTCGCCGCGCGACAGCCCCGGCAGCCGCCGCTCGGCCTCGTGCACGGCCGCCGCCGGGATCTCCCCTTCGAGCACCCACGTCCCGTCCCGCCTGCTCGTGCCGTCCAGGACCGCGCCCAGCCCGGCCAGGCGGGACGACACGGCGGCGAAGGCGTCGGCGGGCACCTCCGCCTCGAAACGGTGACACGGCTCGTACACCCTGGTGCCGGCCCTGCGCAGCGCCGCGGCCAGCACGGCCCGCGCCTGCCCGCGGAAGTCGCCGGCGGTCGTGACCGGGGAGGCGTAACCCGTCGCCGTCAGCGTGACCAGCACGTCGGTGACCGGCCAGCCGTGCGGGCCCGCCCCCAGGCCGCCCCGCACGCTCTCCTCGATCGCCCGGTGGAAGGCCATCGGCAACGAGCCCAGATCGACCTCCAGCCGGTAGAGCACGCCCGAGCCCGGCGCGGCCGGCTCGACCCGCAGGCCCACGGTCGCCATGAACGCGTCCCCGGCCTGGCGCATCTCCTCCCGGGCCGTCCCGGTGCCCGCCGGACGCTCGAAGTACACCGGACGGCTCGGCTCGAACTCCGCCTCCACGCCGAAGTCCCTGGCCAGGGTCTCGCCGATGACCTCCTTCTGGACCTCGCCGTACAGCAGGACCGACGTCCGGCCGCCGGGCAGCGTACGGGTGCCGATCAGCGGGTCCTGCTCGGCCAGCGCGACCAGCGCGGCGTGCAGGCGCGGCTCCTGGCCGGGGACCCGGGGGCGTACGACGGTCTCCAGGCTGGGCGGCGTGAAGTGGGCCTGCCCCGCCGGGCCCGGCTCGCCCAGCCGGTCGCCGACCCGGATCCCGGGCACGCCCCGGACCGTGGCGATGTCGCCCGCCACCGCCACCCGCGCCCCGGACCCGACGACGACCACCCCACTCGGCCGCCCCTCGTACGCATGGACGCCCCCACCCGGCTCCCGCCGCAGCAACGTCACCCGCTCCCGCGCCCGGAGTTCCCCGCTCCACATCCGCAGATACGCCACCTTCTCCCCACCCCGCCCCCGCTCCACCACAAACACCACACCCACCGCCGTCGTTGCAGCCACCGTCGTTTGTGTAGCCGCCGCCGTCGTGGGTGTCGCCGTTGCTGGCGTGGTCGTCGCGGGCTCGGCCGTCATGCCGCGCACCCCGTGACGGTCCAGCTCCGCGGCCCCCGCCAGCCCAACGGCCCCACCTCCGGCCGCCGCCGGTCCGACAGGCCCGCCTCTGGGCGTCACCGGTTCGACGGGCCTGCCTCCGGCTTTCGCCAGCTCGACGGGTCCGCCTTCGGCCGCCGCCGTCATGCGGCCGGCGCTTCTACCCGCGCCGGCCGGCGGCTGGGGAACCGCGGGCAGCAGCCGGACCGCCCCGAGCAGCTCGGCCACCCCCTCGCCGGTGATCGCCGACCCGAACAACACCGGATGCGCCTCGCCCGCCGCGCACTGCGCCGCAAGCGCCTCCCGCACCCGCCCCGCCACCGGAACCACGTCATCGACGAGCAACTCCAACAGCCCGTCATCTCCCTCAGCCAACAGCTCAGCCGCCACCATCCCAGCCGCCTCCAAGCCGTCCCCTGCGTCGGTTCCTGCCTCCACGTCGGCCCCCGCGCCGGCCACTGCGTCGGCTCTGAGGTCGGCCCGCGCGCTGACCCCCGCCTCGGGCCCCGCCTCAGGCCCTGCCTCGGGACTCGCGTGGGGCCTCACGTCGGGCCTCGCGTCATGCGCCGTCTCGGGCTCCGTACTGGCGGGATCGGCATCGACGGGCCCAGTGGCCCGCACCACCTCCTCCGAGCCGCCGCCCGCCACCCCTGAGCGGGGAGCACCCCCAGAGGCCGGGGGAGCGACGACGGGGGAGCGGGATGCGACGGCCGGGTCGCCGGAACCCGCTCCGGACGTCGAGGAAGTCAAGGGGAGGGGTCGGGTTGCGGGGGCCGGGTCCCTGGGAGCGGCCCCGGAGGACGGGGAAACGGAGGTGATGGGCTCGGAGGGAGCCGGGCCGCGGGAAGCGGGCCCGGAGGCGAGGGGAGGGGAGGCGAGGGGGTGAGGGGGCGGGGCGCTCGGGGTGGTGCTGAAGGGAGGTGGAGCGAAGGTGAAGGGGTGGGTGGTGGCGGACGGGCCGCCGATGCCGCTCACCGTGTTGAGCGCGACCGCTCGCGGCGACAACCACCGCCGGACCTCGGCGAGCACCCCCGCCTCCCGGGCCCCCATCCGGTCGATCTTGTTCACGAAGATCAGCGTGGGCAGCCGCAACCGCCGCAGCGTCTTCATCAGGACGCGCGTGTGCGGCTGCACGCCTTCCACGGCCGACACCACCAGGACGGCGCCGTCGAGCACGCCGAGCGCGCGTTCGACCTCGGCCACGAAGTCGGCGTGGCCCGGCGTGTCCACCAGGTTGACCCGCAGGTCGCCCATGGTGAACGAGGCCACCGCCGAGCGGATGGTGATGCCGCGGCGGCGTTCGATCTCGCCGCTGTCGGTCTGCGTGCTGCCGTCGTCGACGCTGCCGAGGCGCGCGATGACCCCGGTCTCGAACAGCAGCCGCTCAGTGAGGCTGGTCTTGCCCGCGTCTACGTGCGCGAGGATGCCGATGTTCAGGATGTGCATGAGTGGTGGAGCCCTCGAGAACTCTCGTGCCAATGGGGCGCTGGAAGATCTCTGGGCGGCGCCGCATCTCGTGCTCCTGAACGTCGTCCGGCTGGTGCCCGGTCATCCTGCCAGCGGGGCGGGCCGGCGGGCCACCGATTTAAACCGGCTCATACCAGTCATACGGGTCACAACAGGCGAAGCTGCTCCGGCTCGGCGACGGCCGGGACGGCGCCGGGCGTCCGGCGGGGCGGCACGCGGCGGGCCATGGCGGGCGTGGCTCTGCCGACCCCGTGGCGCCGGGCCAGCTCCTTGACCTGGGCGACGACGCGGTCCTGGTAGGAGGCGGGGGCGTAGGCGCCGCGGCCGTACAGCTCCAGATAGCGCGGCACCAGTCGCGGGTGCTCGCGCCCGAGCCAGCTCAGCCACCACTCGCGCGCCCCCGGCCGCAGGTGCAGGACGATCGGGGCGACGTGGGTCGCGCCGGCCTCGGCGATCTCCTTGACGGTGCGTTCGAGCTGGGCGGGGGAGTCGGTCAGGTACGGCAGGATCGGCGCCATCAGCACCCCGCACGCCACGCCGTTGTCGTTGAGCGTGGCGCACGCCTCCAGCCGCCGCCGCGGGTTGGGCGTTCCGGGCTCGGCCCCGCGCCACACCGTCTCGTCGACGAAGCCGACCGACATGCTCGTGCTGACGTCGGTGACCTCGGCCGCCTCGGTGAGCAGATCGAGGTCGCGCAGGATCAGCGTGCCCTTGGTGAGCACCGAGAACGGGTTCGCGGCGTCGCGCAGCGCGGCCAGGATGCCCCGCATGAGCCGGTAGCGGCCCTCTGCGCGCTGGTAGCAGTCGACGTTGGTGCCCATGGCCACGTGGTGGCCGCCCCAGCGGGCCGCGGCCAGCTCCTTGCGGGCCAGCTCGGCCGCGTTGACCTTGACGACGATCTGCGAGTCGAAGTCGGCCCCGGCGTCGAGATCGAGGTATTCGTGCGTCTTGCGGGCGAAGCAGTAGACGCAGCGATGCCCGCACCCGCGGTAGGGGTTGATCGTGTACTCGAACGGCACCCGGCTCGCCCCCGGCACCCGGTTGATGACGGACCGGGCCTGGACCTCGTAGAAGGTCATCCCCCTGAACTCGGGCGTGTCGAACGTACGGGTGACCGCGCCGCGGGCGAACAACGGCACGGCTGGATCGGCCTGACCAGGCCCGGTCAGGCGCAGGTTGTCCCAGCGCATCCCATGATTAGAACAAAAGTTCGAGCGTGATCGCAAACCGAAAAGAGGCGGTAATTAGGGGGTCACGTCAAGGCTAATGATCTTCATGGTTGGGGAGGAACACGCCACAGTGCTTGCGTTCCGGAGGTGCGTCTATGGCCTGGTCGCAGGACGAGGAGCGAATGCTGGCCCAGATCGAGCAGCACCTCGTCGACGACGATCCGCGGCTCGTCGCCCGGCTCGAGTCGTTCAACGAGCGGGCCCGTCGCAGCGAGGCGCGGGCGAAGGGGCAGCCGGGCCACAGGCGGCCACGCCGGTCGACGGTCATCATCGTGATCAGCTGGGTGCTCATCGCGACGCTGGTGGCCACCCTGCTGATCATGGTGCTCCAGCACGAGGCCGCCACCGCCGTGGCGCTGGCCGCCTCGCGCTGACCTCTCCCGGATCGTCGGCCTGCCTCAGGCCGTGCGGACGGTCGGCTCGTGGCGTACCGGGAAGTTGACCGAGGCGGCGATGAAGCACGCCTTGTGGGCGTCCTCGTGCAGGCGGGCGGCGGTCTCGGCCATCTCCGGCGCGGCCACGGTCACCTCGGGGCGCAGCACGACCTCGGTGAAGTGGCCGCCGGTCCTGCTCTCGGCCATGGTGCCCGCCGCGTGGTCGGCGTACGAGGTGACCACGACGCCCGCCTCGGCGCACAGGTGCAGATACCACAACATGTGGCACTGGGAGAGCGAGCCGACCAGCAGCTGCTCGGGGTTCCAGCGGGCGGGGTCGCCGCGGAAGGCCGGGTCGGAGCTGCCCGCGATGACCGGCGGGCCCTCGGCGGACAGGTTGTGGTCGCGGTCGTAGTCGCGGTAGCCGCTGGTGCCGGTGCCCCGGTTGCCGGTCCAGGTCACGGTGGTGGTGTACGTGTGGTGGCGGGTCATTCGGGTTCGTCCTTGCTGTGAGTGACGGCGCGGGTGTCGAGGACGTGCGCGCGGGCGATGGCCGCGGCGTCCTGCGGCCGGGCCTCGCTGATCGCGGCGAGAAGCTGTTCGTGCTGGCCGGAGACGTGCGCCGGACGTGACGGCGGCGCCAGCGAGCGCAACGTGGACACCTGGATCTGGTCCCACACGCGCTCCAGCGTGTGCAGCGCGACGGCGTTGGCCGCCAGTTCGGCGATCCGCCGGTGGAAGCGGCGGTTGAGCCCGACGGCCTCGCCGAGCCGGCCCTGCGCGGTGGCGGCCGCCGTGGCGTCGGCGACCTGCCGCAGCGAGGCCAGGTCGGCGGGGGCGATGCGCCCCTCGCCCTGGCGGGTGGCCGCCAGCTCGGCCGTGAGCGCCTCCAGGGCCGCCCGCACCTGGTAGGCGTCCTCCAGCGCGGACGGCTCCAGGGCCACGACGACCACCCCCCGCCCGGCCGGGCGCACCAGCCCGTCGGCGGTCAGCGCCCGCAGCGCCTCGCGCACCGGGGTGCGGCTCATCTCCAGGCCCGCCGCGACCTCCGTCTCGGTCAGCCGCGCCCCTGGCGGGTAGGTGCCGTCGAGGATCAGCTCCCGCAACCGGCTCCAGGCCACATCGCTCTGCACGAACACGACTCTAGCTCTTTGCATACATTGCATGCAATGCACGACCGGCCTTGGGAGAGGAGGCACGAGCTGTCCTTGAGGAGAGGTCAGAGGCCCTTGAGGAAGGTGGCCGCGACCGGGGCAGCGACCTTGCCGCCCGTGCCGCCCCCCTCCACGACCACCGCGAAGGCCACGTCGCCCTTGAACCCCATGAACCAGGCGTGGGTGTCGAGCTTGTCGCCGGTGCCGAACTCGGCCGTGCCGGTCTTGCCGTGGGTGCCGGCGGGCAGGCCGCTGCCCCTGGCGGTGCCCTTGGAGACCACGGCCGCCATCATGCTGTGCAGCTGCTCCTTGACCCCCTTGGGCAGCGGCTGCTCGTCGGCCTGCTGCTTGAGCGAGGGCACCAGCGTGGGCGGCCGCCACGTGCCGTCGGCGATGGCGGCGGCGACCGAGGCCATCGACAGCGGGCTCGCGGTGATCCTGCCCTGGCCGAAGGACTCGGCGGCCAGCTCGGCGTCGGACTGGGCCCGCGGGAAGCTGGCCTTCGTGGCCGGCACGCCGATGTTGAGCGGCTGGTTGAAGCCGACGCCTTCTGCCGTTTTGAGCAGCTTGTCGGCGCCGAGCCGCTGTTCGGCCAGCGGCGCGAAGGTGGTGTTGCAGGAGTGGGCGAAGGAGTCGAGGAAGGACAGCGAGCCGAACTCCTCCTTCTCCGAGTTGCGGATCTTCAGCCCGCCGACGGTGGCGTACATCGGGCAGGTGACCTTGTCGGCGGGCGACAGGCCGGCCGCCAGCAGGCCGATCGCGGTGACCGCCTTGAACGTGGAGCCGGGCGGGTAGCGGCCGTCGAGGGCCCGGTTGAAGCCGCCCTGGTTGTTGACCACGGCCAGGATCTCGCCCGTGGAGGCCCGGATGGCGACCATGGAGGTGGGCTTGGTGACGTCTTTGACCGCGGTCACGGCCGCCGCCTGCGCCCGCGGGTCGAGCGAGGTCTCGACGGGCTTGCCGTCGGTGCCCTCGATGGTGCCGAGGGTCTTGCCGCCGAGCTGGATCTGCGTGGTGGGGGTGCCGGCCAGCCGCTTCTGGAACGTCTCCTGCAGGCCGCCGCGCCCGATCGCCTGCCCCACCTTGTAGGAGGTGCCGAGCTTGGCGACGTCCTTCTTGGTGGCCTTGTCGAGGTAGCCGACGAGCTGCTGCACCGAGCCGCCGGACGTGCCGGTGTCGATGCGGCCGCCGTCGGCGTCGGTGATCTTCGCGCGCTGCGGCCAGCTCGTCTTGAGGGCGAACGCCGCACCCGCGGTCAGCTGCGGGTGCAGCGTGGCAGGCCGCCAGTCGACCTTCCACGTGCGGTCGGCCACCACCAGGTCGAGCTGCCCGTCGTAGGACCAGGAGCCGATGTTCTTCAGCGCCAGGGTCGCGGTGTAGGGCACCTTGGCCCGGCCGTCGCCCTCGACGACGCGCCCCAGCTTGACCGTGGCCGACTCGACGTCGAGCGCGGCGCGCTGCTGGTCGTAGGCGGTGAGCTGCTGCCGGGCGGCCAGCTCGGCGGTCATGGCGGCCTTGTCGCCGGTCTGCCAGGCGGCGGCGAAGCGCTGCGCCGTCTCGCCCGGCGTGCCCTTGGTGCGCAGCAGGTAGTAGGCGCCCCCGCCCGCGGCCCCCGCCACGAGCACGGCGGACACCGACACGATCGCGATGGTACGGCCCCGCGCCACTGGTCAGCCCCCCGGTCCTCGACGTCAGGTGTCAGAGCCTAGCGGTGACCGGTCACGTCGTTCCATTGGCGGTCTTGAAGCTGGAGGCGTACGCGGGCACGTACTCCTGGCCGGACAGCTTCTGGACGGCCTCCATGACCTCGTCGGTGACCCGGCGCCGGTCGCGCGCCTTGGTGTGGTCGCCCTCGAAACGCATGGGCCGGCCGATCGAGATGCCGATCTTGGCGGGCCTGGGCACCTTGGCCCCGACCGGCAGTACCTTCTCGGTGCCCTTGAGCGCCACCGGCAGCACGGGCGCGCCCGTCTTGAGCGCCAGCCAGGCCACGCCGACCTTGCCGCGGTAGAGGCGGCCGTCGGGGGAGCGGGTGCCCTCGGGGTGGATGCCGAACAGCTCGCCGCGCTCCAGCAGCTCGGCGGCGGCGTCGAGCATGGCCTGGGCGGCGTGGGCGCTCTCGCGGTCGATCGGCAGGCTGCCGCCCAGGCGCATGAAGAAGCCGGAGACGGGGTTGCCGTCGAAGTACTCGTTCTTGGCGGTGAACGTGACGCGCCGGGGGAGCAGCGCGGGCAGCAGGAAGGAGTCGAGCACGGAGAGGTGGTTGGCCGCCAGGATGGCCGGACCGAGCCTCGGCACGTTCGCGGCGCCGGTGATGTGCGGCCGGCACATCGCGTGGGCGAGCGGCGCGGCGGCGAACTTGACCACTTCGTACAGCAACGGGCTCTCCTGGATCATGGGCAGTCAACCTTGCCACCCTAAGGCAGCGGGACGCCCGGAAAGCTTTAAGGCCGATGTGGTGGTCGCCTCCTCGGCGAGGTGCACAACACGGTTCCAGCCGAACGGTATTCCGTGAAGGCGGTAATTTGCGGCCCGGGGGACACAGCCACATCGGCATTTCCGAGTTAAGCACAGCCTCTGGCGTTGGAGGTAATCGTGCCCGCCGGATGGGGCGCGCGTGACCTGGACGCCGGAGCTCAGGGGCCGGCGGGGCCGTCCATGAGCAGCGCGAAGGCGTGTTCGGCGGCGCGCACCGCGTCGGGCGCGGCCGCGGCCCGGGGGCGGCCCCCCCCGAGCGGCGCCCAGGTGCGGCGGGCCAGCACCCGCTGCACGGCCAGCGCCTGGGCGGCCAGCAGCGCGGCGGTCAGCTCGTCCATGCACTCGGCCAGGGCCTCGGTCAGCTCGGCCTCGTCCTGGCTCATGTGGTGGAACAGGCGCACGGCCAGGCTGGGCGTGTCGAACACCATGCGGTGGAAGGCCAGCACCTCGGGGTCGTCGTTGAGGCCGGTGACGGGGTCGTGGGCGGCCAGGCCGTCGAGGTGGTGGCGGCGCAGCGCCGCGACCGGGTGCTCGCCGGGCCCCCGCCCGCGCACGACGCGGGCCGCCTCGCCCTTGTGGTCGGCGAACCGGTGCAGGACGAGGTCCTCCTTGGTCGGGAAGTACTTGAACAGTGTCGGCTTGGACACACCGGCCGCCGCCGCGATCTCGGTCACCGGCACCTCGTCGAAGCCGCGTTCCAGGAAGAGCGCGATCGCCGCCGTCGAGATGGCCTCGTGCACCCGCTGCCGCTGCAGCTCCCGCAGTCCCGTCATGACCGCACTCTATCAAAGTGTTAACCTGGTCAATGTCTTAACCGAGTTAACGCTTTGGGGGTGGGCATGGGCACGCTCGACGACGAACGGCGTCACGTCGAACGATGCAGGGCGGGGCTGCGCAGGATGCTGGAGGGCGCGCGGGAGAACGTGATCGTCGGCGAGACCGTCGCCGGCGACCGCTACAGCGCGGAGCGGCTGGGCCGCCATCTCAAGAGCCTGGCCAAGGAGCTGAGCGAGGAGCCCGACGGGCCGCCGTTCTTCGGCCGGCTCGACTTCGGCCAGGCCTCGGCCGAGCACCGCGGGCGGGCGTACCACATCGGCCGGCGGCACATCGCCGGCGAGCACGGCGGGCCGCCGGTGGTGATCGACTGGCGCGCGCCCGTGGCGCGCGCGTTCTACCGCGCCGGCGCCCGCGACCCCCAGGGCGTCGAGGTGCGCCGCCGTTTCGGCTGGTCGGGCAGCACGCTGACCGGCTACGAGGACGAGCTTCTCGGCGCGGGGCAGGAGGGCGGCGGCGCGCTCCTGGCCGCCGAGATCGAACGCCCCCGCGTCGGCCCGATGCGCGACATCGTCGCCACCATCCAGCCCGAGCAGGACGACCTCGTCCGCGCCGACCTCGACACCGCCATCTGCGTCCAGGGCGCCCCCGGCACCGGCAAGACCGCCGTCGGCCTGCACCGGGCCGCCTACCTGCTGTACGCCCACCGCCGCCGCCTCGAACGCTCCGGCGTCCTGGTGCTCGGCCCGAACCGGACCTTCCTCGGCTACATCTCGGCCGTGCTGCCCGCGCTCGGCGAGGTGGACGTCGAGCAGACCACCCTGGAAGGACTGCTCGGCGCCCACCCCGTACGGGCCGTCGACTCCGCGGCGGCCGCGGCGGTCAAGCACGACGTCCGGATGGCCGAGGTGCTGCGCCGCGCGCTGTACGGCCGCATCCGCAGGCCCGCCGAGCCCGCCGTGGTGGCCGACGGCTCCTACCGCTGGCGCGTCGGCGAGGACGAGCTGCGCCGCATCGTGGAGGACACCAGGCGGGCCGCCCTGCCGTACGGGATCGGCCGCGAACGCGTCAGGGCCAGGACGGTGGCGGCGATGCGGCGGCAGGCCGAGGCCCGCGGCCGGACCTGCAACGCCGCCTGGGAACGCCGCATCGGCCGGGCGCTCGCCCCGGCGCTCGACGCGACCTGGCCCGCCGTCCGCCCCGAGGACGTGCTGAACGAGGTCCTCAGCGCCCCGCCCGAGGGCCTGCTGACCGACGCCGAACGCGCCGCACTGGCCAGGCCCGGCCCGCCGCGCGGCGCCAAGAGCGCCGCATGGACCGAGGCCGACCTGGTGCTGCTGGACGAGCTGGCCTGCCTGCTGGAACGTCCCCGCGGCTACGGCCACGTCATCGTGGACGAAGCCCAGGACCTGTCGCCCATGCAGTGCCGGGCCGTGGCCAGGCGCAGCGAGCACGGCTCGCTGACCGTGCTCGGCGACCTGGCCCAGGGCACCACGCCGTGGGCGGCCAGGTCATGGCCGGAGCACCTGGAGCTGCTCGGCAGTCCCGGCGGCCGGATCGTCGAGCTGACCACCGGCTTCCGCGTGCCCGGCGTGGTCGTGGAGCTGGCCAACACGCTGCTGGCCGCGCTCGACGCCGACGTGCCCCCCACCCGCTCCCACCGCTCCGACGGCAGGCTGCGCGTCATCGCGACGGCCGAGCTGGAGAAGGGGGTCGTGGCGGCCGTCCGGGAGGCGGGCGGGTTCGAGGGGTCGATCGGGGTGATCGCGGCCGACGCCCACGTCGAGGCGATCACCTGCGCGCTCTGGAACGAGGGGCTGGACCTCGGCGAGCGGCTGAGCGTCATGCCCGCCTCGATGTGCAAGGGCCTGGAGTACGACCACGTGGTGCTCGCCGAGCCGGCCGCCGTCGTCGCGGCCGAGCCGCGCGGACTCAACCGCCTGTACGTCGCCCTCACCCGCGCGGTCTCCCGGCTCGACGTCGTCCACGCCGAACCCCTTCCCCCTCAGCTTTCCCGCCCGTCAAAACCCTTCTGAAATGGGCAGATGTCTGGACTCGGCGGCTCGACAGGCCCACGGCTCTGGTGTGTGATGTGATTCACTTCACGAGGGAGCCGGAGAATGACCGCTTCGCAAGAACCGCCCCCGGGCGACGACGAGCACACCCGCGAAGGGCGCCGGCCGCAGCCGCCGCCCTATGACCGGCCGCCGCAGCGGCAGGGCGCCCAGATCCTGTCGATCATCGGGTTCGTCAGCGCCGCGGTGGCCATCCTGTTCATACCGATCCTGTTCGGCCTGGCCGGCATCGTGCTGGGCATCGTCGGCCACACCCGCGGCGAGTCCCTGGGCAAGTGGGCCGCCATCGCCGCCGCGGCCTGCATGGTCGTCGGCATGGTCCTCGGCGCGCTGGCCACGCGCGCGCTGGGCTCCTGACCCGCTGTGCCCGCGTGAGATCCGCCGTCGCGCGGGCACAGGGCCGCGTCCCGGAATGAAGCGCGCCTGCCGGGTGCTGTCAGGGACGCAGTCGCTCATGGAAGAAGGCGTTAACCATGTCCCCGCAGGTGTCCTCGCAGGCGGACGCGGCCCATCTGATCGTGCGAGCCCTGGAGGCGGAAGGCGTCGAGTACGTCTTCGGCATCCCCGGCGAGGAGAACATCCACTTCGTCGACGCGCTCAACGACTCCTCCATCCGCTACATCCTCGTCCGGCACGAGCAGGGCGCGGCGTTCATGGCCGAGATCTACGGCAGGCTCACCGGCAAGGCGGGGGTGGCCTCGGCCACGCTCGGCCCCGGCGCGATCAACCTGCAGCTCGGCGTGGCCGACGCCACCACCAACAGCACCCCCGTCGTGGCGATCACCGCCCAGGTCGGCCTCGACCGCATCTACAAGGAGTCGCACCAGGTGGTCGACCTGGTGTCGCTGTTCCGGCCGATCACCAAATGGGCCGACCTCGCCCCCACGGCCCTGGCCCTGCCCGAGATGATCCGCAAGGCGTTCAAGACCGCCCAGACGGAGCGGCCCGGCGCCGTCTACCTGGCCATCCCCGAAGACGTCGAGTCGGCTCCCGTGCCGGCCGGCCTCGGGCCGCTGCCGGTCAACGTCGTACGCCCCCAAGACCCCTCGGCCGCCCAGATCGCCCGCGCGGCCGACGTGCTGGCCCGCGCGCGCAGGCCGATCGTGCTGGCCGGGCACGGCGCCGTCCGGGCCGGGGCCGCCGCCGCGCTGGTGCGCTTCTCCGAGCGGCTCGGGCTGCCGGTGGCCACCACGTTCAACGGCAAGGGCGTCTTCCCCGACGACCACCCGCACGCTCTGGGCGCGGTCGGCTTCATGCGCCACGACTACGTCAACTTCGGCTTCGACGAGGCGGACGCGCTGATCAGCGTCGGCTACGAGCTCCAGGAGTTCGACCCCGTCAAGATCAACCCGAACCGCGACAAGGAGATCATCCACCTCCACCGGTTCCCCGCCGAGGTCGACGACCACTACCCGGTGGCCGTCGGGGTGCACGGCGACATCTCCCGGTCGCTGGACGCGCTCGCCGACGCCGTCCCGCGCCGTTTCGAGCTCAACGGCACCGGCGAGAAGATCCGCCGGCTGATGCGCGAGGAGCTGGAGCAGGGGCGCGCGGAGGACGGCTTCCCGCTGTCGCCGCGGCGCGTGGTCGCCGACATCAGGCAGGCCATGGGCCGCGAGGACATCGTGCTGGCCGACACCGGCGCGGTGAAGATGTGGATGGCCCGCATGTACCCGACGTACGAGCCCAACACGATGCTGGTCTCCAACGGGCTGTCCTCGATGGGATTCGCGGTGCCCGGGGCGCTGGCCGCCAAGCTGGCCTTCCCCGACCGCAAGGTGCTGGCCGCCACCGGCGACGGGGCGTTCCTGATGAACTCCCAGGAGCTGGAGACGGCCGTTCGCGAGCGCGTCCCGATCACGGTCCTGGTGTGGGTCGACGACGCGTACGGGCTGATCGAGTGGAAGATGGACCTGGAGCTCGGCCGCCACTCGGGCATCCGCTTCGGCAACCCCGACTTCGTCGCCTACGCCGAGAGCTTCGGCGCCCGCGGCTACCGGGTCACCAGCGCCGGGGAGCTGCTGCCCACGCTGCGCAAGGCGCTGGCCGACGAGACGGTGTCGGTGATCGCGGTGCCCGTCGACTACGCGGCCAACCTGGAGCTGACCGGCAAGCTCGGCGAACTCACCGGCCCCTTCTAGCCGGCGGGGGCGGTCGGGTCAGGTTCTCGTCCAGTGGGGCTGCGCGACGTCGAACACCCGCTGTTCGCGCCCGCGCAGCGCCACCTCGGCGAACTGCCACAGGATCGCCCCGGTCGGCGCGTGGATCACGATGTCCGGACCGAGCGGCATCTGCAGCAGCTCGCCCTGCCAGCGCGGCACGCCGGGCGCGAGGAACCGCTCCAGCGGCACCGCGTGCACCGAGGCCACCTCATGGGCGTCGCCCACCGGCTCCTGACGGCCCCCGAACGCCACCACGGGAGTGATCACGAACCCGGAGTCGGCGACGAAGTCGTCGAGCAGCCCGGCCACCGCCACGCCGGTCACCCCGACCTCCTCGGCCAGCTCGCGCAGCGCCGCCTCCACCGGCAGCTCGCCGTCGTCGAGCCGCCCGCCCGGCAGCGCCCACTGCCCCGGGTTGCGCCCCCGCGCCGCCCTGCGGATCAGCACCGTGTACGGGACGCGCTCGGCGTCCTCCAGCACGCACACCGTCACGGCCGCCCGGCGCACCCCTGAGACGGGCGGCACCTCCCGGCGGTCGAAGGCGGCGAGACGAGCGGCGACCTGCTCGCGCAGCACGTCGATCGGGGGCAGCATCCCCTCAGGATCTCACGCCCCGCCCGTACGGGCCGAGGGCCCGTCAGGAGAGGGCGGCCACCCCCTCCAGCAGGCGGTCGACGTCCGAGCGGTCGTTGTAGTGGACCAGGCCCGCGCGGACGGCGCCGCCCGAGTCGCGCACGCCGAGCGCGCCGGTCAGCTCCCAGGCGTAGTTGTGGCCGTTCCAGACGTTCACCCCCAGCCCGGCCAGATGCTCGGCGACCTGGCGCGGGGTGTGCCCGGCGACGGTGAAGTAGGCGGTCGCGGTGCGCCTGGCGGGCTTGCCGAGCAGGGTGACGTGGGGCATCGTCTCCAGGCCGGAGATCAGGCCGGCGAACAGCTCCAGCTCGTGCTCCTCGGCGGCGGCCATCGAGGCGAGGAGACGTTCGCGGCGGGTGCCGGCGCCGGGGACCATGGCGGCCAGGTGGTCGACGGCCGCGGTGACCCCGGCCAGGTCGGCGAACGCGGACGTACCCGTCTCGAACCTCTCCGGCACGGTGTCGGGGGAGGGCCGCAACTTGGCCGGGCGGACCGTCTCCAGCAGCGCCGGGTCGGCGACGACGGCCCCCACGTGCGGCCCCGACCACTTGTAGGCGCTGGTGGCGTAGAAGTCGGCGCCCAGCGCCCGCATGTCCACCGGGCCGTGCGGGGTGGCGTGCACGCCGTCCACGTACAGCAGGGCGCCCGCGCGGTGGGCCAGCTCGGCGATGGCGGCCACGTCGGGACGGGTGCCGAGGATGTTGCTGGCCGCCGTCACCGCGACGACCTTGGTCCGCTCGCCGATCAGGTCGGCGTACTGGTCGACCGGGAGCTCGCCGGTCACCGCGTCCACCTCGGCCCAGCGGACGGCGGCGCCCGTCTGGGTCCAGGGGCGCACGTTCGCGTCGTGGTCCAGCCTGGAGACCACCACCTCGTCGCCGGGCCCGGTCAGCGCCCTGGCCAGCCGGTACGTCAGCGTCGTCATGTTCGGGCCGAAGATCACGCCCTCGGGACGGCCGCCGACCAGGTCCGCGACGGCGGCACGGCAGGCGGCGACGATCTCGTCCGCCCGGCGGCTGGCGGGGAACGCGCCGCCCACGTTGCCGAGCCCGGCCCGGTAGGCGGCGGAGATGGCGTCGATCACCGACTGTGGCGTCTGGGTGCCGGCCGCGCCGTCAAGGTAGGCGAAACCATCGGAAAGCGCAGGATAGGAGGAACGTACGGACTCCAGGGGGAAAGGCATGATAAGTAGATGCTCACCCTCAGAGACCTCAACCGCGCCACCTTGGCCCGGCAGCACCTCCTCGCTCGGCACGAGGGCCGCCCGGCCGACGTCGTGCACCGGCTGGCCGGGCTGCAGGCCCAGGAGCCGCGGCCGCCCTACCTGGGGGTGTGGACGCGGCTGGCCGGGTTCCGGCGCGCCGACCTGCACGACTCGCTGCACGCCGGCGACCTGGTGCGGGCGACGATGATGCGGGCCACGCTGCACCTGGTGACGGCGGAGGACTACGCGTCCTTCCGTCCGCTGCTGCGTCCCATGCTGGCCGCCGCGGCGCGCCGGTTCGAGGGCGTCGACTTCGAGGCCGTCGCCGCCGTCGCCGACCGGCTGCTCGCCGACGGGCCGCTCACCTTCAACGAGCTGCGGCCGCTGCTGCTGAAGGAGTTCCCCGGCGCGGACGAGCGGGTGCTCGGTTACGCCGTCCGCATGATGACGCCGCTGGTCATGGTGCCGACGCAGGACCGGTGGAGCTTCCCGCGCGAGTCCGCCTTCGGGCTGCCCGCCGTCGAACTGGACCCGGCGCCCAGCGTGGAACGCCTGGTCGAGCGGTACCTCGCCGCGTTCGGCCCGGCCACGCCCGCCGACGTCCAGACCTGGTCGGGACTGGGCGGGATGCGGGCCGTCATGAAGGGGATGGAGCTGGACAGGCTCGCCGACGAGACGGGACGCGAACTGTTCGACCTGCCCGGCGCGCCGCGGCCGGGCGGCGACGTGCCCGCGCCGGTGCGCTTCCTGCCCGACTTCGACAACCTCGTCCTGGGGCACGCCGACCGTACGCGGGTGCTGGCGGACGAGTTCAGGCCGCTGGTGGCGACCAAGAACCTGCGGATCAAGGCCACGTACCTGGTGGACGGGTTCGCGGCGGGGACCTGGCAGATCAAGCGGTCCGGCAAGAAGGCCAAGCTCCTCATCAGCCCCTTCGCCGCGCCGACGCCACTGGACGTGCTGGAGGAGGAGGGCCTGGCACTGCTCGCCTTCGCCGAACCGGACGCGACCACCCACACCCTCGAACACACCCCACCCAACTGAAGAGGGTGTGCCAGTCGCGTCGGTGAGAGCGGTGAGAAATCGAGGTGCCGGAACCGGGTGCGCGTCCCTACCCTCGGGCCATGCGCCGCCTGTTGAACGTCATCGACGTGGAAGCCACCTGCTGGGACGGACAGCCGCCGCCCGGCTCCGTCAACGAGATCATCGAGATCGGCCTCACCGTCGTGGACGTGTCGGCACGGCGCAGGGTCTCCCGGCACCGCATCCTGGTCCGGCCGGTCCGATCGGCGGTGAGTGACTTCTGCACGGAACTGACCGGCCTGACGCAAGCCGAGGTGGAACAGGGCGTCACCTTCGCCGAGGCATGCCGGATCCTTGCCGAGGAGCACGACGCCGGGGAGCGTCCGTGGGCGAGCTGGGGCGAGTACGACCGCCGGCAGTTCGCTCGGCAGAGTCGGGCCGACGGGGTGGCTTATCCGTTCGGCTATCCGACGGAACGCACCCACACCAACGCCAAGGCCGTGTTCGCGGCGGCGTACGGGCTGCCCAGGAAACCCGGCATGGATCACGCTCTGCGGATCGCCGGACTGCCGCTGGAGGGACGCCATCACCGCGGCGAGGACGACGCGTGGAACATCGCGGCACTCGTCCTCGACCTGTTGGGCCGCGGGGCATGGCCGGCCCTCTAGGTCACCTCTAGGTCCCGGTGCGACCGACCCCGTCGCGGCGTTGTGTCGGTGTGACCTCGTAGACTCCCCGGCCACGTCGTCGAAGGGATTGCCGTGGAAGACCCGACGGGCATCGCAGCGCTGACCGAGATCCTGCCTCCGGATCTCGGCGCGGACGAGGAGATCGACTGGTCGGCGGCGGAGGCGCGGTGGGGCACGCGGTTCCCGCGTGACTACATGGCCTTCATGTCCGTCTATGGCGCCGGCTCGTTCGCCGAGGTCGGCATCCTCATGCCGCTGCCCAAGGAGTACATCCAGTGGGACCCCGGGACGTTCGAGGAGGAGACGGAGAACGCCCGTGACATCTGGAAGATGCTGGGCGGTCAGGAAGGGCTCGACATCGACCCGGACCACATCCTCGCCTGGGGCATCACTTCGGGCCCCGACATCCTGTGCTGGCTGACCACCGACCCCGACCCCGACCGGTGGCCCGTCCTGGTCTGCGGCCGGCACACCCGCGAGGACTTCACGCTCTTCCCCTGCGGCATGGTCGAATTCCTGCGCATGCTGCTCCTGGACGAGCACGACCCCTATCCCCTCAGCGTCGACCTGCGTAACGCCTCGCCGCGCTACGTGCACTGGCTCGAAGAACAGAAGCGCTGGAAGGCGAGATCGGACGCCGGCTTCGGTTCGCCGCGGTCAGCCGGCCAGTAGGGCTGGTCGCGAGAGCGCTGGTCGCAGCCGCGAGCCTTCCGGCTCCGCTGGTGGCGCTGTGGCGGGTGCGGGACGGCCTGCACACGGAGTCCGGTGTGGTGGTGTACTCGGCGGGGGACATCGGTGAACGCAACGCCACTCACGAGGTCGCGCGGTATGCGCCAGGACTCCTCCTCGTCGGCGACGACAGCGGCGGCTGCGGATTCCTGCTGCGTGCCGACGACCCGGACTCCGCCGTGTTCTCCTCCGATCTGGGCGATCTGGACCCTGCGGGCTTCGACGTCGTGGCCGCGGACTTCGCGTCCTGGATCGAATCGCTCGAAACAGCCGTCAGCGAGTCGCTCTGACCGGAGGCGAAAAGGCTTCGCGATGTGAGTGCGCCTGATGGCAGGGTGCAGCGCATGGCACCCCAGTACCAGATTCGCGCGGACTACGACGCTGACACGATCGTGGTCTACCAGGCGTACGCGCCTGCCATCGCCGACGCGGCGCTGCGAGCGGGCCGTTTCGTTGCGCCGTTCTCGTTTCACCGGATGACCTGGATCAAGCCCTCGTTCCTGTGGCTCATGCATCGCAGCAACTGGGCCCGCAAACCCGGTCAGGAGCGCGTTCTCGCAGTGCGGATGACCCGGCAGGGGTGGGAGGAGGCCTTGTCCCAGGCCGTGCTCACGACCGCGGATCCGGCGGCTGTGGCCGAGGCGGCCGTACATGTCCAGTGGGACCCGGAACGTTCGTCGCGCGGCGCGGCACTGAACCACTACAGCATCCAGGTCGGCATCGGCCGCAGGCTGATCCGCACCTTCACCGACGACTGGATCGTCAGCCTCACCGACCTGACTCCTCAGGTCCGCAAGGCCACGGTGTTGACGCAAACCGGACACGCCGCCAAGGCCCAGCGGCTGCTCCCCGCCGAACGGGTGTATCCACTGCCGCGGACACTGGAAAGCCTCCTTTCTTCCGGGTAAATGACGGCCGCCCGGAGAGAGGCACATGTGGGTGCCGTTCGCCGCGGTTCTGGCCGGTCGCGGACGCCGTGGGGGTGATGCCGCCAGGCAACACCGTGAAGAGTCCGCCACCGGCTGCGGCAGGCGCGAGTCAGCTGCCGCTCCTGCCGCGCGAGTAGACCTGCTTGGCGGGTGGGGCCGTCACCCGCACCTTGCCGTCCCACCTGGTGAAGCGCTCGCGCCTCCCTCGACCCGCGAGCGCTGCTCACGCTCAGCAGGCGCGCGGGCGTGCCAGGCTAGGCGAGGCCGAGGTCCCGCCGCACGCGGGCGTAGTGGCGGCCCGGCAGCAGGCTGCCGACCGCCCACGGCTGGGTCTCCGGCATGCGCCGGCCCACGCCCTCCAGCAGGCGCTGCGCGCCGGTGAGGTGGCCGCCGTGGTAGAGCGCCGCGCCGAACAGGTGCGCGGCGTCCAGCGCCCGCGGATGCGGCCGGCCGCCCTCGCGCCACTTGCCGGCCGCCGCCACCAGCGGGCCGGCCACCTCAGGGTCACCGAAGTAGCCTTCGAGAACCTGCCGCGCCGTACGCTCCGACTCGCCGATCCGGCTCCACACGACCTCGAAGTGGGCCAGCGCCAGCGTCGCCGTCACCGGGTCGCCCGGCGGCGCCGCGTCCGCCGCGTGGCGGGCGAAGGCCAGCACCTCGCCGTCGGAGCCGTGCCACTTGGCGCACAGCACCTGGACGCGGGTGCGGTGCCCGGCATACAGGTGCGGGGCGCGGGCGGTCAGCTCCGTCCAGAGGCGGTCGAGCTCCTGCCGGCCGGCCTGCGCGCCGAGCGCGTGCCACTGCAGCCGCTCCCACGGAACGGGATCGTCCGGACGGGCCTCGGCGGCCTGCCGCAGCGGGGCGGCGGCGTGCGCCAGCACCTCGTGGAAGCGGGCGAAGCGCTGGTCGCTCACGTGCGCGGCGGAGGAGCCGCCGCGGATCGCCCACGCCTGCTGGATCCGGGCGGCGCCGAGCCAGAGCAACGCGTCGGGGTCGTCGCCGGCCAGCCGGAGCAGCGCCTCGGTGTGCGCGCGGGCGGCGATCCCCAGTTGCTCGACGCGCAGCGCCCGCGACTCGTGGTCGTCGCGCGCCTGGCGGACCAGCTCCAGGCCGGCCTCCAGCCGCCCGGCCCGCACCTGGCGCAGCGCCTGCTCCAGCGCGGGATCGTCCCACGAGCGGCCCGGACGCATCCGCGAGGTCTTGTCGAGCAGCTCGGCCACGGCCGTGATCACCCGTATCAAGGACATCCGTGATCAATACCGCACGTGATCATGGCGTCGCAACGGGGATGTTCAGGTGGGGCGCCCGTCGCCATGAACCAGGGCGAGAGGGCGGGCGTCTTCTGGAGTGCCGTCGATCGGAGGAGGTGAAGGCGAGGGGACGGGGTCGGGGCGCTGGTCAGGGGGTGGATGTGGGCGGCGGGTCAGCGGTGATCGTGTTTTCGTCGAAGCCACGTTCGAGGAAGTGTTGGGTAGCCTGGTCAGAGACGGCCCTGCCAGGCCCCGCTTCTTCCGTTCCCTCATGCCCTGAAGGTCCCGACGCCTATCGGCCCGCTACGTTTCCCGCCGGCCCTGCCCGCAGGCCGGCTCAGTCACTGAGCGTCCACCCAACGCGAGCGAGGAGAGAATTTTGTCCCAAGCAGCAGAGGTTCTCGAACTGGACGACACCATCGCCGACGGTGGCACGGCCGTCGGCGCCGACTCGGTCAAGACCTACCTGAAGGAGATCGGGCGCGTCCCGCTGCTCACCGCCGAGCAGGAGATCGAGCTCGCCAAGCGCATCGAGGCCGGCCTGTTCGCCAGGGAACGGCTCGACAGCGAGCCTGGCCTGCCCTCCGACCTGCGTGCCGACCTGGAGTGGATCGCCGACGACGGCCTTCGTGCCAAGCGCCGCATGCTGGAGGCCAACCTCCGGCTCGTCGTCTCCATCGCCAAGCGTTACACCGGCCGCGGCATGCTCTTCCTCGACCTGATCCAGGAGGGGAACCTCGGCCTGATCCGGACGATCGAGAAGTTCGACTACCGGCTCGGCTACAAGTTCTCCACCTACGCCACCTGGTGGATCAAGCAGGCCATCACCCGTGCCATGGCCGACCAGGCCCGGACGATCCGCATCCCCGTCCACATGGTCGAGCTGATCAACAAGGTGGCCCGCGTGCAGCGCCGCCTGCAGTCCGACCTGGGCCGCGAGCCCACCCCCGAGGAGATCGCCGCCGAGACCGATCTCGACGTCGAGCGGGTGTCGGAGGTGCAGAGCTACGGCCGGGAGCCGATCTCCCTCAGCACGCCGCTCGGCGAGGAGGGCGACAGCGAGTTCGGCGACCTGATCGAGGACACCGAGGCCGTCTCCCCGGCCGACGCGGTCTCCTTCACGCTGCTGCAGCAGCAGTTGCACAGCCTGCTCGACCAGCTCTCCGAACGCGAGGCGGGCGTGATCACGATGCGCTACGGCCTGGCCGACGGCAAGCCGCGCACCCTCGACGAGATCGGCCGCGTCTACGGCGTCACCCGTGAGCGCATCCGGCAGATCGAGGCCAAGACCATGTCCAAGCTGCGCCACCCCTCCCGGGCCATGGCGCTGCGCGACTACCTGAGCTGACAGCCCCGCCCACAACGCCGCTGCCGGAGCCGATCGTTGGCGCCCGGGAGCAGCATCACGCGACACGCCGAGCACGGCTCGCCGCGTGGACGTGGAGCGTCACCGCCTCGTCGACCGAACCAGCCGCCGCGACGCCGGCGCGACCCGCGACAGGCACGACCTCCGTCCACCCCGGCGACGGCCACCCGAGCACCCGCGTGCCGCGGCGACGTCCCCCGTCGCCCACGGGGAGAGCGGTCCAGGGGTGGGAAAGGGCAGGTAAAGGGGCGCTCTGGAGTGTGTGGAGCCTGGAGCGGGCCGGGTGGGCCGGACCTACTCTGCCCAACGTGAAACGCTCCCGTACGAGCCTCGTCCACCAGGCCGCCTACGCGTTCCGGCACCCCCACAGGATCGCTCCCCACCTGCGCCGGCTGGCCCGCGACACCTGGTTCCGGCTCCGCAGCCCCGACCACGTCACCTACTACCGCGCCGTCATGAGGTCCGACACGGCCCGCGACCCCGAGGGCGCCGTGGGGTCGCACCGGCACCGGCGCTGGCTCGCCCTGGGACGCATGCAGTTCGACTACCTGGTGGAGCACGGGCTCAAGCCCGACTGCCGGATGCTGGAGATCGGCTGCGGCAACCTGCGCGCCGGCCGGCTGTTCATCGGCTACCTGTTCACCGGCAACTACTACGGCATCGACATCTCGCCCGACATCCTGCTGGCCGCCCAGGACACGATCGAGAAGCACGCCCTTCAGGACAAGCTGCCCTATCTGGCGCCGGTGCGCGACCTGCGGCTGGCGTTCCTGCCGGACGAGTACTTCGACGTCGTGCACGCCCACAGCGTCTTCTCGCACTCGCCGATCGAGGTCATCGAGGAGTGCTTCGCCAACGTGGGCCGCGTCATGAAACCGGACGGCTGGTTCGACTTCACCTTCGACCGGACCGAGGGCGAGGAGCACCACGTCCTGCGCGAGGACTTCTACTACCGCACCGAGACGCTGGTCGAGCTGGCCCGCAAATACGGACTGAAAGCGACGTTCATGGACGACTGGGAGCAGGGCCCGCATAAGCAGTCGAAAATCCGCATCACCCGGCGCTAACCTCCCGGAGAGTGAGAGACCTCCGCCTGCTGCCCAAGGCCCACCTGCACGTCCACCTGGAGAGCACCGTACGGCCCGCGACCGTGCGCGAACTGGGCGGCCCGCCCGAGCCCGACGGCCCGTTCGCCGATTTCCGCGAGTTCGCCGACCAGCGGGCCAAGGTGCGCAACCTGCTGCGCACCCCCGAGCACTTCCGGCGCCTCGCCCTGGAGTTCTGCGAGGACGAGGCCGCCCAGGGCACCCGCTACGTCGAGGTCACCTTCACCGCCGCCGCCCACGGCGAACGGCTGGGCGCTCCGGAGATGCCGCTGGAGGCGGTGCTCGACGGCCTGGCCGAGGGCAGGCGGTACGGCATCGAGGCCCGCGTGCTGCTCGACCACTCCAGGCGGCGGCCCCTGGAGCGGCTGTGGCGGACGTACGAGCTGGCCACCCGCTACGACGAGGTGATCGGGCTCGGGCTCGCGGGCGACGAGGCCCATCCGCTGGCCCCCTTCGCCGAGGTGTTCGCCGCGGCCGGGGACGCGGGCCTGCACCTGGTGCACCACGCGGGCGAGGCGGCCGGGCCGGCGAGCATCCGCGAGGCGCTGGACCTCGGCCGCACCGAGCGGCTCGGCCACGGCATCCGGGTGCTGGACGACCCGGCGCTGGTCGCCGAGGTGCGCGAGCGGGGCGTCCCGCTGGAGGTCTGCCCCACGTCGAACGTGCTGCTCGGGCTGGTGCCGTCGCTGGCCGAGCACCCGCTGCCGCGCCTGCGCGAGGCCGGGCTCGCGGTCACGGTCAACACCGACGGCGAGACGGGGCTGGCCGAGGAGTACCTGCGGCTGCGCGAGGTCTTCGGGTACGGCGACGACGTCCTGGCCGAGCTGGCCCGCGCCTCGATCAGGGCCTCCTTCGCCCCGGACGCCCTCAAGGCGGACCTGCTGGCCGCCGTCGACGCCTGGCTGCGCTGACCCGCCCGGCCCCCGCCGGGCACGGCGATCTCCGTCACATCGTGGAATAGTTGGCGAATCGCCGACCGTTGCGAACGGAGGTGGCGCGAACGCCACGCCAGTGGCAGCCCGCGGCATTGACGGGCCGGGGCCGACCGCCCGACCGAAGGAGCAGCGTTTGCGCACCGACTCGGCAGACTTAGGATTCAGGACCGCGTCGGCGGTCTACCCGGCGGGCGTGCTGGCCGCGCCGCCCCGCACCCTGATCGACATCCTCGACGAGACTACCCGCCGCCACCCCGGCGCGCCCGCGCTGGACGACGGCGCCGTCTGCCTGGACTACCGGTCGCTGCGGGCCGAAGTCGGCCGGGTCGCCGCCGAGCTGGCCGCGGCCGGCGTCGGGCGCGGCTCCCGGGTGGGCGTGCGCATCGCCTCCGGCACCGCCGAGCTGTACGTCTCCATCCTCGCCGTGCTCGCGGCCGGCGCCGCGTACGTCCCCGTGGACGCCGACGACCCGGACGAACGCGCCGAACTCGTCTTCGCCGAGGCCGCCGTGGACGCCGTGCTCGTCGGCGGCCCGGTCCCGCGGGTCCGCCGGGCGGCCACGGCCGCCACGCCCGAGCGGCCCACCCCGGACGACGACGCCTGGATCATCTTCACCTCCGGCTCCACCGGCAGGCCCAAGGGCGTGGCGGTGACGCACCGCTCGGCCGCCGCGTTCGCCGACGCCGAGGCCGGGCTCTTCCTCCAGGAGCGGCCGCTCGGCCCGGGCGACCGGGTGCTGGCCGGGCTGTCGGTGGCCTTCGACGCCTCCTGCGAGGAGATGTGGCTGGCCTGGCGGCACGGCGCCTGCCTGGTGCCCGCCCCCAGGGCGCTCGTGCGCACCGGCATGGACCTGGCCCCCTGGCTGGCCGGGCAGGGCGTCACCGCCGTCTCGACCGTGCCGACGCTGGCCGCGCTCTGGCCCGCCGCGCACCTCGACGGCATCCGGCTGCTCATCTTCGGCGGCGAGGCCTGCCCGCCCGAGCTGGCCGAACGGCTGGCCGTGCCCGGCCGCGAGGTGTGGAACACCTACGGGCCCACCGAGGCGACCGTGGTGGCCTCGGCCGCCCGCCTGACGGGCGAGGGGCCCGTACGCATCGGCCTGCCCCTGGACGGCTGGGACCTGGCGGTCGTGGACGGCGCGGGCGAGCCGGTCGCCATGGGCGAGACCGGCGAGCTGATCATCGGCGGCGTGGGCCTGGCCCGCTACCTCGACCCGGCCAAGGACGCCGAGAAGTACGCGCCGCTGCCGTCCCTGGGCTGGGCGCGCGCCTACCGCAGCGGCGACCTCGTCCGCGCCGAGCCCGAGGGCCTCGTCTTCGCCGGCCGCGCCGACGACCAGGTGAAACTGGGCGGACGCCGGATCGAGCTCGGCGAGGTGGACGCCGCGCTGAACGCGCTGCCGGGCGTCACCGGCGCGGCCGCGGCCGTCCGCACCGCGGGCGGCGGCCACCAGGTGCTCGTCGGCTACGTCGTCACCGGTCCCGGCTTCGACGCCGGACGGGCCCGCGAGCTGCTGGCCGGCTCGCTGCCCGCCGCGCTCGTGCCCCGCCTGGCCCCCGTGGACGCCCTGCCCACCAGGACCTCCGGCAAGATCGACCGGGACGCGCTCCCGTGGCCGCTGGACGGCCCGGCCCCCGCGGACACCGCCCTGACCCCGGCCGAGGCGCTGCTGGCCGCGCAGTGGACCGAGATCCTCGGCGTGCGCCCGGAAGGGCCCGGATCGGACTTCTTCGCCGACGGCGGCACCAGCCTGGCCGCCGCCCGCCTGGTCTCCGTGCTCCGGGCCACCCACCCCGACGTGGCCGTCGGCGACGTCTACGCCCACCCGACCCTCGCCGGGCTGGCCGAGCTGCTGGCCGCCAGGGGCGGGACGCCGGCTCCCGCGCACGCCGCGGCCGCCCCCATGCCGGCCCGCGCCGCGCTGGCGCAGACCGCGCTCATGATCCCGCTGCTCACCGTGGGCGCGCTGCGCTGGGTCGTTCCGCTGGCCGCCCTCGGCAATGTGCTGGCCCCGCCGTGGGCGCCGCGGCTGTCGTGGTGGTGGGTGACGCTTGGCGCGCTGGCGTTCGTCACCCCCATGGGACGCATGGGCCTGTCGGCGGCGGTCGCCCGGCTGCTGCTGCGCGGCGTGCGCCCCGGCGCCCACCCGCGCGGCGGCGGCGTGCACCTGCGGTTGTGGTTCGCCGAGCGGTTCGCCGAACGGCTCGGCGTGCCCGACCTGGCCGGCGCGCCGTGGATGGCCTGGTACGCCCGGCTGCTCGGCGCCACCGTCGGCCCGGACGCCGACCTGCACTCGCCCCCGCCGATCACCGGCCTGCTCAAGCTCGGCAGGGGCGCCTCCGTCGAGCAGGAGGTCGACCTGTCCGGCCACTGGTACGACGGCGACGTGCTGCACGTCGGCGAGATCCGCATCGGCGCGGGCGCCACCGTCGGCTCCCGCTCGACCCTGCTGCCCGGCGCGCGCGTCGGCAAGAACGCGCAGGTCGCCCCCGGCTCCGCGGTGGCCGGGACGGTCCCGTCGGGTGAGCGCTGGGCCGGCGTCCCGGCCTTCCGGCAGGGCAAGCCGCGCCGTTCCCGGCCGGCCGAACGCGCCGCCCGCTCGCGCCCGTGGGTCGCGCTGTACGGGGTGAGCGCGATCGTGCTCAGCCTGCTCCCGGTGGCCGCGGCCGGTGTCGCGCTCGCCGTCCTGGCCGCCTTCGCCGGGGACGAGCCCACGCTCGGCGGCGCGCTGGCCGCCGCCCTGGCCGCCGTGCCCCTGGCCACGGTCGCCGGCATGGCCTTCTTCGCGCTGGTCACGCTGGCCGGCGTGCGGCTGCTCGGCCTCGGGCTGCACCCCGGTCACCACCCGGTGCACAGCCGTCCGGCCTGGCAGGCGTGGGTGACCGGCCGGCTGATGGCCTCGGCCCGGGTGTGGCTGTTCCCGCTGTACGCCAGCGTCCTGACGCCCGTCTGGCTGCGGGCGCTCGGCATGAAGGTGGGCCGCGGCGCCGAGCTGTCCACGGTGCTCGCGCTGCCCACGATGACCTCCGTCGGCGACGGCGCCTTCCTGGCCGACGACACCATGGTGGCCCCGTACGAGCTGGACGGCGGCTGGATGCGCCTGGCCTCGGCGCGGATCGGCAAGCGCGCCTTCCTCGGCAACTCCGGGATGACCGCCCCCGGCCGCAAGGTGCCCAAGGACGGCCTGGTCGGCGTGCTGTCGGCGACGCCCAAGAAGGCCAAGTCGGGCTCCTCGTACGTCGGCATGCCGCCCATGGAGCTGCGCCGCACCGCCGAGGAGGCCGACCGCAGCAGGACCTACGACCCGCCCGCGCGGTACCGGGCGGCGCGGGCGCTGGTCGAGGTGTGCCGGGTGGTGCCCGCGATGGGCGTGGTCGCGCTGGCCGTGCTGGCGGTGGCCGCGTTCGAGTGGCTGGCCGCGGGTCACGGCTTCGCCGTGGCCGCCGCGCTGGGCGGGCTGGTCGTGCTGGCCGCCGGGGTGCTCGCCGCGGCGGTCGCGACGGCCGCCAAATGGGCGCTGGTCGGCCGGATCAGGGCCGGGAACAGGCCGCTGTGGAGCTCGTTCGTGTGGCGCAACGAGCTGGCGGACAACTTCGTCGAGGTGCTGGCCGCGCCCTGGTTCGCCCAGCCGTGGCTGGGAACCGCCCCGCTGAACGTGTGGCTGCGCTCCCTGGGGGCACGCATCGGACGTGGGGTCACCTGCGAGACGTACTGGCTGCCGGAGGCGGATCTGGTGACGCTCGGCGACGGCGCGTGCGTCAACCGGGGATGCGTGCTCCAGACGCACCTGTTTCACGACCGGGTCATGAGCATCGACACGGTGACGCTGGAGGCCGGCGCGACGCTCGGCCCGCACGGCGTCGTCCTGCCCGCCGCGCGGGTGGGCGCCGGCACGACGGTCGGGCCGGCGTCCCTGGTCATGCGCGGCGAGGCGCTGCCCGGCGGCAGCCGGTGGTTCGGCAACCCCGTCTCGGCGTGGCGATGACGGCGTACTTCCCGGGGCACGGCGACCAGCGGTACGCGGTCGAGCACTACGACCTGGCGCTGCACTACCGGGTCGCGGCCAACCGGCTCGACGGCACGGCCCGCCTGACGGTCCGCGCCGCCGAGCCGCTCGCCGACCTCGGTCTCGACCTCGGCCACTTCCGCGTGCAGGGCGTCACGGTGGACGGCCGGGCCGTCCGCCACACGCACGGCCAGGGCAAGCTGCGCCTCACCCTGCCCGGCCCGCTGGCCGCCGGGGAGCGGGCCGTCGTCGAGGCGCGGTACGCGGGCACGCCTGTCCCGGTGCGCAGCCCGTGGGGCGGGCTCGGCTGGGAGGAGCTGACCGACGGCGCTCTCGTGGCCGGTCAGCCGATCGGCGCGCCCTCCTGGTTCCCGTGCAACGACCGGCCGGACGACAAGGCGGCCTACCGGATCTCGGTGACCACGGCGCCGGCGTACCAGGTGATCGCCAACGGCGTGCTGACCGCCCGGCGGCGGGCGTCCGGGACCACGACGTGGGTTTACGAGCAGGCCGAGCCGATGGCGACGTACCTGGCCAGCGTGCAGATCGGCCGCTACCAGCTCTCGGAGGCGGGCGGCACGCGCCTGGCCCATCCCGCGCGGCTGGCCGCCCGCGTCCGGCACGACTTCGGCCGCCAGGGCGAGATGATGGCGCTGTTCGGCGACCTGTTCGGGCCCTACCCGTTCAGCGGCTACACCGTCGTCGTGGCCGACGACGACCTCGACATCCCGGTCGAGGCGCAGGGCATGTCGATCTTCGGCAGGAACCACGTCGACGGCGCGCGCGGCTGCGAGCGGCTGGTCGCGCACGAGCTGGCCCACCAGTGGTTCGGCAACAGCCTCACCGTGGCGGGGTGGGCCGACATCTGGCTGCAGGAGGGGTTCGCCACGTACGCGGAGTGGTTGTGGTCGGAGCGCTCGGGCGGCCCGCCCGCGGACGAGCACGCGCTGCGCTGGCACCGCAGGCTCGCCGCGCTGCCGCAGGACTTCGTGCTGGCCGACCCCGGCCCGGCCACGCTGTTCGACGACCGTGTCTACAAGCGCGGCGCGCTGACCCTGCACGCCCTGCGCCGGACGGCCGGCGACCAGGCGTTCTTCACGATCCTGCGCTCCTGGGCCGACAGCCGCCGGTACGGCAGCGTCACCACGCGGGAGTTCGCCGCGCACGCCGAGCGGCACGTCCCGGCCGGCGCGCTGCTGACCGCGTGGCTGCACGACCGGCCCCTGCCGCCGATGGCGGGCGGCGCCCTGACCCGCGACCGCGGCGCCTGACCGGCCCCGAGCCGCGCACACCGCGCCGACCTGCCGGACGGTCGCCGGGGTGGCGTCTCGGGGACGGGCGCGTCCGCTCATAGCCTGGTCACATGGTGACCCGGCTCGCGACCTGCAACCTGTGCGAGGCCATGTGCGGCCTGCGCGTCGACCTGGACGGCGACCGGATCACCGGCATCCGCGGCGACGAGGACGACCCGCTGTCGGCCGGGCACCTGTGCCCCAAGGCCGTGGCCCTGCAGGACGTGCGCGAGGACCCCGACCGGCTGCGCCGACCCGTGGTCCGCACCCCGGACGGCTGGCGCGAGGTCTCCTGGGCGGACGCCTTCGACCGGGTCGCCGCCCGGCTGGCCGGGACGCGCATCGTGCACGGCCCCGACGCCGTCGCCGTCTACCTCGGCAACCCGGTGGTCCACAGCCTGGGCGCGCTGACGCACGCGCCGCCGTTCGCCCGCCTGCTGGGCACCCGCAACCGCTACTCCGCCGCCTCCCTCGACCAGCTCCCGCACCAGTACGTCGCCCGCCACCTGTACGGCAGCCAGTGGCTGCTCCCCGTGCCCGACATCGACCGCACGGCCTACTTCCTGGCCTTCGGCGCCAACCCGGCCGTCTCCAACGGCAGCGTGATGAGCGCGCCCGGCGTCGTCCGGCGCATCCGCGACCTGCGCGCCCGCGGCGGCCGGATGGTGCTGTTCGACCCGCGCCGCACGGAGACCGCCCGCCTCGCCGACGAGCACCACTTCGTCCGCCCCGGCACCGACGCCGCGCTCATCCTGGCCATGGTCAGACTGATCGTCGCCGGCGGCGCCGCCCGTCCCGCGCCCTACGTGGACGGGCTCGACCGGCTGGCCCCGGCGCTGGAGGCGTTCACGCCGGAGCGGGCCGCGGCCGTCACCGGCGTGCCGGCCGAGGTGATCACCCGGATCGCGGCCGAGTTCGCCGCCGCCCCCGGCGCCGCCGCCTACGGCCGGATCGGCGTGTCCACCCAGCGGTTCGGCACCCTGTGCCAGTGGGGGATCCAGCTGCTGAACCTGGTCACCGGCAACCTCGACCGGCCCGGCGGCACGCTGATGAGCAGGCCGGCCGTCGACCCGGTGCGCAACCGCCTGATCGACCCCGGGCACGAGGGCAGGTGGCGCAGCCGGGTGCGCGGCCTGCCGGAGTTCGGCGGCGAGCTGCCCGCCGCGGCGCTGGCCGAGGAGATCCGCACGCCCGGCGAGGGGCAGGTGCGGGCGCTGGTGACCATCGCCGGCAATCCGGTGCGCTCGGCCCCCGGCGGGCACGAGCTGTCGCGGGCCCTTTCCGGGCTCGACTTCATGGTCAGCCTCGACTTCTACGTCAACGAGACCACCCGGCACGCCGACGTCATCCTGCCGCCCACCGACCTGCTCGAACGCGACCATTACGACCTCGTCTTCAACCTCGTCGCGGTCCGCGACCACGCCCGCTACACCCCGGCCGTGCTGCCCAGGACACCCGGCGCCCGGCACGACTGGGAGATCCTGCGCGAGCTGGCCCGGCGATACCGCCGCCTGGTCCGGGCCGGGTCGCTGTCCGACCGGCTCATGTTGCGGCTCTCGCCGGAGCGGATCGTGGACCTCGGGCTGCGGGCGGGGCCGTACCGGCTGAGCGTGGCGCGGTTGCGCCGCCACCCGCACGGGCTGGACCTGGGCCCGCTCAAACCGAGCCTGCCCGGCCGGCTGCGCACGCCGGGCCGTCGCGTCCAGGCCGCGCCGCCCGTCCTGCTCGACGGGCTCGACCGCGCCCGCGCCGAGCTGCTGACCGCCGCCCCTCCCGGGCTGCTGCTGATCGGCCGCCGGCACCTGCGCGACGACAACTCCTGGCTGCACAACTCCGCCCGGCTGGCCAAGGGCCGCCCCCGGCACCACCTGCTCATGCACCCCGCCGACCTGCGCGCCCGCGGGCTCACCGACGGCGCGCCGGTCCGGGTGCGCTCCCGCAGCGGCGAGGTGACGGTGGAGGTCAGCGCGAGCGAGGACGTCATGCCCGGCGTGGTCAGCCTGCCCCACGGCTACGGCCACGACGGGCCGGGCGTGCTGCTGTCGGTCGCGGCCACGCTCGGCGGCGCCAGCGCCAACGACCTCACCGACCCCCGCCTCCTGGACGAGCTCACCGGTACGGCGGCGCTCAACGGCGTGCCCGTCACCGTCGAGCCGCTCAGCTGACGGGCACGATCTCCGCGCGGGTCAGCACGCCGTCCTCGACGGTCAGCAGCCCGATCGTGCCGTGCGGCTGGCGGCGGCGGTCGGTGGGGGAGCCGGGGTTGAAGATGCGCAGCCCCTCGCCCGACTCGTCGAGCGGGATGTGCGAGTGGCCGAAGACCACCAGGGCGGCCTCGGGGAAGCGGCGGCGCAGCCGGGCCAGGCGGCCCTTGGTGGGCCCGCTGTCGTGGATCATCCCGATCCGCAGGCCCTCCAGGGTCAGCTCCAGCGTCTCCGGCGCCACCACGTCCGGGCCGTCGTTGTTGCCCTTCACCACGTGCACCGGGGCGTAGGCGGCCAGCTCGTCGAGCACCGAGCGCACGCAGACGTCGCCGGCGTGCAGGATGACGTCGGCCCCGCGCAGGTGCTCGGCCACCCGGGGCGGGCAGGTGCGCCACCGCCGGGGCGCGTGGGTGTCGGACAGCGCCACCACGTTCATCCGGAAGTCATGCCCGATCCGCGGGCAGATCCTCCAGCCAGGCCCGCCAGGCCGGAGCCTGACCCGCGGGGTCGCCGAACAGCAGGTGCATGGCCAGCATGCTGCCGCCCATGCCCTGGACGAACCGGTAGAGGGCGTCGGGGGCGCGCACGCCGACGGTCTGGGCGTTGCGGAAGTAGACCACGCCCTGCACCGGGGGCAGGCCGGGCGGCGCGAGCCGGACGGCGTCGCCGGGCTCGGGGCGGCCGCCGAGGGCGGCGTACAGGGCCCGCCAGGCGCGCGGCCAGTCGCTCACCGGCGGGCCGGCCTCGGTGAGCGGGGTCGCGGCCCGGCCGGCGAAGTGGCCGAGGTACTCCGTCAGCGTGGCGAAGAACAGGGCCACGCCCGTGGACATCGCCTCGTACTCCTGCTCCCAGTCGTCGCCGGGCAGGAAGCCGCTGGTGACCATGCGGAGCAGGGTGCTGCCCTGGCCGCGGCCCTCCAGCAGGAACTCGTAGGCCACGAACCGGCCGTCGGGGCCCGGGACGCCGGAGTGGGCGAAACGCTTGAGCGGGTCTTCGGCGGTCACCCTGGACTCGGGCAGCTCGGCCCCGGCGAAGGCGGTGCGGATCGCGCCGCCCTCGACCTCGTTGCGGCCCATGAACCACGAGTCGATGCCCGGCCCGGTGGTGATGGCCGCCCACACCTGCTCGGGCGTCGCCTCGACCAGGGACTCCAGGGGGATCTCGAACTCGTGCCCCACCTCAGGAGCCCTTCTTCACGGACGGGTGCACGGCGACGATCAGACGATGGTCCCGCCCGCCTTCCGCGGACTCGTCATGATATTTGCTGACCAGCGAGGTCACGCACTGCGTCAGCTCCTCGGCGAACGCGGCCCGGTCGGCGGCCGAGGCGAAGCGCACCTCGCCGTCGATGGCGAACGTGGCCACCTTCTTCTGCGCCTTGGCCGCGCCGGTGATCAGCGTGCCGACGTCGCGGACGAGCTGCGCCGCCAGGGCCAGCAACCAGCGCGCCGACAGCCGGTCGGGGGACCGGGCGGGATCGGGCTGCACGGCGGCCAGGGCCGTGGGGGAGATCACGAAGGAGGCGGCCGCGGCCTGCATGACGCGCTCGGTGACGTTGCCCTTCCTGCGCTCCTCGACCAGCTCGACCAGCCCGTGGCGTTCGAGGGTGCGCAGGTGGTAGTTGACCTTCTGCCGGGCCAGGCCCACCTTGGCGGCCAGGGACGTGGCAGAGCCCGGCTCGACCAGCTCGGCCAGCAACTTCGACCGCATCGGGTCGAGCGACGCCTCGGCGGCCGCCGCGTCTTCGATCACTGCCACTTCGTGCATGCCTGAAACGATCGCACCGAAAAAAATCGTTGTCAAGCCAGCCGGGCGGCCTTGCCCTCCAGATAGCGCTGCTCAGGCAGGCTGAGCGTACGCCGGGCCGCCTCGCGGAAGGCCAGCGCCGCCCCCTCCGCGTCGCCCTCCATCTCCAGCAGGTGGGCGCGGACCGCGGCCAGCCGATGGTGGCCCGCGAGCCGGTCGTCGGCGGCCAGGCCGTCGAGCAGGTCGAGCCCGGCCCGCGGCCCGTGCACCATGGCCGCGGCCACGGCCTGGTTGAGCCGGACCACCGGGTTGTCCTCCAGCCCGGCCAGCACGCCGTAGAGCGCCAGGATCTGCGGCCAGTCGGTCTCGGCGGCGGTGGGCGCCTCGTCGTGCACGGCCGCGATCGCCGCCTGCAACTGGTACGGGCCCAGCGCGCTGGTGGCCAGCGCCTTGCTGACCAGCTCGACGCCCTCCTCGATCAGCCGCCGGTCCCACGTCGAGCGGTCCTGCTCGGCCAGCGGCACCAGCGAGCCGCCCGGCCCGGTGCGCGCCGCCCGCCGCGCCTCGGTCAGCAGCATGAGCGCCAGCAGCCCGGCGACCTCGCCGTCGCCGGGCAGCAGCCGGTGGACGAGCCGGGCCAGCCGGATCGCCTCGCCGGTCAGCTCGGGCCGCTGCAGGTCGGGCCCGGAGGTGGCGGTGTAACCCTCGTTGAAGATCAGGTAGAGCACGTGCAGCACCACGCGCAGCCGCTCGGCCCGCTCCGGCTCCGGCGGCGGCCCGAACGGCACCCCCGTGGACCTGATGCGCTGCTTGGCCCGGCTGATGCGCTGGGCCATCGTCGCCTCCGGCACCAGGAACGCCGCCGCGATCTGCGCCGTGGTCAGGCCGCCCACGGCCCGCAGCGTGAGCGCGAGCTGCGAGGGCTCCGACAGCGACGGGTGGCAGCACAGGAACAGCAACGTCAGCGTGTCGTCGCTGGACGGCGTGCGCTCCTCGCCCGGCGCCGGCTCGACGAACTCGTCGGCCGGGACGGCTACCGCCGCGCTCTCCTCCCGCCGCCGGCGCGCGCTCTCGCTGCGGAAGTGGTCGATGACCCGGCGGGAGGCGACCGTGATCAGCCAGGCCCGCGGGTTGTCCGGCACGCCCTGCTCGGGCCACTGCACGGCGGCGTCGAGCAGGGCCTCCTGGACGGCGTCCTCGCAGGCGTCGAACTGCTCGTAACGGCGGACGAGCACGCCGAGCACCTGCGGCGCCAGCTCGCGCAGCAGCCCTTCGATCACTCCGCCACCTCGTCGATGACGGGCCGCACCTCCATGGCGCACAGTCGCGCGTCCGGCCAGCGCGCGGCGATCTCGGTGGCCCGCTCGACGCTCGCGCAGTCGACGATCAGGTAGCCCGCCAGGTACTCCTTGGCCTCCAGGAAGGGGCCGTCGGTGACGGCGGGCACGCCGTCGCGCACCATCACGGTCTTGGAGGAGGCGGGGTCGCCCAGCGCCTGACCCCCGGCCAGCTCGCCGTTGGCCTCCAGCTCGGCCATGAGCGCGTCGACCTCGGCCATGACCTGGTCGAACCCGTCGGCGACGGCCTGCTGGGCGGCGGGGTTGCTGTAGATGAGCAGCATGTATTTCACCTGCCTCATCCTAGGGTTCCGGGAAATTGCCTCATCCTAGGGTTCCGGGAAATTGCCTCATCCTAGGGTTCCGGGAAATCCGGCCGGGCCGGGCCGGGCTCGGCGGGGTCGCAGCCCTGATGGACGAGGGTGCCGGGCGGCCGGTCGTGGGCGGTGCGCACGCTCATGTGCAGGCGTAACCGGGAGCCCCGCGGGCTCTGGTCGAGCTCGACGCGGTCGCACAGGTGCTGGATCAGCCACAGGCCGAAGCCGAACCCCGCCGAGTGGGCGCGGCCGTGTTCGGCCGCGGCCAGGTGGGCGGCGCTGAGCCGGCCGGCCTCGTCCGAGATCTCCACCGTGACGCCGCCGGAGCCGGTGCGGGCCACCACGGTGCCGGTGCCGCCGCCGTGGTCGAGGACGTTGGTGACCGCCTCGTTGACCGCCAGCACGAAGTTGTCCAGGCGCTCACCGGACAGCCCGGCGCGGCCGGCGTGGTCGCGCACGAGGCGGCGGATGGCGTCGAGATCGGTGCTGATGGGACAGCGTAGCTCCGGTTCCATGCCCATGGTCTGATCAGTCCTGCCTGGGTGTGGCGTGGCGGGGGACCCGGCTACGGTTGCTTACCAGACGAAAGCCCGGCAAACGCCCGCCCCGGCCGGCGTCCCGGGGCGCGGCCGGGGCGGGCGCGGCGCGGACGGCTACTGGAGGCGGGCGCCGATGATGCACGTGTCGTCGTCGGTGTCGGAGTTGCTGTGCGTCAGCAGGTGGTCGAGGCGCTGCTCCAGGGTGGCCGCGGGGTGCCGGGCGGTGTCCAGGAGCCGCTGCTGGGACTCGTGCAGGTTGACGTCCCGGCGTTCGATCAGGCCGTCGGTGTACATGAGCAGGATGTCGTCGGAGGCGAGCTGGACGTGCGTCTCCTCGTACTCGGCCTCGGCGACCGCCCCGAGCAGCAGGCCCTTGGTCAGGTCGAGCTCCCTGGCCTGGCCGTCGCGGACCAGGATGGGCGGCAGGTGCCCGGCCCTGGCGTAGCGCAGCACCCGGGTGCGGGGGTCGAACAGCCCGCAGATCGCGGTGGCCGTGACGTTCGCGGTCAGGTGGTGGGCGACCAGGTTGAGCCAGGTCAGCAGCTGGGCCGGCCCGGCGCCGGTGGCGGCCAGGCCGCGCAGCGCGTTGCGCAGCACGACCATGCCGGTAGCCGCCTCGATGCCGTGCCCGGCGACGTCGCCGACCGACAGCAGGATCTGCTTGGTGGGCAGCACGACCGCGTCGTACCAGTCGCCGCCGACCAGGTGCTCCTTCTCGGCCGGCCGGTAGCGTACGGCGATCTGCAGGTCGAACGCCTCCAGCGGCTCCCGGCTCGGCGGCATGATCGCCTGCTGGAGCTGCAGGGCCAGCCGGTTGCGCTCGGCGGCCTGCTGCTCGGTGTGGGCGAGCTGGTCACGGGTGGCGGCCAGCGCCACTTCTGTCCAGTGCTGGGAGGAGATGTCCTGGTAGGCGCCGCGGATGGACAGCAGCAGGCCGCTGTCGTCGAAGACGGGCTCGGCGACCACCCTGATGTGCCGGACGGTGCCGTCGGACCGCTGCAGCCGGTAGGCGGTGGAGGCCGGACGGCGGTGGTGCAGCACGGCCCGGACGAACCGGCCGATGGCCACGGCGTCGTCGGGGTGGGCGTGCGAGGCCAGGCGTTCCAGCGGGATGGGCGGCTCGTCGAGGGACATGCCGTACAGGTCGTGGAGCTGGGCGCTCCAGACGATCTCGCCGGTGAGCAGGTTCTCCTCGAAGCCGCCGATGCGCCCGAGACGCTGGGCGTGCTGGAGCAGGTTGGCGAGCTGGGTGTCCTGGTCCTGCAGCCGCCAGATGAGCAGCACGCTGTCACCGAGCCGGATGATCGCGACGCCCGCGACGGTGTGCAGCGGGATCTGGTCCACCATGGCCGTGAGCGTCATCTTCTCGGCCCTGAAGGTCTCGCCCGTGGCGTGCACGTGCTCGATCCTGGCCAGCAGCGCGCCCTCCTCGGCGGCCAGCGGGTACGCCTCCAGGAACAGGCTCCCGACGACCTCGCCGCGCGGCCGCCCGGCCGGGTCGAGGAAGCGGGGGTTGGCGTGCACGATCCGGAAGTCGGTCAGCCGGCCCTCGGTGCCCAGCTGCGGGCGCAGCACCAGCGTCGAGTCCGGCAGCGCGTCGGCCAGGTCGACCAGCTCGGGCACGACCTGGGGCTCGGGGACCGCCTGGTCGGCGGTCTCGAAGGTGTGGGCGCACAGGTCGGCCAGCACCTCGATCTGCTTGATGACCCGCGGGTCGGGCTGCGGCCTCGCGTCCGGCCAGCCGATCTCCAGCACGCCCAGGATCCGGCCGCCCGTGCCGGCCGGGGCGGTCGCCCGCGCGCCGGGGGTCTGTCGCTGCCCGATCGAGGGCAGGCCGACGGCGGCCAGGTCGTCCAGCCACACCGTGCCGCGGGCCAGCAGCGCGCGGCGGGCCGGCGTGGCCACGCCCGGCGGCACGTAACGCCAGCGCCTGGCCTCCTCGTCGGCCAGCCCCGCGTACCCGGCCAGGGTGAGCGACGCGTCCGGCCCGGCCTCCCAGATGGCGACCGTCGTCGCGCCGAGCGCGGACAGGGCGTGCTCCAGCAACGACTGCGCCACGGCCTGCGCGTCGGTGGCGGTCAGCGCCCCGTTCTCGGCGGTGCGCAGCCGCACCGCCACCTCCGCCGACTCCTCGGCGCGGGTCGAGTCCAGGAAGTCGCGGGCGGCCTCGCTGATGCGGTCATGGGCGGCCTGGTTGATGATGTCGGCGGCCAGTTCCAGCTGCGTCACGCCCGCCTGTTCGGCCAGGGTGGCGAGCTGTCTGGCGGCGGTGGCCAGACTGCACTGCAGGCGCTCGACGAGCACGCCCTTGGCCACCTCGACCAGGGCGCGGCCCTCGGCGGCCCGCTGGGCCTCCAGGATCTGGTTGTGCAGGCGGGCGACCGTCGCGGCCAGACGGCCGAGGTTGGGCGGCTCGGTACGCTCCGGCGGCACGGCGGCCGCCGGATCGTGCTGCTGGTGCACTGCGTTGCTCCTTGAGGGGGACGGGTCAGGCGCCGAGCCAGTGGCGGATGCGTTCGACGAGATGGTCGGCCTCGACGGGCTTGGTCACGTAGTCGCTCGCGCCGGCCGCCAGCGCCTTCTCCTGGTCGCCCGGCATCGCCTTGGCCGTGACCGCGATGATGGGCAGGTCGGCGTACTGGGCCATCGCGCGGATGCGGGCGGTGGCGGTGTAGCCGTCCATCTCGGGCATCATCACGTCCATCAGCACCAGGTCGATCTGCGGGTGGGCGACGAGCGTGTCGATGCCCTTGCGGCCGTCCTCGGCGTGCAGCACGTCGATGCCGTGCACCTCCAGCATGCTGGTCAGCGCGAACAGGTTGCGGGCGTCGTCGTCGACGATCAGCACGGTCCGGCCCGTCAGCGAGGTGTCGATCTCGGCCCCGGCGACCTGGTTGACGTTCCCGGCCCGGATCAGCGGCAGCACGTCGCCGGGCTGGTCGGCGGTCAGGTGCAGGGCGATGCGCTCGCGCAGCTCGTCAAGGCTGGACAGCAGCTCCAGCGGCTGGCCGCCCTCGCGCGTCTGCAACGGCACCGCCTGCTGGGAGCTGGCCCGCCAGTTGTTGTAGGCCAGGACCGGCACCGAGTTCAGGCCCTGGTCGCCGTCCATGGCCTCCAGCAGGCGGTAGGCGCTCTGGTCGGGCAGGTCGAGGTCGAGCACGATGCAGTGGCAGGGGTCGGCGGCGAGCGTGGCCGCGGCCTCCTGCGCTCCGGCGGCCGTGACGATCTCGATCGTCTCGTCCTTGCTCAGCGCCAGCTCCGTCACCACGCTCTCGGCCACGTGCGAGAGCAGGCCCTGCGGCCGTTCCTCGATGACCAGCAGGCGGCGCGGCTGCGGCTGGTGGGGCCTGGCCGGCGCGGCCGCCTCCTGCTCCGGCGTGGCGACGCGGGCGGCCTCGACGATCACCGAGGGGTCGGCCAGGGCCTTCTTCGGGGAGAGCCCGATGAAGTCCGGCCGGGCGATCGGCAGGTAGAGGGTGAACACGCTGCCCTGGCCCGGCGTGCTCTGCGCCCCGATCGCGCCGCCGAGCAGGTGGGCGATCTCGCGGCTGATGGACAGGCCGAGGCCGGTGCCGCCGTACTTGCGGCTGGTGGTGCCGTCGGCCTGCTGGAACGCGCCGAAGATGGCTTCCAGCTGCTGGGCGGCGATGCCGATGCCGGTGTCGACCACCCGCAGGGCGATGGCCGCGCCGTGCTGGCGCACCGAGGCGGGCAGCTCCTCCTGGGCGGCCGGCTCGATGCGCAGCTCGACGCTGCCGGTCTCGGTGAACTTGACCGCGTTCGACAGCAGGTTGCGCAGCACCTGGCGCAGGCGCGAGTCGTCGGTCACGACCTCCACCGGGATGCCGGGGGCGTTCGTGATCGTGAAGTCGAGGCTCTTCTGCGACGTCATCGGCCGGAACGTGGCCTCGACGTAGTCGAGGAGCTGGCGCAACGGCACGCGTTCGGGGTTGATGTCCATCTTGCCCGCCTCGACCTTGGACAGGTCGAGGATGTCGTTGATCAGCTGGAGCAGGTCGGAGCCGGCCGAGTGGATGATCTCGGCGTACTCGACCTGCTTGGGCGTCAGGTTGCGCGTGTGGTTCTGGGCCAGCAGCTGGGCCAGGATGAGCAGCGAGTTGAGCGGCGTGCGCAGCTCGTGGCTCAT
>NZ_JBFAOM010000027.1:0-141802 GCF_040675235.1 Nonomuraea sp. NPDC049637
GGTTACATTCCGAACCCGGAAGTTAAGCTTCTCTGCGCCGATGGTACTGCACTCGGGAGGGTGTGGGAGAGTAGGTCACCGCCGGACAATCTTTCAAAGAAGCCCCACACGGATCGTGTGGGGCTTCTTTGCGTTGTACACATTTCTCGATGAAGAGCTTCAGGGGCGTGCAGGACGCCTTGGGAGTTCGGTTCGGTGTCACAGGGCCGGCCGCCAGTCGCGTCGTGCCAGCCGGTTCGCGAACACGGAGCCGCCTGTCGGGGCCGGTGCGCTGTGAGCACCCCCATGTGTTGACGCGGCGACCACACCCGGGCTTGCCCCCCTTGGATACAAGCACAGCGACCCCGGCGGACGTCCCGCTTGCACGCGTTGAGAACGGGCGCGACGTTTTATGAGCTTCGTGAGACGGCCTTGGGTGGTGGCGGTGAGCCCACCGTCGAATCGTGCAAATTCTCGGCCGCCGCTACCGGGAGGAGCGGTGAGCGGTGCGCTAGTCGTCGCCCTCTTGCCTTCTGGATCGGTGTTGCATCAGAGCAGAGGCATTCTCTGAGCGCCTGGCGCACAGTAGGCGTGAGGATCCACCCCCAAGCCACCGGCCCGTTCGCGAGACTCATCGTTCAGAGGCTTCTCCGATGCTCCGGGAACACGTTTATGAGGATGTGGGCCAGATACCGCTGAGGGGACTTCCCGTTCTTCGGGTGTTCGGTTTCGACCATGAGATCGCTGCCGCACCGTTCTGGTGAGCGTCGTTCTGTGGGTGGCGGCGAAGGTAAGAGGCCGGTTGGCCGAATGGTCGTGGGTGGCTGGAGGGCTCGTGAACGTTCGGGGGCTTGCTAGGCTGGGGGGAGCGGGCCACCCCCACGGGTGGCCTTCGTCGCGTAAGGCCCGAGGGCGGGCGGCGACCAGCCACGGTGGACCGGCGTTGTGAGTCCGCTGAGTGAGCCAACGAAATGGACCAGAAGTGAACAGAGAAGACGGATCGGACGGCGGACAGCGCGGGCGGGGCGACTACGGGGACAGGCGCTCCAGCGGCGGCAGGACTGGCGGATACGGCTCTCGCGGGCGTGATTCCGGTGGCGATCGTCCGTTCCGTTCAGAGGGCCGGCCGCGGCCGTACAACCGCGAGGACAGAGCGCCCCGAGGCGGGGAGGGTTCCCGCGACGAGCGTGCGCCGCGGCGTGAGGGCGGTTTCCGGGACGAGGGCCGCTCCTACCGCGACCGGGACGACCGCGGACCCCGCCGCGAGGGTGGCTACGGTGACCGCCGTGAAGGCGGAGGCAGCTACGGCGAGCGTCGCGAGGGCGGCGGTGGCTACGGCGAGCGTCGCGAGAGCCGGTACGGCGATCGCGGCCCGCGTCGTGAAGGTTCCGACCGTGGTCCGCGACGCGAGGGCTTCGATCGTGGTCCTCGCCGGGAAGGCTTCGACCGCGGGCCGCGTCGTGAGGGTGACGAGCGTCGTCCTTACCAGGACCGGGATGATCGTGGGCCGCGCCGTGAGGGCGATGACCGCCGTCCTTACCAGGACCGTGGGCCGCGTCGTGAGGGCGGCGGCTACGGCGACCGGGGTCCGCGTCGCGAAGGTTCTGACCGTGGTCCTCGCCGGGAGGGCTTCGACCGCGGGCCGCGCAGGGAGGGCGATGAGCGTCGTCCCTTCCAGGATCGCGGACCTCGGCGTGAGGGCGGCGGCTACGGTGACCGGGGACCGCGTCGTGAAGGCGGCGGTTTTGGTGACCGTGGGCCGCGTCGTGAGGGCGGCAGCTACGGCGACCGTGGGCCGCGTCGTGAAGGCTATGACCGTGGTCCACGTCGGGAGGGTTTCGAGCAGGGGCCGCGGCGTGAGGGTTTCGACCGGGGCCCGCGTCGCGAGGGCTTTGACCGTGGTCCTCGCCGGGAGGGTTTCGACCGCGGGCCGCGTCGTGAAGGTTTCGACCGGGGCCCGCGCCGTGAGGGCGGCGGGTTCGGGGAGCGCCGCGACGACCGCTTCGGTGACCGTGGCCCGCGCCGGGAAGGCTATGACCGTGGTCCTCGTGGTGAGGGCTCGGAGCGTGGTCCCCGCAGTGAGGGCTTCGACCGTGGTCCGCGTCGCGAAGGTTTCGACCGCGGGCCGCGTCGAGAGGGCTTCGATCGGGGGCCGCGTCGCGAGGGCGGGTTCCGTGACGACCGCGGCGGCGGGCAGCGTCGTGAGGGGTTCGACCGGGGGCCGCGTCGCGAGGGTGGCTACGACCGCGGCCCGCGCCGCGACGACTCCTACGGGCCTCGTCGCGAGGGTGGCGGCTACCGTGAGTCGCGTCCGTTCTCGCGTGACGACCGCGGGGAGCGTCCGGGCGGTGGCACCCGCGCCAGGTACGGCCGGGAGGACCGTGACTCCGACGCCCCGCAGCGCGAGAGGCTGCCCGAGATGGCGCCTGACATCACCGCGGAAGAGCTCGACAAGGAAGTGCGCGAGGAGCTGCGTTCGCTGCCCGGTGACCTCTCCGACCTGGTCGGCAGGCACCTGGTCGCGGCGGAGCGCGCCCTGGAGGAGGACGACCCCGACAAGGCGCACGAACACACCAAGGTGGCGCGCCGGTTCGCCGCGCGCATCGGTGTCGTACGCGAGGCCGCGGGCATCGTCGCCTATCGGGCCGGGCACTTCTCCGAGGCGCTCAGCGACCTGCGTGCGGCCAGGAGGATGACGGGGTCGGACGCGTACCTGCCGGTCATGGCCGACTGCGAGCGCGGTCTGGGCCGTCCGGAGCGGGCCATCGATCTCGTACGTTCGCCGGAGGCCGAGCGCCTCGACCGGGCCGGACGCATCGAGCTGACCATCGTCGAGTCGGGCGCCCGGCGTGACCTCGGCCAGCAGGACGCGGCCGTGATCACCCTCCAGCGCCTGCCCGAGCTGCGCGACCCGCAGCCCAAGCCGTGGTCGGCGCGCCTCGCGTTCGCCTATGCGGACGCCCTGGCCGACGCCGGGCATCAGGAGGCGGCGACGGACTGGTTCGCCCGGGCGATGGCCTTCGACGAGGACGGCGAGACGGACGCGGCCGAGCGCTACGCCGAGCTCACCGGAGCCGTCATCGAGGACGTCGAGGAGGACTTCGAGGAGGACCTCGACTCCGAGGACGACTCCGAGGACGACTCCGAGGACGACTTCGACGACGCCGGCGTCGCCGACGAGGGCAAGCTGGCCGAGGAGGAGGAAGAGGACGCCGAGGCCCTGGCCGAGGCGGACGACCTCCTGGAGCCCGAGGTCTCCGAGCCTGCCGTGCCTGCTGAACCTGTCGAGCCGGGCGCGCCGGTCGAGCCTGTCGAGCCGAAGGACGCCGTCGCTGCTGAGGCGGCCGAGCCGGAGGCGGGCGAGCCCGCGGACCGTGGCGAGGAAGGCAAGCCGGCGGAGGCCGGGACGCCGGGGATCACGCCTGCGTTCATCGAGCCGGACTTCGGTGACGTGCTGGAAGTCGAGACGGACGAGTCCGCTCAGGACCGGCCGAAGAAGAACGGCGAGTAGGTATTGAGGCTCCGCCGTACCCCTGATGATCAGGGGTACGGCGGAGCTTTTGTGTCCTATGAGGTGTGGTCAGCCGGTGGTCATCGTTCGACGCGGTTGAGCCAGTGGAGGATGCCCGCGACGTTCGACGGGGCGCCGCTCAGCAGTTCGAACTGCTCGGCTGTCACGTCGTCCGACTGCAGGGCGGTGTAGCGCTCCTTGGTGCGGTCGCGGACCATGGCGACCGCGTGATCGAGGTCGAGGCCCTCGGAGTGTGCCTGGCGGGTGAGATCCACCCAGACCCGGAGCTCCTCGGCGGATCGCTCAAGGGTCTCCTGGACGGCGCCGACCGGTCCGTAGTGGCTGAACAGCAACCGTTGCGGACCAAGGGCCTGGAACAGGGCGATCGAGTCGAGGGCCGTCTGAAGGTCGAAGTCCGGCGGCGGCGTGGCGGGGCGCAGGTCGCCGGTCTGGGGCAGATACACGCCCGCGGCGTCCCCGACGTAGAGGTCTCCGGTGGCGGAGTCGATCAGGCCGACGTGGTGCTTGGCATGGCCGGGGGAGTAGTGGCTGCTCAGCGTGCGGCCGTTGCCCAGGTCGATGGCGCCGGTGTCGCCCAGGGCGACGATGCGCTCGGCCTCGGTGGGGGACAGTTCGCCGAAGAGGGTGTCGAGCTGGTCACCCCAGACCATCCGGGCGCTGGCCATCAGACGCGACGGATCGGCCAGATGGCGCGCACCCTTCTCGTGTACGACCACCTGCGCGGACGGGAAGAACTTCGCGATGTCCCCCACACCGCCCGCATGGTCCAGGTGGATATGGGTCACCACCACGGTGGCCAGGTCGTCCGGGCCGACGCCGAGCGAGGCGAGCGCGTCGCGCACCACGGGGGACGAGGTCGAGGTGCCCGTCTCCACCAGGCACGGCCGATCTCCCAGGATCAGGTAGCCGGCGGTGATGCCTGAGTATCCGGCCATCTTGGTGTCGATCTCATAGACGTCGCCGCCTAGTGCGGTGATGTTGTCCACAGGCACTCCCGCGCGTACATCCGTCATCCCCAGAACGACGTTCGTATCGATCCGGGCTTCCCCTCATCGTAGAGAGTGATCTCCTCCGGAACACAAACGGGAGGACGACAATGGATCGGAACGAGGTCGTGCTGGTGGGGCGGCTGTCGGCGGCGGTCGAGGAATACGCGATGCCGAGCGGCGACATGGCCACGAAGTGGCGCGTCATCGTACGCCGCCGGCGCAGGCACCGGCGAGGAGCGGCTCTCACCGACAGCATCCCGTGCGTCACGTTCGATCCCGAGGTCGCGCACATCGTGCGAGGTCTCAAACCGCGGGACTTCATCGAGGTGACGGGCGCGTTCCGCTGCCGGGTCTTCGGCCCGGCCGCCGCCAAGATCTGGCGGTACGAGGTGGAGGTCGGTGCCGTCAGACCTGTCGAGGAGACGGTTCCTGAGCCGTCTGAAGAGGTGGTGGCGAGCCGGGGGCCGCGGCAGGTGGCTCAGCTGGCCGGGGCGGGGTGATCTTGTCGGCGATGGCCAGGCGCCGCCCTGGAGAGCGCTCGGCGATGGGCAGGGGAGGCGTGGCTACGCGGCAGGGGCGGCGTCAGTCGATGGCGAACGTGCGCAGGACCAGGCCGGTACGCGGTTTGGGGCCGAAGGAGGTGGACTTGCGGGGCACTCGTTCGCCCCCCGCGGCGACGGCCAGCACGTCGTCGACCATGAGCGGCTTGAGGATGACGGCTGTGCCGCCCGTCTGGATCGCGAGCCGCAACGCCGCCTCGGTGTCGTGGTGGACGATGCGTACCGCCCGCTCGTCGTCCTCCATGCCCCACACCTTGGGCAGGATGAACTCGCTGAGGATGGAGGTGTTCAGCGAGTTCCAGCGGTCCGAATGGCCGTCCGGCATCGCCAGGTTGAGCTGCACCGGGTCGGGGTCGGTGAGCAGATGCGTGCCGCTCTCACCGGCGAGGAGGAAGGCGGGTTCGGCCGCGTTCTGCAGTGCCTCCAGGCCCTGCGCCAGGTCGTCGTAGTCGTGTACCTGCCAGGCGCCTCTGGCCCTGGCGGCGGCCTCGGCCAAGGGGAGACCGGGGATGACGCGGTGGATGGCCTTGAGGTCGGGCGGGTAGGCGGTGGAGTCGACGATCAGGGCGAGCCCGAAGTCCCAGGGGCCCAGCGCCTGCCGGGGGTCGGCCGGGGCGGAGGCCGGCTCCGCTGACGGATGGGCCAGGTGATCGGTCAGCTCGTGCCGGAACGAGGTGATTGGGCTAGGAGAGGGTGTTACGGGGTGGTCCGGCGCGGTGGACGGGTGTGATGCGCCCTGGGAGTTGTGGGTGGGCATGCTCGGGGGTGCGTTGAGGGGGACGTGCTGAGAGGGCTGGATGGCTTCCTGTGACCCGTCGTTGGGCGTGGCCTGGTGCGTCCCGTCCCGCAGGGCTTGGCGGGCGGCGTGTTCCTGACGCTGGAGGACGCGGTAGGTGGCGTACCGGTGGTGGCCGTCGGCGATCAGGGCTTGACGGTTGCGCAGGTCGGCGTTGATGGCGTCTATCTCGTCCGGGTCGGTGATCGCCCACAGCCGGTGGGTGAGGCCGTCCTCGGTTCCGGCCGTGACGAGGGGCGGTCGTTTGGCGGCGACCTCGTCCACCAGGCGGGTCGCCCTGCCGTTGTCGCCGTTGTAGAGGAGGAAGATGGGTTCGAGGTTGGCCTCGGTGGTGCTCATGAGGGCCAGCCGGTCGGCGATGGGGCCGGGCATGACGTCCTCGTGGGGGAGGATGACGCGGTCGGCGGGGTCGACCAGGCCGACGTCGCCGATCAGGCCGCGCTGGAGGACGTGCGGGCCGCTCTGCTCGTACACGTACAGGGCGGGGGTGTCGTCGGCCACGAGGACGCCGGCGTCCAGCCAGGCCCTCAGCGTGTCCCTGGCCTCGGAGTAACGCGCTTCCAGCGGCACTTCGGTCCGGTGGCGGAGTCTGGACGGGGTCCCGGCCGGGTCACGAGGGGTGCCGGGTTCGGTGGCGGGTGTCGCTTCTGGGTTGCAGGGAAGGATGAGGCGGACGACATTGTTCGGGTGGGAGGCAAGGAGGGCTTCGACGTCCGCGTCGCTGATCAGGTCGTACGGTGGGGAGGTCACCTTGGCGGGATCTTCGACATCGAAACGTACGCCTCGGAAGGGCCGTAGCACCAGTCCGTCCGGCACCGGCAGTTCAGGAGTCCCCATACCGGGCATGCTCCCATAAATGCTTGCGCCTACCAGGAGTTGCCCCAATCGTTTGCTGTCGCGCCCCTTACGCGGCGGAGGGGGAGCGAGGTTCGTCGTCCAGCGATGAAGGAGTCCTCACGCATGGTTCAGGGCGGAAATGGTCACGATGAGTCCGTGGGTGGCGTTCCCGGGGGCGGTGTGTACGACTGGTATCAGCGTGGTGTGAAGTTGCTGAAGGAGGGGAGCCCGGCTGCTGCCGCGGCGTTGCTGGAACGGGCCGCCGCTGCAGAGCCGCAGTCCCGGAGCATCCTCGAGGCGCTGGCTCGGGCGCAGTTCAACTCCCGTCAGTACGCGGAGGCCGCGGCCAGCTTCCGGCAGATCGTGGATGCGAACCCGGCTGAGGATTATGCGTACTTCGGGCTGGGCTTGTCGTTGTGGCGTACGGGGGATCTGGAAGGGGCTCAGGAGCCGCTGGCCATCGCGGTGGCCATGCGGCCGGACGAGCGGCATTACGTGTCGGCCTTGAAGAGTGTGCGGGCGACGTTGAGGGCTCGCCGAGAGATGTAGGGGCAGGCGGGCGCGGGGGCCGGCCATGGCCGACGTCGTCTCCCAAGCGACTGTGCCGAGGCGTTTCGGTCCTCTCCGGGGGCGTTGACTCGGTGGGGAGGCCGCCCTGCGATGTGTGCTTGCGGCCCGTCGTGCTGATCGGGCGTCGTCGCAGCAGATCGCTTCCTTGGTCTGGCCCTGTGTTGGAGGGCGGCTATCCGTGCCCTAGGTGGGTCCATTGGGGTGGCGTTGTCGCTGAGGTCCTTCCAGGGCCTCGGCAAGGCGTTCACGCCGTCGCGCATGGGCGGCCCTGTCCGCGCGTTCCCCAGCCGCTGACGGCGGCCGGGAGACAGCAGCCGCTGAAGGCGGCCGGGGGACATCACGGCACAGCCCGCCGTCGACCCCGAGCACCTGGCCGGTTGTGACGACTCCGACCGATACCGGAGGAGTGGCAACCCTGGCTGCTGGGCGACCCACTCGGGTTGTAAGGGCACCACCGTGATGGGCCGTGCGAGGTCTCACCACTGGGACATGAGGGGCCTGTGCGGTGGCTTTCCCAGGCGAGCGCCCGAGAAGCGTGGTGCGGCGAATGCAGTTGTCGTGGCTGCCCAGGCGGTGCCTGCTTGAGAGTCCGGGCATGCCACAGCTGCATCTGGCTGCCCTCGCGTAAGGGGGTAGGCATGCCTTGGCCGTATTTGGCTGCCAGACCATCATGGAAGAAGGTCGCCGTGAGGGTGTTTGCCTGGTTTTGCGTGGCAGAACGGCGCCTTGAGGGGCGGCCGTGCCCTCAGTTTTGGGCTCGTCGGCCGCCGCCCTCTGTACGCGCATGGTGGTGGGGGTCAGGCGTGGCGGGTGGCGTTGGCGAGGATGGCGGATCGGAGGTAGGCGGCCAGGCCGGGGGAGGTGCGGTCGAAGGCGGCGGTGAAGCGGGGGTCGGAGACGTACAGGTCGGCGAGGCCGCGGTGGATGTCGTACGTGCAGTCGTAGAACCAGCGCGAGAGGTGGGCGCGGTGTTCCTCGGCCAGGTCCATCGCGAGGTCGCCGTCGGCCGGGACGTCTGCGTGCATCGCGTCGGCGAGGCGGGCCGAGAGGGCGGCCGCTTCGGCTTCGTGCCGCTGCCAGTCCAACTTCGTGTACGCCGACGTGCGGCGGGCGGATTCGGCCCAGGCGTCTGTGCCGCCCCAGCGTTGCTCGGCCTCCGCCGCGTACGCGTCATGGGTAGGGGCGCCGAGGGGTTCTGCGCGTTCCTGGGGCATGGTTGTCCTTCCGGTGTCGGTTACGGGTTTCCCGATCCACGAAGAGAAGGCTTCCTGTGGACGGGTACGAAGGCGACGCTAAAGTCTCACGCGGCGTGAGAGTCAAACGGGAAGAGGCGCTGTGCTGATTGACGGCTATGACACCCTGCTGCTCGACCTCGACGGTGTGGTCTACCTCGGACAGCACGCGGTACCCGGGGCGAGGCAGGCGCTGGAGGAGGCGCAGGGCAAGGGGGTCCGGCTCGCCTACGTGACCAACAACGCCTCCAGGACGCCCGCCGCCATCGCCGCCCACCTGCGGGAAATCGGCGTCCCTGCCATGGCGGCCGATGTGGTGACCTCGGCGCAGGCGGCCGCGCGGCTCGTCGCTGAGCGGGTGGCTCCGGGCGCCGCGGTGCTGGTCGTGGGCGGGTCGGGGCTGCGGGTGGCCGTACGGGCTCATGGGCTCAGGCCGGTGTCCGTCGCGGCCGAGTCGCCCGCTGCGGTGGTTCAGGGGATCGCTCCCGGTCTGTCGTACGCCTTGCTGTCGGAGGGGGCGCTGGCCGTACGGCAGGGCGCGCTGTTCGTGGCCTCCAACGGTGACAGCACCATGCCGACAGGGCGGGGCGAACTGCCGGGGAACGGGGCAATGGTCCGGGTCATCGCCGCCGCCACCGGGGTCGAACCGGTGTACGCCGGCAAGCCGGATCCGCCGCTGCACCGGGAGTCGATGATCCGTACCGGCGCTCGGCGGCCGCTGGTCGTGGGGGATCGGCTGGACACCGACATCGAAGGGGCCTCCAACGCGGGGGTGGAGAGCCTGCTGGTGTTCACCGGGGTGGCCACTCCGCTCGACGTGCTGACCGCCGCGCCCCGGCACCGGCCCACGTACCTGGCCGAGGACCTCGGCGCGCTGGTGCAGCCCTATCCCGACGTGCGGGACGGCGCCTGCCGGGGATGGCGGGCCGAGTGGCGCGACGGGGCGCTGCACCTCGAAGGCGACGGCAGCCGGATCGACGGCCTGCGCGCGGCCTGCGACGCCGCCTGGACGGCCGCGGGCGAAGGGCAGATCGGGGAGGACGCGGTCAAGGACGTCCTGCAGCGCGTGGGGTGAGGCGATCAGCACGGGCGGAGGGGGCCGCCTCGACCCTGCCCTTTCCCGCCTGGCAGCGGCCAGGAGCCCGCGAGCCCACTCGTGACGGCGTCCTCCTTCCGCAGCCCGCACCACGCCGGACTCGTCGAGCGGGCACGCCATTGGGCACGGGACCAGTAGCCACAGCCCGCACCACGCGGGACTCGTGCACGCGAGTGGTGCAGGGGCAGCGCCGTGATTGCGGGGTGTGGGCTGGTCGGGAAAAGCGTCGTCAGATGGGGGCGACGTGGCCGCCGGAGGGCGGCTCAGTCGGTCGGGGGATGAGGGGGCAGGTTCGCTGTTCGCTTGTCGCCTAACAGTTAACGCACGCGCCGAGCAGTTGCCTGATCGCGAACACACGCGCCGAGTAGTTGCCTGATGGCGAACACGCACCGAGTAGTTGCCTCATGGCGAACACACGCGCTGAACGGCTGCGCAGGACAGCGAACAGTCGCCTGACAGCGAACGCGCGCATGGCACGGACCCGGTCAGATCAGCTTGCGCAGGCGCAGCAGGTCGCCGAAGCTTGCGTCGATCTTCACCCGCCCTCCGAGCAGGGCACGGGCCAGATCCAGTTCACCGTCGACCAGCGCGACCAGGTCGTCGCTCGCGATGGTGATCTTCACATCGGCCGGTTTGCCGCCCGCCGGCGGCTCCTCGGTGAACGGGTCGAGCCCCCCGTGATGCAGCCGCCCGTAGAAGATCACGTCGAGGTCGGACACCCGGGCGCTGACCGTGCGTTCCACCACGTGTTTGGCACGATCCTCCGCGCCGATCTCGTCGAACTGGGCGACGAGCCTGGCCAGTGCCGCCCGGCACTCCTCGACGCTTGCCATGTTGGGCATCCTTTCTTTCCCTTTGCGGTCGGTAGCGTTCCACATCACTAGCACCCCCGTATGAGCTTCAACGCGTGACACGCCTGCCAAGGTCCCGGGCGCTCGCCCGAGGCGTTACGGTCGAGTCATGAGTGAGCTGCCGGAGGAGACCGGTGACGAGCGGGTCGACGCCATCGTGGCCGGTCTCGGTCGTGTGGGCGAGCTGCCGGTGAACGAGCACGTGGCGGTGTTCGAGGAGGCGTTCGCCGGGCTGGAGTCCACTCTCGCGGGTGCGGGCGACGAAGCGCTGGGCGAGCGGTGAGCCGGCGGATCCGTCTCGACAGCGAGCTGGTGCGCCGCGGGCTGGCCAGGTCGCGGGAGCAGGCCGCCCAGCTCATCGAGGCCGGGCGGGTCAGCGTGGGCGGCCAGCAGGCGCACAAGCCCGCGACCCAGGTCGACACCGCCTCGGCCATCGTCGTCGCCGAGTCGGCCGACGGGCCCGACTACGTTTCGCGGGGAGCGCACAAACTGCTCGGGGCGCTGGAGGCGTTCAAGAGCCTGTCGGTGGAGGGGCGCAGGTGCCTCGACGCGGGAGCCTCCACGGGAGGCTTCACCGACGTGCTGCTGCGCCACGGCGCGGCCCACGTGCTCGCGGTCGACGTCGGTTACGGCCAGCTCGCCTGGTCGCTGCGCACCGACGAGCGGGTGACCGTGATGGAACGGGTCAACGTGCGCGATCTGACCCCCGAGATGGTCGGCGAGCCGCCCACGCTGGTCGTCGGCGACCTGTCGTTCATCTCGCTGCGGCTCGTGCTGCCGGCGCTGGCGCAGGTCGCCGCGCCGCGGGCCGACTTCGTCATGCTGGTCAAGCCGCAGTTCGAGGTGGGCAAGGAGCTCGTGGGCGCGGGCGGCGTGGTGCGCGACCCCGAGTTGCGGGCCAGGTCGGTGCGCGAGGCGGCGGCCAAGGCGCAGGAGCTGGGGCTGAGCGTGCGGGGAGTGACCGCGAGCCCGCTGCCCGGTCCGTCCGGAAATGTCGAATACCTGCTGTGGCTGGGCAAAGGAGAGGGTGATCCGCCCGTCGCCGAGCTCGATGCCGAGATCCAGCGTGCCGTCGCGGAAGGGCCGCAATGAACCGGACCGTGCTGGTCGCCGTCCACACCGGGCGGGGCGCCGCCGTCGAGAGCGCCCGTCTGGTCATCAACCGGCTGGTCGGGGCGGGCATCAACGTACGCGTCCTGGACACCGAGGCGCGTGACATCGGCTGTGGCGGGGTGGAGGTCGTCCCCAGCGACGACCCCGGTTCGGCCAAGGACGCCGAGGTCATGATCGTGCTCGGCGGCGACGGCTCGCTGCTGCGCTCGGCCGAGCTGGCCAAGCCCGCCGGCACGCCGCTGCTCGGGGTCAACCTCGGGCACGTCGGGTTCCTGGCCGAGGCGGAGGTGGCCGACCTGGCGACGGCGGTCGACAGCGTGGTCGCCGGGCGCTACGACGTCGAGGAGCGCATGACGATCGACGTCCTGGCCAGGCAGAACGGCCGGGTGATCGCCGACACGTGGGCGCTCAACGAGGTCACCGTGGAGAAGCAGGAACGCATGCTGGAGGTGGTCGCCGAGATCGACGGGCGGCCGCTGTCCCGCTGGGGCTGCGACGGCGTGATATGCGCCACTCCGACGGGTTCGACGGCGTATGCGTTCTCGGCCGGCGGGCCGGTGGTCTGGCCGGAGGTGGAGGCGCTGCTCCTGGTGCCGATCAGCGCCCACGCGCTGTTCGCCCGGCCGCTGGTGGTCTCGCCACGGTCCACGATGGCCGTGGAGATCCTGCCGGACACGCCGGGCGGGGTTCTGTGGTGCGACGGCCGCCGTCGTTTCGAGCTGCCCTCCGGGTCGCGGGTGGAGGTGCGCAGGGGCGCCGAGCCGGTGCGCCTGGCCCGTCTGCACGGCATCGAGAACACCGGCGCGCCCTTCACCGACAGGCTGGTCGCCAAGTTCGAACTACCGGTTCAGGGATGGCGCGGGAGAGTGCGACCCTGAATGAATGGAGGGCGGAGCGCGTAGGATCCCATGGGCAACAGATGTCCGGAGACAATCGACCGGCCATCAGGCACGGCAGTGACGGGAGTGGGCAGTGCGACCAAGGGTCGAGGAGGTCCGCATCCAGGGGCTCGGCGTCATCGACGAGGCCGTACTCGAGCTTTCGCCGGGCTTCAACGTGGTCACCGGCGAGACCGGCGCGGGCAAGACGATGGTCGTCACGGGGCTCGGGCTGCTGTTCGGCGGCCGGGCCGATCCCTCGCGCATCCGTCCGGGGGCTGACAAGGCGACCGTCGAGGGCACTCTCGTCGTCGAGCCCGGCGGCCGGGTCGCCCAGCAGGTCGAGGACCTCGGCGGTGAAGTCGAGGACGGCGAGTTGATCATCTCGCGCACCGTCTCGGCCGAGGGCCGCTCAAGGGCCTGGCTCGGGGGCCGCACGGTGCCCGTCGGCACGCTGACGTACCTGGCCGACGACCTGGTGGCGGTGCACGGGCAGATGGACCAGCAGCGGCTGCTGCAGGCCGCCAGGCAGCGCGCCGCGCTCGACCGTTACGCCGGAAACGAGCTGGTCAAGCCGTTGCGGGCGTATGCGCAGGCGTACAAGCGGCACAAGCAGGTCGGGGCGCTGCTCGACGAGCTGACCACCCAGGCCAGGGAGCGTGCCCAGGAGGCCGACCGGCTGCGGTTCGGCCTGGAGGAGATCGAGAAGGTCGACCCCAAGCCGGGCGAGGACGCCGACCTGCGCGAGGAGGAGGAGCGCCTCTCGCACGCCGACGCGTTGCGCAGCGCCGCCACCACGTCCCACACCGCGCTGCTCGGCGACCCGATGGAGGCCGGCGGCGGCGCCCGTGACGTGATCTCGCTGCTCGGGGAGGCCCGCGCGGCCGTCGAGGCCGTGCGCGACTACGACCCGCAGCTCGCCGGCGTGGCCGACCGGCTCGCCGAGGCCGGATACCTGATCTCCGACGTCGCCACCGACCTGGCCGCCTACGCCGAGTCCATCGAGGCCGACCCCGCCCGTCTCGGAGCCGTGCAGGAGCGCAGGTCCGTGCTGGGCAGCCTGATCAGGAAATACGCCGAGGACAGCGCAGGGGTGCTGGCCTGGGCCCAGCAGGCGGCCGCCCGCCTGGGCGAGCTCGAAGGCGACGACGAGCGCATCGAGGAGCTCACCCGCGAGCACGAGGAGCTCACCACCAGGCTCACCACCCTGGCCGCCGAGCTCACCAAGGTGCGTGAGGCCGCCGCCGAGCGCTTCGGCCAGGCCGTGACCGAAGAGCTGACCGCGCTGGCCATGCCCCACGCCCGGGTCGTGGTGCAGCTCACCCAGAGCGCCGAGTTCGGCCCGGAGGGCGTCGACGAGGTGGAGCTGCGGATGGCCGCCCACCCGGCCGCGCCGCCGCTGCCGCTCAACAAGGGCGCCTCCGGCGGTGAGCTGAGCCGCGTCATGCTCGCCATCGAGGTCGTGTTCGCCGGTGCCGACCCGGTGCCGACGTTCGTGTTCGACGAGGTCGACGCGGGGGTCGGCGGCAAGGCCGCGGTCGAGATCGGGCGCCGGCTGGCCCGCCTCGCGCGCACCGCGCAGGTGATCGTCGTCACCCACCTCCCGCAGGTGGCGGCCTTCGCCGACCAGCATCTGGTCGTCGAGAAGGCCAGCGACGGCAGCGTCGTGCGCAGCGGTGTCGTCACGCTCAACCACGAGGGACGCGTCCGCGAACTGTCGCGCATGCTGGCCGGTCTGGAGGACTCCGAACTCGGCCGAGCGCACGCGGAGGAGCTGCTCGGGCTCGCAGCGGCCGACAGGTGATTCAGCGTGACATAGTGGACACGCGGCGTAGTGCTTGGCCCCGGCGCTGTTTCCCTCTGGCAGGATGGTCATGATGAAGGTTCCGGGGAGCAAGATGCCGGGCCTCCGTGGCAGGAAGGTCGATGACCTTCCCGGTGTGACGGCAGTGGCGAGAATCGACCGGCGAACCAAGAGGCTGACCAAGCGCCTCCAGCCCGGGGAAATAGCGATTATCGACCATGTCGACGTTGACCGGGTCAGCGCGGAGGCGCTCGTCGCGTGCGGCGCGGCGGCTGTCGTCAACGTCGCCGCGGGCATCAGCGGCCGCTATCCCAACCTGGGTCCGCAGATCCTGCTCGACGCGGGCGTGCCGTTTGTCGACAACGCCAATCCCGAGCTGTTCGAACGCGTCAAGGACGGCGACGTCATCCGCCTCCACGAGGGCGCGATCTACCTCGACGACGACGTCGTGGGCAAAGGCGACGAACAGACGGCCGAGGCCGTCGAGGCCGCCATGGCCGAGGCGCGCGCCGGGCTGGCCGTGCAGATCGAGGCTTTCGCCGTCAACACGATGGAGTACGTTCGTGGTGAGGGCAAGCTTCTCATCGACGGAGTCGGCGTGCCTGAGATCCGCACCCCGATGGAGGGCAGACATGTCCTCATCGTGGTGCGCGGATATCACTACAAGGAAGACATCGCCACCCTCCGCCCCTACATCAGGGAATACCGTCCCGTGCTCGTCGGCGTCGACGGCGGCGCCGATGCGCTGCTGGAGGCCGGCTACCTCCCCGACGTGATCGTGGGCGACTTCGACTCCGTCTCGACCAAGGCCCTGACCTGCGGCGCCGAGCTCGTCGTGCACGCCTACCGCGACGGCCGGGCCCCCGGCCTGGAGCGGGTGCACCAGCTCGGCCGCGAGGCGGTCATCTTCCCGGCCACCGGCACCAGCGAGGACATCGCGATGCTCCTGGCCGACGACAAGGGCGCCGAGCTGATCGTCGCGGTCGGCACCCACGGCACCCTGGAGGAGTTCCTCGACAAGGGCCGCTCCGGCATGGCCAGCACCTTCCTGACCCGGCTGATCATCGGCAGCAAGCTCATCGACGCCAAGGGCGTCAGCAGGCTCTACCGCAGCCGCATCACCACCTCCCAGCTCCTGATGCTCGTGATCACCGCCCTGATCACCATGGGGGTGGCGCTCTTCCTGTCGCCGCTCGGCCAGACCTGGCTGAACGGCCTGCAAGACGTCTGGAACGCATTCATCTTCTGGCTGGTCGGACTCTTCTCGTGATCGATTTTCGCTACCACGTCGTCTCCATCGTCGCGATCTTCCTGGCGCTGGCGGTCGGGATCGTCCTGGGCACCACGCTGCTGCAGGAGCCCGCGGTCAAGTCCGCGCAGGAGATCTCCGCGCAGCTCACCAAGACCAAGGACGAGCTGCGCGTGCAGATCGACCAGCTCCAGGGCCGCGAGGCGGGCAACGACGCCTTCGTCAGCAGCGTCACCCCGAAGCTGGTGGCGGGCGAGCTGACTGGGCAGCGCGTGCTGCTGGTCGAGGCGCCGGGGTCGAGCACCACGTTCCGCGAGGCCGAGCAGCAGGTGCTGGAGGAGGCGGGCGCCGAGGTGAGCGGGCGCGTGACGCTGACCGAGAAGTTCTTCGACCCCGACCGCAGCGGTGTGCTCGACGGCCTGGTCAACCAGCTCAAACCGGTCGACATGGTCTTCCCGTCCACGGCGACCGTCTGGGACAAGGCCGGCGCGCTTCTTGCCTCCACGCTGCTCACCACCGACCAGGCCCAGGCAGGCACCCCCAACGCCGCGACCTCCGCCGTCATCAGCGGGTTCGAGGCGGGCGGGCTGGTCAGCACCGACGGCGACCCCGCCAAGCGGGCCATGCTTGCGGTGATGTTCGCGCCGGAGAAGGCGTACGAGGGGGAGCAGGCCGAGACCCAGCTGGGCGCGCTCGTCTCGGTCGCCGACCGGCTCGACGCCGCCGGCAAGGGCGCGGTGCTGGCCGGCAGCGCCGCCAACACGGCCGTCACCGGGGGCGCCGTCAGCGCCCTGCGCGACGACGGCGACGTCGCCAAGCGCGTGTCCACCGTCGATACCGTCGATATGCCCACGGGCCGGGTCGTGGTCGTCTACGCTCTCCGGGAGCAACTGAGCGGGCGGGCCGGCCAGTACGGCATCGGCAAGGGGGCCTCGGCCACCCAGCCCGCGCTGCCGACCACCACACCCTCACCGACCCAGTCAGGGAGCTGACATGGCCCGTGGCCTGCTCTACGCGCTGGCCGGCGCCGCGATCGGTGCCGTCGCCGCCCGTGCCGCCTACTCCGCCTTCACCCGGAACCGTCCGGCCGACCTGGGCGGGCGCTGGACGCGCAAGAACCACCGCGGCGAGCCGATCACCCTGCTGGAGGGGCCCGCGTTCGTGGCGGGCTCCGGCGCCGCGGCCGCGCTCACGCCCGGCCTGACGCCGCGTACCCGGCTGGCCGCGGTGCTGGCCGGCGTCGGCACCGGCGCCCTCGGCGCCTACGACGACCTCTACGGCACCACGTCCTCCAAGGGTTTCAAGGGCCACCTGACGGCTCTGGCCCGCGGTGAGGTCACCAGCGGCGCCGTCAAGATCCTCGGGATCGGCGCCACCGGGCTGGGCGCCGCGGCCCTGGTCTCCGACGGGCCCGTCGACACCCTGGTCAACGGCGCGGCCATCGCGGGCGCCGCCAACCTCGCCAACCTGTTCGACCTGCGTCCCGGGCGGGCGATCAAGGTCGGGCTGCTGGCCGGCGGGCCGCTGCTGGCCGTCTCGCTGCTGCGGTCCTCGCCCGCCGCCGCGGCCCTGGCCGCCGTGCCGCTGGGCGCCGCCGCGGCGCTGCTGCCCGACGACCTCGGCGAGCGCGCCATGCTCGGCGACGCGGGCGCCAACTCGCTCGGCGCCCTGCTGGGGCTCGCCGCGGTGACGAAGCTCGGCAGGCCCGGCAGGCTCGTCCTCCTGGGCACGGTCGCGGCGCTCACCGCGGCCTCGGAGAAGGTCAGCTTCACCAAGGTCATCGCCGCCAACCCGGTGCTCAACCGGATCGACATGCTCGGGCGGCGTCCCGTCGACCACGTGTGACCCTCCGCGCACGATTGTCGGTGGCACCTGCCAGGATGTCGGCGTGACCGGATGCTGGGCGGGGGAGGCCGGGTGCGAAGCGTGACGGCGCGGGGCGTGGCGGGTGGCGCCCTGCTCATCGGGGCGATCACCGTGCTGGCCCGGATCGCCGGCTTCGCCAAGCAGTACGCCTTCGCCCAGACCGTCGGCACCAACTGCCTGTCCACCGCGTACATGACGGCCAACCAGATCCCCAACATCGTCTTCGAGGTCGTCGTCGGAGGCGCGCTGGCGGGCATGGTGGTGCCGGTGCTGGCCGGGTCCGCCGCCTCGCGCGAGCGCACCGGGCACATCAGCTCGGCGCTGCTGACGTGGGTCGTCGTCGTCCTGGTGCCGCTGGGGGCGCTCACCGCGCTGTTCGCCCGGCCGGTCATCGAGCTGTTCCTCGGCGAGGCCGTCAGCGGATGCGACACGACCCAGCTCGTCGCCCTCGCCACCCGCATGCTGGTCGTCTTCGCCCCCCAGATCCCGCTGTACGGCGTGGCCGTCGTGCTCTACGGCGTGCTCCAGTCGCACAACCGCTTCGCCGGGCCCGCGGTCGCGCCGCTGGTGTCCAGCATCGTGGTCATCGTGGCGTACCTGCTGTTCGTGCCGCTCAGCTCGGGGATCGTCGACCCGGCTCACCTGCCCGGGCCGGCCGAGCTGGCCCTGTCGGTGGGCACCAGCCTGGGCGTGCTCTCGCTCGTGCTGACCGTGGTCGGGCCCGTGTCGCGGCTGGGGCTGCGGTGGCGGCCCACCTTACGCTTCCCCGACGGCGTGGCCGGGCAGGTGCGCAGGCTCGCCCTGGCCGGGATCGCGGCGCTGCTGGCCCAGCAGGCCGCCATGATCGTCGTCGTGCTGCTGTCGAACAAGGCGATCGGCAACGGGGCCCTCACCATCTACAACTATGCGTGGGCGATCTATCTCGTGCCGTACGCGGTGCTGGCCGTGCCGATCGCCACCAGCGCGTTCCCCCGGCTGTCGGCGCAGGCAGGCGACGCGGTCGCGTTCTCGGCGCTGGCGGCGCGGACCACGCGGGCCGTGGTGCTCGTCACGGGGCTGGCCGCCGGGGTGCTGGCCGCCGCGTCGGGGCCTGGCGCGGTCGTGTTCCTGGGAGGCAGGAGCGAGGTGCCGCCGCCTCAACTCGCCCTGGCGATCGCGCTGTTCGCGCCGGGCATCGTCGGCTACGGGCTCATCGCCCACCTGAGCCGGGTGCTCTACGCTGCTGGGCTCGGGCGGGCGGCTGCCACCGGGACGGTGGCGGGGTGGCTGGTCGTCATCGTCGCGCAGACCGTCCTCGTGCTGGTGCTGCCCGCCGGGTGGAAGATCGGCGGGATGGCGTTGGGGATGAGCATCGGGATGACAGCAGGTGGGGTGGTGCTGCTCGGGGCCGTGGTCCGGTCGCGGGGGAGCGGTGCCGCGGCAGGGCTGCCCCGGGCGGCGGGGGCGGCGGTCGCCGGTGGTGTGCTGGGGTACCTGGCGGGGGCCGGGGTGGTGAGGTGGCTCGGGGGCTCGGGCATCTGGCCGAACGTGGGTGCGGTGGTGCTGGCGGCGGTGGTCGCCGTGGCGGTGGGGGCTGCCGTCGTTGCGGTGGTGGACCGGCCGGATGCCAGGGTGGTGGCCGGGCTGCTCCGACGGGGCGGCTGATCCACCGCCACTGATCCTCTGCCTTGGTTGCGGTGGGTGCCCTACGGCGGTTCCTGGTTGTCGCGCACGGCTTCCGGGCCGGACGGCTCGTGGTGTGCGGCTTCTGACGCTCGGACGGCTGGTCCCGCAGGGCTTCTGGGGCTGGAACGGCTGCGGCGCCTGCGGCTTTTGGGGCTCCTTGTGGGGGCGCGTACGGCTTCTGGGGTTTGCCGTTGTGGGGCTGGTTGCCGTAGGCGACGAGCATCGCAGACCGTCGGGTGCGGTGGCCTTCAGGAGTGGCTGGCCTCGGAGGGGGCGTCGGGCGCTGGTGCAGTGGCACTTGACCTCTCGTGGGCCAGGCGCACGGGATTGGCCGGTCTGTGAAGGTGATCACACTCCTGGGGTGTTGGCCCGTGAGGCGCAGAAGCTGCCGAGCTGCCTCGCATCAAGAAGGTGTCATGGCTTCGGATCCTTCGGCCCTTGGCTTCGGGCGGGGGCCTGCGCGGTTGGTGCTTGGGTGATGGTCATGGCTTGCGGGCCAAGGCGCGGCGGTTGGGGCCGGCAGCCCTTGAGCCTCGGGGGCCTGTGAGGGCCGGTATGGGGTGTCGGTGGGTTGGGTGGGTGAGATCGGGAGGCTGCGAGGTGATACGGGCTACGGTTTCAGCTTTGAGGTGTGGCTGCGGTTTCCGGTGAGGGCCTAGGAGGGGTCGTGCGGGTGGCATTTGTGATGGGGACCACGTCGGGTGGGACCGGTCGGCATGTACGGATGCTCGTCGAAGGGCTGGTGCAGCGCGGTAACCAGGCGGCGGTGGTGGGGCCTGGGAGTGTCGAGGAGGCGTTCTCCTTCCGGGCCGCGGGAGCTACGTTCGCCGAGGTGGCCGTCTCCGACCGGCCGCATCCGCTGAACGACCTGCGCGCGGTGCTCGCGATCCGGCGGCTGACGCGCGACGCCGACGTCGTGCACGCCCATGGCCTGCGAGCGGGGGCGCTGGCGAGCCTGGCACTGAGAGCGTTCAAGACTCAGGGGACAAGCGGCCGGGAGGGGAGGGGGCCGGGGGTGGTGGTCACCTTGCACAATGCGCTTACCGCCGGCGGTTTCGTGGGGTTCGTCTACGGGGTGCTGGAGCGGATCGTGGCGCGGCAGGCCGACCGGGTGCTGGTGGTCTCGCCGGATCTGGCGGAGCGGATGACCGTCCTGGGAGCTCGGGAGGTGGCGGAGGCGGTGGTGCCCGCGCCTCCGCTCCGGCCCGCGCGGCGCAGGCCGGAGGAGGTGCGGGAGGAACTGGGGGCGGGTGATCGTCCTCTGGTGCTGACGATCGGCCGGCTCGCCCAGCAGAAGGGGCTCGACACCCTGCTGGACGTGGCGGCCGGGCCGTGGGAGTCGCCGGTGCCCCTGTTCGCCGTCGCGGGCGAGGGGCCGTTGCGGGCGGAACTGGAGGACCGGATCCGGTCCCGGAGCCTTCCCGTCCTGCTCCTCGGAGACCGGGACGACGTCCCCGACCTGCTGGCGGCCGCGTCCGTCGTGGTCAACTGCAGTCGCTGGGAAGGGTTGCCGCTCAGCCTCAGCGAGGCACTGATGGCGGGCAAGCCGGTGGTGGCCTCCGACGTCGGCGGGGCCCCGTGGCTGGTCGGCGACGCGGGGCTGCTGGTGCCGTACGGGGACGCCGGTGGGCTGCGCAGCGCGTTGCGCAAGGTCCTGGGCGAGCCCGGGATCGCGCGGACGATGGCCGAGGCGGCGGCCCGGCGCGGACGGGAGTTGCCGGACGGTGACGATGCCGTGGAGAGCGTCCTCGGGGTGTACGAGGGGGCAAGATCGAATGGATGATGAGATCAGAGTGTCGGCGTATACTGCGTGGGTTAGGGAGGGGAGTATCCCTTCGCGACAGCCTCGTCATCACGGTGCAGCCCCGCTCCACGGGGCCCCCGGGGCTGCCGGTCCGCGTTGTTCGCGGGCGGGAGAGACCTCCGGCAATGAGTCATGCATGCCGGAGGGTTTGAATCGTGACCGTACCCGTGTGGGCCTGGATCGCCGTCATCGGTGGTCTGCTGGTCGTCCTCGCCTTTGACCTTTGGATCGTCGACCGCGGTGAAGCCCGTGAGTTCTCCATGCGGCAGGCCGGATATTGGGTCACCTTCTATGTCGCCCTGGCCGCGTTGTTCGGTGTGGGGTTGTGGGCCACCTTCGGGGCCGACAAGGCGGGGGAGTTCTTCGCCGGTTACATCACTGAGTACAGCTTGAGCGTCGACAACCTGTTCATCTTCTTCATCATCATGAGCAGGTTCGCGGTGCCGCGGCCCTACCAGCACAAGGTGCTGCTCGTCGGCATCGTGCTCGCGCTGGTCATGCGCGGCATCTTCATCGCGCTCGGCGCCGCCGCGCTGGAGCGGTTCAGCTGGCTCTTCTACGTCTTCGGCGCCTTCCTGGTCTACACCGCCGTCAACCTGATCCGGCAGCACCTCAAGGGCGAGGAAGACGAGTTCAACGAGAACATCCTGCTCAGGTGGGTGCGCCGGGCGTTCCCGACCACCGAGGGGTACGTCGGCTCGAAGGTCAGCGTCAAGATCGACGGCCGCCGCATGGTGACCCCCATGCTCATCGTGATGGTCGCCATCGGCACCACCGACCTGCTGTTCGCCCTCGACTCGATTCCGGCCATCTTCGGGCTCACCAAAGACCCCTACGTCGTCTTCACGGCCAACGCGTTTGCCCTGATGGGGCTGCGTCAGCTTTACTTCCTGCTGGGCGGGTTGCTGCAGCGACTCGTCTACATCAGCTATGGTTTGGCGTTCATCCTCGGGTTCATCGGGGTTAAGCTGATAATGGAGGCGTTGCATGCCAGCGGCGTCACCTGGGCACCCGAAATTCCCATCTGGGTGTCGCTCACGGTCATCGGCTCCACCATGGCGATCACCACGGTTGCGAGCCTGATCAAAGCCCGCATGACGAGCGGCGAAGGCGAGCACACGCACCCGGAGCAGGTCTAGCGGAACGGCTATCGAGGCGCTTTGCTTGTGTAGTTGCGCCGTGTAATAGTTGCGAGTTCCGTAACAGCATGGCAAAGCGCCTAGTCCAGTCACCACCAAAGGTTGTACGTGTCAGACGATTCTGCTAAGTCGAGCCGCGTCCGGCTCGCGCGCGGGGTCTCCCCGTGGCTCCTCCCGACGGCGGCCGCGGCGGCCGCCACCGCGCTGCTGACGCGCCGAGACCGGCGCTGGGCCCTGGCTGCGGCCCCGCTGGGTGCGCTCACGGGCGGCATGCTCTGGTTCTTCCGCGACCCCGAGCGCACTCCTGGCGAGGGGCGCATCCTGTCGCCCGCCGACGGCGTGGTGCAGAGCATCGACCCCTGGCCGGACGGCCGCACCCGCGTCGCGATCTTCATGAGCCCCCTGAACGTGCACGTCAATCGTGCCCCTCTTGCGGGAAATGTCACGTCCGTGCAGCATGTCGCGGGTGGGTTCCTGCCGGCGTTCAACAAGGACAGCGACCAGAACGAGCGCGTGGTGTGGCATTTCGAGACCGCGCTGGGCGACATCGAGATGGTGCAGATCGCGGGCGCCGTGGCGCGCCGGATCGTGCCGTACCTGAGCGCCGGGGCCAAGGTGGCGCAGACCGAGCGCATCGGGCTCATCCGGTTCGGCTCGCGGGTCGACATCTACCTTCCCGAAGGCATCTCGCCCGCGGTGACCGTGGGGGAGAAGACGGTTGCGGGGGTGACCAGAATTGACCACGGCTGACGCCGGCAGCTGGCAGGCGGGCGAGGAAGAGCCCCGCGGCCCCGTGGGCAAGGCGTTCCGCCTGTCCGCCGCGGACTCGCTCTCGCTGGGCAACGCGGTCTGCGGGTTCCTCGCCGTCTGCGTCCTGGCCTACTCGGCGATTCAGCAGCTCACGGTCGCCGACGGCAAGTTCACGCCCACGCCGAGCTACTTCGCCACCGCCATCGTCCTGCTGCTCATCGGCGCGACCTGCGACCTGTTCGACGGGCTCGTGGCGCGGCGCTTCCGCGCCTCGGCGATGGGCGCCGAGCTGGACAACCTGGCCGACGTGATCAGCTTCGGCTTCGCGCCCGCGTTCATGGTCGTGATCTGGGGGGTCGGCGCGCCGCCTTCGGTGCCGTTCATCGCGGTGGTCACCGCCGCGGCGGCCGTGCTGGTCGCCGGTGTCGTACGGCTGGCGCGCTTCGCGTGCGTCAAGACCAAGAGCGGCGACTTCATGGGCCTGCCCATCCCCATGGGCGCCATGACCGTGATCTCCATCGTGCTGCTGTTCCAGCCCAGCATCTGGGCGCTGTTCGCGGTGCTCGGCGTGGCCTGGCTGATGGTCAGCCGGATCGAGTACCCCAAGCCGAAGGGGCAGCTCGCGGCGGTCGTCCTCGGGTGGATCATGGTGAACGTGGCCTTCCTCACGTTCTGGGTGGCCTGGCCGGAAGGCGGCGACCTGCCGATCAAGATCGGCGCGACCATGCAGATCGCGCTCGTCGCGGCGATCCCGCTGCGCATGTTGTTCTACAAGCGGGAGCTGCGCAAGGAAGCCGAGCGAATCGGCAACTAGGGGATTTTTCATCCATCTTCGGCTTTGATGGATTCATGTCGGCCATGCCGCGCGAGCACACGCGTACGTACTACCTCGGCAAGCTGGCCACCGAGCTGGAGCAGCGCGGGCTGACCGCCACCCTGCGGGCCGACCCGCCCGCGCTGCGGATCAGCGATCCCGACACCGCGCTGCTGGCCGAGACGATCGACTGCGTGCCGCTGCCCGAAGGGTGGTTCTACCGCTGGTCGTGGGGCGAGCTCGTGGGCCTGGCCGACGATCCCGCCCTGGCGGCCGGGCGCATCGTGCGCGTGCTGGCCGCGGGCAGGTGAGCTACCAGCCTCTGGCCTTCCACTCGGGCAGCGAGGGACGTTCGGCGCCGAGCGTCGTGTCCTTGCCGTGGCCGGGGTAGACCCAGGTGTCGTCGGGCAGGCGGTCGAAGATGCGCTCGGTGACGTCGGTGTAGAGGCGCTCGAAACGCTCCGGGTCCCTGCCGGTGTTGCCCACCCCGCCGGGGAACAGGGAGTCGCCGGTGAACAGGTGACGGCCGTCGGGGCCGCCGTCGTAGAGCAGCGCGATCGAGCCGGGCGTGTGACCGCGCAGGTGGATGACCTCCAGGCTGACCGGGCCGAGGGCGATCGTGTCGCCGTGGTCGACCGTGCGGCCGACCGGGACGGGCAGGGCGGGCGCGTCGAGCGGATGGGCGATCACCTCGGCGCCGGTGACCCTGGCCACCTGTTCCAGGGCCTGCCAGTGGTCGCCGTGCTGGTGGGTGGTGACGATCGCGCCGAGCGGCTGGTCGCCGACGAGCGCCAGCAGCCGGTCGGCGTCGGCCGCGGCGTCGATCAGCAGCTCGTCGCCGGTCTCGGTGGAACGCAACAGGTAGGCGTTGTTGTCGTGGGGGCCGACCGCCAGCTTGGAGATGGTCAGGGCGGGCAGCTCGCGCACGTCGGCGGGGCCGCCGACCCGGACGTCGCCGGTGTAGGTCATGGGTAGTCCTTCGGGGGCGTCGCGGGCAGATCAGCGGGGGCCGGCATCGTCAGCCACGGCGGCGGCTCGGGAAGGAGCGCGCCACCGTCACCAGGCGGCGACGGCTGTCCCGCGGGCACCAGGGTAACGCCCTCGCCGTCCGACCTTCCCGTCAACCAGGCCAGCATGTCGGCCGGTCGTCCCTGCACGGCAGGACCCTGGCCGAGGTTCTGCCACCTTTGCCCCGGCTCGCCGGTCAGGACGACCTCGCTCACCGTGCTGCGGTCGTACGGCCAGGATCGGCGGAGGTCGTGCAGTTCGCGATGGACGAACGTCTCCGGCCAGTCGCGGGGGCCGTACCCGGCGCCCAGGTCCACGTGGTGCATGCCCACCTCGCGCAGTCGGCGTACCAGGACGTACCAGGCGGGATGCGACGGCGGGCGCATGCCGCGGACGGGCGCCGGCCACGCCGGGGCGGGCAGATCGCGGATCGCGGCGGCCAGGCGCGCGGCGCTGTCGGCCAGGTCGGCCAGGTGGCGCGCGGCCGGGCGGGCGGCGGCGGCCTCGATCTCGGCGGTCCTGGCCTCCAGGGAGGGGTACTGCGGGGTCTCGACGCCCGTCCTCGCCCAGGTGAGGAGGCGGAGGTGGGAGCGCGCGTTGCCGGCCAGGTGGGCCAGCACGTGCCCTCTGGTCCAGCCGGGCAGCAGGGACGGGGCCGCGACGTCGGCGTCGGACAGGGAGGCGGCCGTGGCCAGCAGCAGGTCGGTCGCGGAGGCGAGTTCGGCCTGCACCGCGGGTAGAACAGTCATGTCCGGATATTTCATCACTTAGGTGTCCAAGGTCGGGCGTGGGCATAAAGCGGCAGGTCAAGTGGTTGACTCTCAAAGGGCTCCTGCCGACGCGGGAGATGGCCGTAACCTGTGAAGGACGGATTTTCGGGGGCCGGGGATCGGCTCGCCGAAAATGTCGGTGCCCCCGTCTACCATCCCCCGTGGACCTATCCGCCTTTCGACCTCCGGGATCGCCGTGGCAGACCGCCTGATCGTGCGTGGTGCACGAGAACACAACCTCAAGGACGTCTCGCTTGACCTGCCGCGAGACTCGCTGATCGTCTTCACCGGCCTGTCCGGCTCCGGCAAGTCGAGCCTGGCCTTCGACACGATCTTCGCTGAGGGCCAGCGGCGCTACGTCGAGTCCTTGTCGGCCTACGCCCGCCAGTTCCTCGGCCAGATGGACAAGCCCGACGTCGACTTCATCGAGGGTCTGTCGCCCGCGGTGTCCATCGACCAGAAGGCCACCAGCAAGAACCCCCGCTCGACCGTCGGCACCATCACCGAGGTCTACGACTACCTGCGCCTGCTGTGGGCGCGCATCGGCAAGCCCCACTGCCCGGCCTGCGGCCGTCCGATCGCCCGGCAGATGCCGCAGCAGATCGTCGACCGGGTGATGGACCTGGAGGAGGGCACCCGTTTCCAGGTGCTCGCCCCCGTCATCCGCGGCCGCAAGGGCGAATACGCCGAGCTGTTCCGCGAGCTGCAGACCAAGGGCTTCGCGCGGGCCAGGGTCGACGGCACGGTCGTGCGGCTGGAGGAGCCGCCGACGCTGAAGAAGTACGAGAAGCACGACATCGAGGTCATCGTCGACCGCCTGTCGGTCAAGGAGTCCTCGCGCCGCCGGCTCACCGACTCCGTCGAGACCGCGCTGCAGCTGTCCGGCGGCACGATCACGCTGGAGTTCGTCGACCTGCCGGAAGACGACCCGGGCCGTGAGCGCTTCTACTCCGAGCACCTCTACTGCCCCTACGACGACCTGTCGTTCGAGGAGCTGGAGCCGCGCTCGTTCTCCTTCAACTCGCCCTTCGGCGCCTGCCCCGAGTGCACCGGCCTCGGCACCAAGATGGAGGTCGACCCCGACCTGGTGGTGCCCGACCCCGAGCGCACGCTCGGCGACGGCGCGCTGCACCCGTGGTCGGGCGGCCACACCAGCGAATACTTCGTCCGGCTGATCGAGGCGCTCGGCCACACGGTCGGGTTCACCCTCGACACGCCGTGGGAGCGGCTGCCCAAGAAGGCCCAGAAGTCGCTGCTGTACGGCCACGACGAGCAGGTGCACGTCCGCTACAGCAACCGTTACGGCCGACAGCGCTCCTACTACACCACCTTCGACGGCGTCATCCCCTGGGTGCAGCGCCGGCACGCCGAGGCCGAGAGCGACGCCACGCGCGAGCGCTTCGAGGGCTACATGCGCGAGATCCCGTGCCCGGCCTGCAAGGGCGCCCGGCTCAAGCCGGTCACCCTCGCCGTCACCGTCGACGACAGGTCGATCGCCGAGGTCGCGGCCATGTCGATCGGCGAGTGCGCGAAGTTCCTGGCCGAGCTGAAGCTGTCCGACCGTGACATGCACATCGCCGAGCGGGTGGTCAAGGAGATCAACGCCCGCATGGGCTTCCTGCTCGACGTCGGCCTCGACTACCTCACCATGGACCGCGCCGCCGCCACCCTCGCCGGTGGCGAGGCCCAGCGCATCCGGCTGGCCACGCAGATCGGCTCCGGGCTGGTCGGCGTCCTCTACGTGCTGGACGAGCCGTCCATCGGCCTGCACCAGCGTGACAACATGCGCCTGCTCGACACGCTGATCAGGCTGCGCGACATGGGCAACACGCTGATCGTCGTCGAGCACGACGAGGACACCATCGCCGCCGCCGACTGGGTGGTGGACATCGGTCCCGGCGCCGGCGAGCACGGCGGCCAGGTCGTGGTGTCCGGCACCGTCCAGGAGCTCCTCGCCAGCGAGGAGTCCATGACAGGCCAGTACCTGTCGGGACGCCGGAGCATCCCGATCCCGGCCAAGCGCCGCAAGCGCGACAAGAAGCGGCAGATCACGGTCAAGGGCGCGCGCGAGCACAACCTCAAGGGCGTCGACATCGAGTTCCCGCTGGGCGTGTTCACGGCGGTGACCGGCGTGTCCGGGTCGGGCAAGTCGACGCTGGTCAACGACATCCTCTACAACGCGCTGGCCAAGGAGCTCAACGGCGCCCGCACGGTGCCGGGGCGGCACTCCCGCATCAACGGCATGGACCAGGTGGACAAGGTCGTGCACGTCGACCAGTCGCCGATCGGCCGTACGCCGCGCTCCAACCCGGCCACGTACACCGGGGTCTTCGACCACGTGCGCAAGCTGTTCGCCCAGACGGCCGAGGCCAAGGTGCGCGGCTACCAGCCCGGGCGGTTCAGCTTCAACGTCAAGGGCGGGCGCTGCGAGGCGTGCGCGGGCGACGGCACGATCAAGATCGAGATGAACTTCCTGCCGGACGTCTACGTCCCCTGTGAGGTCTGCCACGGCGCCCGGTACAACCGGGAGACGCTGGAGGTCCACTACAAGGGCAAGACGATCGCCGAGGTGCTCGACATGCCGATCGAGGAGGCGCTGGCCTTCTTCGACGCGATCCCGGCGATCAAGCGGCACCTGCAGACGCTCAACGACGTCGGCCTGGGCTACGTGCGGCTCGGGCAGCCGGCGACCACGTTGTCCGGCGGCGAGGCGCAGCGCGTCAAGCTCGCCTCCGAGCTGCAGCGCCGCCAGACCGGGCGGACGATCTACGTGCTCGACGAGCCCACCACCGGCCTGCACTTCGAGGACATCCGCCGGTTGCTCGGCGTGCTCGGGCGGCTGGTCGACGGCGGGAACACGGTGATCGTCATCGAGCACAACCTCGACGTCATCAAGACCGCCGACTGGATCATCGACATGGGCCCCGAAGGCGGGTCCCGCGGCGGCACGCTCGTGGCCGCGGGCACGCCCGAAGAGGTGGCCCTGGTCAACGAGAGCCACACCGGGCGCTTCCTGCGGAAGATCCTGTCGCTCTGAGGCAGGTGGCGGCTCGGATGGGACCCGTCTCACCGGGAGTCGGGTGGCGGTTCGGGTGAGCCCGTCTCACCGCGAGTCGGGTGGGGTCCGTCTCGCTGTGGGGCGGGTGGTGGCCCGGTGTGCGGCTGGGTCCCGCCTGGTCAGGTGGTGGTGCGGGGTTCGCTGGAGGTCAGGGCGGTGGCTCGGGCGCGGCGGCGGCGCTTGGCGGCGTCGCCGCGCTCCAGCCACCACTCGGCGAACAGCAGCGGCAGCACCCAGCCCAGCCAGGCGCTCAGCGCGCCGACCGTGGCGGCCAGCAACGCCTGGTCGCCGTGGAAGGTGGTGTCGAGCTGCGGTGACAGCGTGATGACGAACACCGCGCCCCACAGGCGGTTGGTGATGATCGACATCGTCAGGGCGAAGCTGCGGATCATCCACCTGCGATGATCGACGAACCTGCGCTGCCTGGCCATCCGCCAGCCGGCCAGGGTGCAGCCCAGCCAGAGCAGCGCCAGCACCACGCCGCTGGCCCTGGTCACCGGGCCGAAGGGCGTGGCCAGGCTGACCACCAGGCCCAGCAGGCCGCCGGGCAGGCAGCCGCCGAAGACGTACACCCGGCCGATCACGCGGTGGGCCCGCGGATGGCGGGCCCGGAACCACGGCCAGACCTGTAAGCAGCACGAGATCATCGCGATCGAGCCGAAGATCACGTGCAGGGAGAGCACCGCGAAGTGCGGCGGGAAGAAGTCGGGCGCGGGCACCCGCGACCGGCTCGGGTCCAGCGACAGGTAGGGCGGCAGGGAGAAGGCGACGAACGCGATCGCCAGCACCGCGAGCGGGGCGACCCACGGACGCCGCCACCAGCGCGGTCCGGACGTCGTGGGAGTGGGAGTCTCGGTGAGTGTCATGAGCGACACGCTCGCGCCTGGCGCTGACCGCGGGCGTACCGTCCGCTGACCGTGCGCCGCCCGCTCGTTGCCGCGACGGTGACCGTATCGGTCACCCGATGGGCGGACCGAGGGGTGGAGCCAATAAAGTTGAGGCACGGGTAACGGCTTGACCTGCTGGGGGTCGGCGGAGACGCGAAGGGTCGGCTGAATCATGACGGTGACGAATCAGGGCGAAGCCATGCCCGAAAACAGCAGCGGCATCGGGCGTCGCGAAGTGCTCGGCGTGGCGGGGGTGGCCGCGTGCGGGCTGGCGCTGGCCGGGTGCGGAGCGGGGGACGCCAAGGCGCAGCCGGCGTCGGGGATCAAGGGCAAGGTGCTCGCCAAGACGGCGGACGTGCCCGTCGGCGGCGGCACGATCGTGCAGGAGTGGCGGATCGTGGTCACGCAGCCCACGAAGGGCGTCTACAAGGCGTTCAGCGCGGTCTGCACCCACAAGGGATGCACGGTGGGCAGGCCGAAGGACAACGTCATCACGTGCGCGTGCCACGGCAGCGAGTTCGCCGCCGACAGCGGCAAGGCCACCAAGGGGCCGGCGACTGCGCCGCTGACGGTCTACCAGGTCAAGGTGGAGGGCGACGGCATCGTCGTGGTCTGAGGACGCGGTCTGAGGATGCGGTCTGAGAGCGCAGGCCCATGACCTGTCTGAGGCCCGCGCTCGTGGCTCGGGGGGCGGGCCGGAGAGCTTGTTCTGGGTAATTGTGCGTGGTTTCCGGGATTGGGGGCGTGCAGGCTGAACCGGTGCGGGGGCACCGGCCGTACCTGCATGTGAGACCGAGACCTGGGAGGACGCACCATGACAGAAACGACGCGCCGGACGGTCATGCTCGGCGCCGGAGGCGCCGGGCTCGCGGCGGTTCTGACGGCGTGCGCGAGCTACGGTTCGCCGACGACGGCGGCGAACGAGGCGCCGGCCGCGAAGGAACCGGACGCCGAGGAGCCGTCGTCGGAGCCCAAGAAGAAGGCGAAGAAGAAGGCCAAGGCGCTGGCCGACACCAGTGACATCCAGGTCGGCGGCGGCACGGTCTTCAAGGACCAGAAGATCGTGGTGACGCAGCCGACCGAGGGGGAGTTCAAGGCGTTCACGGCGATCTGCACCCATGCGGGATGCACGGTCGCCGCCGTCTCGAACGGCACCATCAACTGCCCCTGCCACGGCAGCAAGTTCAAGATCGAGGACGGTTCGGTGGCCGACGGCCCCGCCGGCGCGCCGCTCGCCGAGAAGAAGATCACCGTGGACGGCGACAAGATCAGACTCGCCTAATCCCCGTCTCATGAATTTCTCACCTGCCTCCGGTTGGGTGGGACGCATGGGAGATGACCTTCGAAGCCGTAGGGCAGTGATAGCGGGTGTGGGCGCGGGCGGGCTGGCCCTGGCGATCAGCGCCTGCGGCGGAAGCACCGAGACCCCGGCGGCCACCGCGCCCGACGCGGGCGGCCAGTCGAGCGCGGCCCAGCCGGGCGCATCGCAGTCCGGCGGCGCGCTGGCCAAGACGGCAGACATCCCCGTCGGCGGCGGCACGATCTTCAAGGACCAGAAGATCGTGGTGACGCAGCCGACGGCGGGCGAGTTCAAGGCCTTCAGCGCGATCTGCACGCACAAGGGCTGCCCGGTGGCCAGCGTCGCGGACGGCGCGATCGTGTGCCCGTGCCACGGCAGCAAGTTCGACATCGCCGACGGCTCGGTCACCAATGGGCCGGCCGACAAGCCGCTGGCCGCCCAGCAGATCAAGGTGGAGGGCGACCAGATCACCCTGGCCTGACCCGTGCCCTGACCCCTGGCCTGACCCGGGAACGTGGTGAGTCCCGTCGTGCCGTCCGAAGCTCGGCGGGTCACCTTGTCGGTGGCGCCTACTAGTCTTTGACCGTGGCGAGAGCAGCGGGCAGCCCCTTGAGTTTCCGGCCCAGACCAGGTTCGATCCCCGAGTCGCCGGGGGTCTACCGGTTCAGGGACGCGCACGGCCGGGTGATCTACGTCGGCAAGGCCAAGAGCCTGCGGCAGCGGCTCAACTCCTACTTCGCCGACTTCTCCGCGCTGCATCCGCGCACCCAGTCGATGCTCACCACGGCCGCCGACGTCGACTGGACCGTCGTCGGCACCGAGGTCGAGGCGCTGCAGCTCGAATACTCCTGGATCAAGGAGTTCGACCCGCGCTTCAACGTCAAGTACCGCGACGACAAGTCCTACCCCTACCTCGCGGTGACGATGGGGGAGGACTTCCCGCGCGTCCAGGTCATGCGGGGCGCCAAGCGCAAGGGCACCCGCTACTTCGGCCCCTACTCGCACGCCTGGGCCATCCGCGAGACCGTCGACCTGCTGCTGCGCGTCTTCCCGGTGCGCACGTGCAGCGCCGGGGTGTTCAAGCGGGCCGGGCAGATCGGCCGTCCGTGCCTGCTGGGGTACATCGACAAGTGCTCGGCGCCGTGCGTGGGCCGGGTGACCCCGCAGGAGCACCGCGAGCTGGCCGAAGACTTCTGCGACTTCATGGCGGGCAACACCACCCGCTTCATCAAGCGCCTCGAGAAGGACATGCGCGAGGCCGCCGCCGAGCAGGAGTACGAGCGGGCGGCCCGGCTGCGCGACGACATCCAGGCGTTGCAGCGCGCGCTGGAGAAGCAGGCCGTGGTGCTCGGCGAGGCCACCGACGCCGACGTGATCGCGCTGGCCGAGGATCCGCTGGAGGCCGCCGTCCAGGTGTTCTACGTGCGCGGGGGCCGCATCCGCGGTCAGCGGGGCTGGGTGGTCGACAAGGTCGAGGAGACCTCGCCCGGCGAGCTGGTCGAGCAGTTCCTGCTGCAGATGTACGGCGAGGCCGGCCCCGAGTCGATGCCGCGCGAGGTGCTCGTGCCCGCGCTGCCGCCCGACGCCGAGGCGGTCGCCGAGCTGCTGACCGAGCAGCGCAGGGCCCGGGTGGAGGTGCGCGTCCCGCAGCGCGGCGACAAGAAGGCGCTGATGGAGACCGTCGAGCGCAACGCCAAGGAGTCGCTGGCCCAGCACAAGATCCGCCGCGCCGGCGACCTGACCACGCGCAGCAAGGCGCTGCAGGAGATCGCCGACGCGCTCGACCTCGACCAGGCGCCGCTGCGCGTCGAGTGTTACGACGTCTCCCACCTGCAGGGCGAGAACGTGGTGGCGTCCATGGTGGTCTTCGAGGACGGTCTGGCGCGCAAGAGCGAGTACCGGCGCTTCGCGATCAAGACCAAGGAAGGCGACGTCGCCTCGATCCACGAGGTGATCATGCGGCGGTTCCGGCGTTACCTGGAGGAACGTTCGGCCACCGGCGAGCTGGCCGCCGAGGACGACGACGGCCACGGGCCCATCGACCCCGAGACCGGCAAACCGCGCAAGTTCGCCTACCCGCCCAACCTGGTCGTCGTCGACGGCGCGGGCCCGCAGGCGGCCGCCGCGCAGCGGGCGCTCGACGAGCTCGGCATCGACGACGTCGCGGTGTGCGGCCTGGCCAAGCGGCTGGAGGAGGTGTGGCTGCCCGGCGACGACCAGCCAGTGATCATGCCTCGTTCAAGTGAGGGTCTCTACCTGCTGCAACGCGTCCGCGACGAAGCACACAGGTTCGCTATCACCTACCATCGTTCCAAGAGGTCCAAGTCAGTGAAGGAGAGCGCGCTCGACGGCGTGCCCGGCCTCGGGCCGGCGCGCAGGCAGGCGTTGCTCAAGCACTTCGGCTCCGTCAAGAAGCTACGCGAGGCCAGCGCGACCGAGATCTGCGAGGTTCCCGGCATCGGGCCGGCCCTCGCCGAGGTCATCGTGTCGACGCTGAAGGGAGATACATCGTGAACACCCGCGAGGGAGCGCAGGGTGTCGGCGAACGGAGTGAGGCCATGAGCACCGAGCCGGCGTTCGTCATCGTCACCGGCATGTCCGGGGCGGGGCGCAGCACGGCCGCCAAGGCGCTGGAAGACCTGGGCTGGTTCGTCATCGACAACCTGCCCCCGGGGCTGCTGTTCGCGATGGCGGAGGAGGCGGGCAAGGTCAAGCTGGCAGCCGACAAGGTGGCCGCGGTCGTCGACGTGCGCAGCCTGGCCTTCACCACCGACCTCAACGCGGCCATCGAGGAGCTGGAGGGCCGCGGCGTGCGCGTACGGGTCGTCTTCCTCGAGGCCAGCGACGAGGAACTGGTGCGCAGGTTCGAGAACGTCCGCCGGCCCCACCCGCTGCAGGGCGAGGGCCGCCTGGTCGACGGCATCACCCGCGAGCGCGGCATCCTGCGCGAGGTGCGGGCCAACGCCGACCTGGTGATCGACACCTCGTCCCACAACGTGCACGACCTGCGCAACAAGATCGTCGCCTACTTCGGCGGCGATGACCGTCCGGGGCTGCGGCTCAACGTCGTCTCGTTCGGGTTCAAGTACGGCCTGCCGGTCGACGCCGACCTCGTCGTCGACTGCCGGTTCCTGCCCAACCCCCACTGGGTGCCCGAGCTGCGGCCGATGAACGGCCTCGACGCGCCCGTCAGCGACTACGTGCTCGGCCAGCCGGGCGCCAAGGAGTTCCTCGACGCCTACGAGGAGGTCCTGCAGGTCGTCGCCACCGGCTACGCCCGCGAGGGCAAGAGCTACGCGACCCTGGCCGTGGGCTGCACCGGCGGCAAGCACCGCAGCGTGGCCATGGCCGAGCAGGTCGCCGCCCGCCTGCGCGACCGCGGCATGGAGGTCCAGGTCAGTCACCGGGATGTGGGGCGGGAGTGACCCATGAACGTATGGACGCGGGGCTGCCCCATCCGCTGAACGGTCCCCGCGTGGTGGCCCTCGGCGGCGGCCACGGGCTCTACGCCTCGCTGTCGGCCTTACGGGTCGTGACCGACCGGCTGACCGCGGTGGTGACCGTGGCCGACGACGGCGGCTCCAGCGGCCGGCTGCGCCGCGAGCTCGGCGTGCTGCCGCCCGGCGACCTGCGCATGGCGCTGGCCGCGCTGTGCGGCGACGACGAGTGGGGCATCACCTGGAGCGAGGTCGTCCAGCACCGCTTCCGCAGCGAGGGCGAGCTCCACGGGCACGCCGTCGGCAACCTGCTGATCGTGGCGCTGTGGGAGCTGCTCGGCGACTCGGTGGCCGGCCTTGACTGGGTGGGCCGGCTGCTCGGCGCGCACGGCAGGGTGCTGCCGATGGCCTCGGTGCCGCTCGACATCGTGGCCGAGGTCGAGCTCGACGGCGTCACCTCGACCGTGCGCGGCCAGGTCGCCTGCGCGCTCACGCCGGGCCGGGTGCAGGCCATCTCCCTGGTGCCCGAAGACCCGCCCGCGCGTCCCGAGGCGGTCGCCGCGGTGCACGAGGCAGACTGGCTGGTGTTCGGGCCGGGCTCGTGGTTCACCAGCGTGCTGCCCCACCTGAAGGTCCCCGAGCTGGCCCGCGCGCTGCACGACAGCAAGGCCAAGCGGCTCGTCACCCTCAACCTGGCCCCCCAGCCGGGCGAGACCGACGACTTCTCCCCCCAGCAGCACCTGGAGGTGCTCCGCCAGCACGCCCCCGACCTGGCCTTCGACGTCGTGCTGGCCGACACCGGCGTGGTCGACGACCTCGACGCCCTGGACAAGGCCGCGGCGGCGCTCGGCGCCCGGCTCGTCCTGGCCGACGTGGCCGCCGCCGACGGCTCGCCCCGGCATGACCCACGACGTCTTGCCTCCGTCCTGGACGAGATTTTCCTCCAGAAGCGTTGATCCTGGTCGGCGTGGCGCGAAGGTGCGAGAGACTGGCGGGAGCCGGTCTGAATGGGGGAAGGACTAACGCTTATGGCGATGACAGGTGTGGTGAAGGACGAACTGAGCCGCCTGCCGGTGCTGAAACCGTGCTGCCGCAAGGCGGAGGTTTCCACGCTGCTGCGGTTCGCCAGCGGCCTGCACCTGGTGGGCGGCCGCATCGTGATCGAGGCCGAGCTCGACACCAACGCCACCGCGCGGCGGCTGATCAAGGACATCGGCGAGGTGTTCGGCCACAAGGCCGAGGTGCTCGTGCTCGCGCCGGCCGGGCTGCGCAAGGGCTCGCGCTACGTGGTGCGCGTCTACCGCGACGGTGAGGCGCTGGCCCGGCAGACGGGCCTGATCGACAACCACGGGCGCCCGGTGCGCGGCCTGCCCCGGCAGGTCGTGGCCGGCGCGGCCTGCGACGCCGAGGCGGCCTGGCGGGGCGCCTTCCTGGCGCACGGCTCGCTGACCGAGCCGGGGCGTTCGATGTCCCTGGAGGTCACCTGCCCGGGGCCGGAGGCCGCGCTCGCGCTGGTCGGCTCGGCCCGGCGGCTGAAGATCCACGCCAAGGCCCGGGAGGTGCGCGGCGTCGACCGCGTCGTGGTCCGCGACGGCGACGCGATCAGCGCGCTGCTCACCCGCCTCGGCGCGCACGACAGCGTGCTGGCCTGGGAGGAGCGCCGGATGCGCCGCGAGGTGCGCGCGACGGCCAACAGGCTGGCCAACTTCGACGACGCCAACCTGCGGCGTTCGGCGCGGGCGGCCGTCGCGGCGGGCGCGCGGGTGCAGCGCGCGCTGGAGATCCTCGGCGAGGAGGCGCCGGACCACCTGGTGGTGGCCGGGCGGCTGCGGGTGGAGCACAAGCAGGCGTCGCTGGAGGAACTGGGCCAGATCGCCGACCCGCCGCTGACCAAGGACGCCATCGCCGGGCGTATCAGGCGGCTGCTGGCCATGGCCGACAAACGCGCCTCCGACCTGGGCATCCCCAACACCGAGGCCAACCTCACCGTCGACATGCTGGCGCCGTAGCGGGCTCGCCGCCGTGCGGGCGCCCGCGCCGCCGTCCGGGAGACCCCCATCCCGTACGGCTCCGCGCGGTGGCCCGCACGCGCCGACGTCCCTGCAGGCCCGTCTTGGCCGGTCGTGAGGGCTCACGGGCCGTTCGCCGTGACGAAGCGCGCTGTGGGCCGCCCGACGGCTGCTGAGTGGGCGTCCGTCAATCCCTGGCGGGCTTGCGCGGCGTGAACAGGTCCGCGGGCACGGCCTGCTGCGCGGGCGGCTGAGCGAGCACCTGCGCGGACGACTGTGCCGACGACTGGGCGGGCGGTTGCGCGGGCTCGAAGGGCGCCCGGTACTCCTGCCCCGCCTCCTCCGCCGCCTCCTGAGCGGCCAAGGCGGCCCGGTCGGCGCGGCGTACGCGGAAGACGCGCAGCGTGACCAGCAGGAGCGCCGCCACGGCGGCGACGGCGATGTACAGCCACATCTGCCAGGTCTGCGCGAGCGGCTCGCGGTAGACCGCCAGGGCGCGGGGAAGCCCCTCGCCGGCGTTGGCCGCCGTGATGTCGCCGAGCCGCGGGGAGAAGGGCGTGCCGGTCGCGGGGGTGCGCCGAGCGGCGCCGAGCATGACGGACACGCCCGAGATCTGGCCGCCGGCGACGGCCGCCGCCGCGTACAGGGCGGCCACCACCGGCAGCGCCCGGCTGCGCGGGCGGGCCGCGCCCACGGCCAGGGCGACCAGCAGCGCGATCAGGAGCGACAGCGTCACCGACAGGGCGTGGCCGTTGCCCAGCGTGGCCACGGCCCTCGGCAGCCGGTCCTGGAACAGCACCGCGAGCCCCAGGGCCGCCGCGCAGACCAGCGCGGCGACCAGCCCCGCGATCAGTCCAGGAAGCAGGCCGGACCGCTTATGTGACATCTCAGCCCCCAGAGAATGCACGAATTTACTCCGACGAGTCGGGCACTTTACTCGAAGCTCGCAAATTGCGCCCCCTGAACGGGGATACGCAGGGCAGTACCTGCAGTGGTCTAAACCAATTTGGGTCCGATAGTGTTCGTGGTTGAGATTCAACCGCCATCTGTTCGAGGAGATCGGTTTCCGTGAGCATCCGCGTAGGCGTCAACGGCTTCGGCCGCATCGGTCGCAACTTCTGGCGCGCGGTCGCCGCCAGCGGCAAGGACATCGAGATCGTCGCGGTCAACGACCTGACCGACAACGCGACGCTCGCCCACCTGCTGAAGTACGACAGCATCCTGGGCCGTCTGCCGTACGAGGTGAAGGCCTCCAGCGACGAGATCACCGTCGACGGCAAGGCGATCAAGGCGTTCGCGGAGCGCGACCCGGCCAAGCTGCCCTGGGGCGACCTCGGCGTCGACGTCGTGGTGGAGTCCACCGGCCTGTTCACCGACGCCTCCAAGGCCAAGGTGCACGCCGACAACGGCGCCAAGAAGGTCATCATCTCCGCGCCGGCCAAGAACGAGGACGTCACCATCGTGATGGGCGTCAACGAGGACGTCTACGACCCGGCCAGCCACACGATCATCTCCAACGCGTCCTGCACCACCAACTGCCTGGCCCCGATGGCCAAGGTCATCCACGACACCTTCACCATCGAGAAGGGTCTGATGACCACCATCCACGCCTACACGCAGGACCAGAACCTGCAGGACGGCCCGCACAAGGACCTGCGCCGCGCCCGGGCCGCCGCCCTCAACGTGGTGCCCACCTCCACCGGCGCCGCCAAGGCCATCGGCCTGGTGCTGCCCGAGCTCAAGGGCAAGCTCGACGGCTTCGCCATGCGCGTGCCGATCCCCACCGGCTCGGCCACCGACCTCACCGTCGACGTCAGCCGCGAGGTCACCGCCGAGGAGGTCAACGCCGCGGTCAAGGCCGCCGCCGACGGCCCGCTCAAGGGCATCCTCAGCTACACCGAGGACGAGATCGTCTCCTCCGACATCGTCACCGACCCCCACTCCTGCATCTTCGACGCCGGCCTCACCAAGGTCATCGGCAACCAGGTCAAGGTCGTCGGCTGGTACGACAACGAGTGGGGCTACTCCAACCGCCTCGCCGACCTGATCGAGCTGGTCGGCCGCGACCTGTGAGGGTGACCGAGGCCGCTGCGGGAACAGGAGCATGAGCATGCGCACGCTCGACGATCTCGACGTCAAGGGGCGGCGCGTGCTCGTGCGCGCCGACCTCAACGTCCCGCTCGACGGGGAGAAGATCACCGACGACGGCCGCATCCGCGCGTCGGTGCCGACGATCCAGGCGCTGGCCGGGCGCGGCGCCAAGGTCGTCGTCTGCGCCCATCTGGGCAGGCCCAAGGGCAAGGTCAACCCCGAGTACTCGCTCGCGCCGGTGGCCGCCCGCCTGGGCGAGCTGCTCGGCCAGGACGTCGCCTTCGCCACCGACGTGGTCGGCGACAGCGCGCGGCAGACGGTCGAGGCCCTCCAGGAGGGCCAGGTCGCCCTGCTGGAGAACCTGCGCTACGAGCCCGGCGAGGAGTCCAAGGACGACGCCGCCCGCGGCGCGTTCGCCGAGAAGCTGGCCGCCCTGGCCGACCTCTACGTCGGCGACGGGTTCGGCGCGGTGCACCGCAAGCACGCCAGCGTCTACGACGTGCCCAAGCTGCTGCCGCACGCGGCCGGCGGGCTGGTCGTGGCCGAGGTCGAGGTGCTGCGCAGGCTGACCGAGGACACCGAGCGTCCCTACGTGGTCGTCCTGGGCGGGGCCAAGGTCTCCGACAAGCTGGGCGTCATCGCCAACCTGCTCACCAAGGTCGACCGGCTGCTCATCGGCGGCGGCATGGCCTACACCTTCCTCAAGGCCCAGGGCCACGAGGTGGGCCGGTCGCTGCTCCAGGAGGACCAGCTCGACCAGGTGCGCGGCTTCCTCGCCGAGGCCGGCAAGCGGGGCGTCGACCTCGTGCTGCCGGTCGACGTGCTGGCGGCCGTCACCTTCGCGGCCGACGCCGAGCACGAGGTGGTCGAGGCCACCGCGATCCCGGCCGACCGCGAGGGGCTCGACATCGGCCCCAGGACGCGCGAGCTGTTCGCGAGCAAGCTGGCCGACGCCAAGACCGTCTTCTGGAACGGGCCGATGGGCGTGTTCGAGTTCGACGCGTTCTCCGGCGGCACCAGGGCGGTGGCCGAGGCGCTCATCGGCTCCGACGCCTTCACGGTGGTCGGCGGCGGCGACTCCGCGGCGGCCGTGCGCAGGCTGGGCCTGCCCGAGGACGGTTTCTCGCACATCTCCACCGGCGGCGGGGCCAGCCTGGAATACCTTGAGGGCAAGACCCTTCCCGGACTCGCGGCTCTGGAGGACTGAGGTGGCCCAGCAGCGCAAGCCGCTCATCGCCGGCAACTGGAAGATGAACCTCAATCACCTTGAGGCCATCGCCCTGGTCCAGAAGCTGGCGTTCGCGCTCAGCGACAAGGACTTCGACAAGGCCGACGTGGCCGTCCTGCCGCCCTTCACCGACCTGCGCAGCGTCCAGACGCTGGTCGACGGCGACAAGCTGCGCATCGTCTACGGGGCTCAGGACCTGTCCCAGTACGACGGCGGCGCCTACACCGGCGAGGTGTCGGGCGTCATGCTGGCCAAGCTCGGCTGCACGTACGTGGTCATCGGCCACTCCGAGCGCCGCCAGTACCACGGCGAGGACGACGACCTCGTCAACGCCAAGGTGCAGGCGGCCTACCGGCACTCGCTCACGCCCATCCTGTGCGTGGGCGAGGGGCTGGCCGTGCGCCAAGAGGGCGGCCACATCGCGCACAGTCTCGGTCAACTCGACGGCGCCCTGCGCAAAATCAGCGCCGAGCAGGCAAAATCGATAGTGGTGGCCTACGAGCCCGTGTGGGCGATCGGCACGGGCGAGGTGGCCACCCCGGAGGACGCCCAGGAGGTCTGCGGAGCGTTGCGGGTGAGACTCGCGGAGCTCTACGACCCCGAAGTGGCCTCCGCGGTCCGTATCCTTTACGGTGGCTCGGTCAAGTCCGGCAATATCGTGGGGATCATGGCTCAACCCGATGTCGACGGCGCGCTCGTGGGCGGTGCCAGCATCGACGCCGGGGAGTTCGCCAAGATCTGCCGATTCTCCGAATTGCCTGGCTAACTGAGTCGTTCTGAGGGTGCGACTTGACACCAGGCCGTACCCTCAAGAGGCAAGTTTGAATCGTCACGCGTAACAGAGCACTGAAGGAACAGGCATACCGTGGAAATCGGAATCTCCATCGCCCTCATCCTGGCGAGCGGTCTCATGATCCTGCTCGTCCTGCTCCACAAAGGCAAGGGTGGCGGCCTGTCTGACATGTTCGGCGGCGGTTTCTCGTCGAACTTCGGTGGTTCCTCGGTGGTGGAGCGCAACCTCGACCGGCTGACCGTCATCACGGGCACCGTCTGGTTCGTCTGCATCATCGCTCTCGGCCTGCTCATGCGGCCCTGAGACAACTGATTAACGCGTGACAGTGATTCTCCCCCCGTGTCACGACGCGGGGCGATCGAGCGAGGAGTTCATCCGTGGGTAGTGGCAACGCGATCCGTGGCAGCCGAGTCGGCGCCGGCCCTATGGGGGAGGCCGAGCGCGGCGAGGCAGCTCCGAGAGTGCGGGTCTCGTTCTGGTGCGCCAACATGCACGAGACGCGCCCCAGTTTCGCCAGCGACGCGGCGGTCCCCGAGATGTGGGATTGCCCACGTTGCGGCCTCCCAGCCGGACAGGACGAGGAGGCCCCGCCTGCCCCGCCCAAGAACGAGCCGTACAAGACGCACCTGGCCTACGTGAAGGAGCGCCGGAGCGACAAGGACGGCAAGGCGATCCTCGAGGAGGCACTGGAGCGCCTGCGCAACAACAAGTCCCCCTGGTAGGCGAGCCGTCGGAAGGGCCCTGGTGCTGGTCACCGGGGCCCTTCGCGCGTCACCGGCCGTGCACCGCCACGCCGTCGACGAACGTCATGCGCACCCGCGTCGTCCAGATGTCGGCCGGGGGCAGCTCGAAGGGGTCGCGGTCGAGCACCACCAGGTCGGCCGGGCGGCCGGGTGCGATCACGCCCGCCGGCGAGCGGTTGATCCAGGCCGACCCCTCGGTGTACGCGGTCAACGCCGTGGCCAGGTCGAGGCGCTGGCCGGGCAGGAACGGCGTCTGCGCCGTCGGGTAGCCCGCGTGCACCGATCCGCCCGGTTCGGTACGGTTCACCGCCACGTGCATGCCCTGGATCGGGTCGGCGTCGGAGACCGGCCAGTCGCTGCCCGCGCAGAACCGGGTGCCGTGCGCCTGCAGATCCTTGAAGGGGTACTGCCACGACGAGCGCGGCTCGCCCAGGAACGGCAGCGTCAGCTCGTCCATCTGGGCGTGGTGGGTGGCCCACAGGGGCTGCAGGTTGGCCGTGACGCCCAGCGCGGCGAAGCGCGGCACGTCGGAGGGCTCGATGATCTGCAGGTGGGCGATGTGGTGGCGGTTGGCCGGGTCGGTGCCCTCGAAGCTGTCCAGGGCCTCGCGCACGGCACGTTCGCCGATGGCGTGAAAGTGCACCTGGAAGCCCAGCCGGTCCAGCTCGGCGACGTACCGCTTGAGCTTGCCGGGATCGACGTAGGACAGGCCCGTGCCGCCGCACCGGCAGTACGGCTCCAGCGTCGCGGCGGTGAAGTTCTCCGTGATGCCGTCCTGCATGATCTTGACGGAGGTGGCGGCGAACCGGTCCAGCCCCTCGGCGGCGGCCCGCCTGCGGACCAGGTCCTCGATCTGGTCCTCGCCGCGCGTCCTGTCCCACCACAGCGCGCCGACCACGCGGGCGCGCAGCCGCCCCGCGCGGGCGGCGTCGAGGTAGGTGGGAAGCTGGTCGTCAGAGCCGGCGTACGAGCCCACGATGGCGTCCTGCCAGCCGGTGACGCCCAGCGAGAACAGGTGCTGCTCGGCCTCGGCCAGGGCCCGGGCCTGGTCCTCGGCGGTCGGGCGAGGGGCCAGCAGGCCGACGAGGTCCATCGCGCCCTCGTGCAGGACGCCCGACGGGGTGCCGTCGGCGTCGCGCTCGATCCTGCCGTCGGCGGGGTCGGGGGTGTCGCGGGTGATGCCGGCCAGGTCGAGGGCGCGGGAGTTGACCCAGGCGGCGTGGTGGTCACGCTGGATGAGGTAGGCGGGGCGGTCGAGGAAGTCGAGCTGGGAGCGGTGGGGGAGGCCGTTGGGGAAGGCTGACATGTCCCAGCCTCCGCCGTCGATCCACTCTTTTTCTGAATTTTTCGTGGCGTAGTCGGAGATCTTGGCGATGTAGGTGTCTAGGCCGAAAATCTCTGACAAGTCGCACTTTGCTCGTTCGAGTCCGGCTTGTACCGGGTGCATGTGCGCATCGATGAAGCCCGGGGTGAGCAGGCCGCCGTCCAGGTCGACGGTGTCGTGGCCGGGGGCGCTGCGGGACAGCTCGCCCTCCGGGCCGACGGCGGCGATCACCCCGTCCCGCACCAGCACGGCGTCGCGCCGCACGGCGCCGCCGATGAAGGCGCCTCCACCACGGAAGAGGATGTTCATGGAGGTTCTCCCTTTCTCAGTGCGGGTTCCCGGTACGGGGTCAGTGACCGGTGATCAGGTCGGCGAAGCGGGCCAGGGCGGAGGTGCGGGGCATGGAACGCTCCCGGTGGTCGGCCACCCGGTACAGGCGGTACATCGCGTGCACCCCCATCCAGCGCAGCGGCTCGGGCTCCCAGGAGCGCACCTTGCGCCCCACCCACGGCAGGGACGTCAGCTCCGTCTCCTCCCCGAGTATGAGATCACGCAGGGTGCGCCCGGCGAGGTTCGTCGTGGTCACGCCGTGTCCGGTGTAGCCGCCGGCCCAGCCCAGGCCGGTCGCGCGGTCCACGTGCACGGTCGAGCACCAGTCGCGCGGCACGCCCAGCACGCCCGACCACGCGTGCGCGACCGAGGAGGAGCGGGCCGCGGGGAAGAAGTCGACCAAGAGCCGCCACAGGGCCTCGACCGTCCACTCGTGGGTGCGGCCGCGGGCGTCGATGCGGGAGCCGTACAGGTAGGGACGGCCCCGGCCGCCGAAGGCGATGCGGTCGTCGGCGGTGCGCTGGGCGTACATGTAGTAGTGCGCGAGGTCGCCGAGCAGTTCGGCGCCCCGCCAGCCGACCTCGTCCCAGAAGGAGGCGGGAAGCGGCTCGGTGACGATCATGGAGCTGTTCATGGGCAGCCACTGGCGGCGCAGGCCGTTCAGGCGGGCGGTGAAGCCCTCGGTGGCGCGGATGACGTACGCCGCCGTGACCGTCCCGTACGGGGTCACCGCCCGGCCGGGGGCGATCTCGGTGACCGGGGTGCGCTCGTAGACCGGGACGCCGAGGTCGCGTACGGCCCTGGCCAGCCCCTGGGCCAGCTTGGCGGGCTGGATGCGGGCGCAGTGGGGGCTCCAGGAGGCCGCCAGGGCGCCCGCCACGCGCACGTGCTCCGAGGGGTCGGCCAGCCGCAGGTCCGCCTCCTCGATGCCCCAGGCGCGGGCGGCGGCCACCGAGGCGCGCAGCCGGTCGGCCTGGGCGGGGGTGCGGGCCACGTTCACCACGCCGCCCTTGACGATGTCGCAGTCGATCGACTCGTTCTCGCAGACCGCGATGACCTCGTCGATGGAGGCGTACATCTCGCGCTGCAGCCGGCGGGCGCCCGAGCCGTACCGTTCGTGGGAGCCGGCCAGGTCGCCGGTCAGCCAGCCGCCGTTGCGTCCCGAGGCGCCGAACCCGGCGAACTCCTGCTCCAGCAGCACCACCCGGAGCGAGGGGCGGGCCTTCTTGAGGTAGTACGCGGTCCACAGCCCCGTGTAGCCGGCCCCGACGATCGCCACGTCGGCCTGCAGGTCGCCGTCGAGCCGCGGACCGGGCTCCGGCACCCCGGACGAGCGGTACCAGAAGGACACGTCACCGTTGACGAATCCGGACGACAAGGGAACTCGCGCATTCATGGCCACATATCCTGCTATATCGGGATTAGGTGGCGCATCTCACGACGAAATTCGTGATGAAACCCGTCGTCAGCGGGTGGGGGCACGTACCCCGGCGTGCTCCTCCTCGCGGGATTCGTGCGCGTCCGGACCACGAGCGAACCGGACGGCCGGCCTCCACTCCCGGCGGGCCCCCCGAGGCGGTCATGCAGGTCTCGGTGGAACGCCATGGCGGCACCTGGAGCTGGGCGAAGACCGCAAAAGCCGCAAACCGGGAAACGAAACGGCGGAGCCACCACCGTGTAGCAACCCCGTAACACACCTCTTCCACGCTGGAATCACAACGGAAGGGGACCCCATGGCCTACATGCGCATCCGCGCCACCGTCGACGAGCGACCCGGACGCCTCGCCTCCCTCGCCACCGCCCTGGCCGAGCGCGGCGGCAACATCCTCGGCCTGTCCGTGCAGCCGGACACCGCCGGCACCGTCGACGAGTTCGTCGCCGAGGTCCCCGCCTCCGCCGAAGACGTCGCCGCCGCCCTGAAAGCCGCCGGCGGACGCCGCGTCCACGTCGTTCCCGCCGCCGCCCACGAGCTCGCCGACGAGACCACTCGCGCTCTGCTCCTCGCCGCCCGCCTGCACGCCCAGCCATGGCGCCTGCCGGCGATCCTGGCCGACCTGCTGCGCGCGGACTCCGCCCGCTGGGCCTACGGTGAGCCCGTGAGCGAACTGCCCGACCCCCACCAGCTCGTCATCCCCGTCGCCCCCAAGCGCGTCATCCAGCTGCGCCGCCGCGAGCTGCCCTTCACCCTCACCGAGGCCGCTCGCGCCGCCGCCTTCGTCCGGCTCGCCCAGCCCCCCGCCGAACCCGCCGGCAGCGACCGGTCCCTGCGCCTGGCCGACAACACCGAGGTCGACGTCCGCCCCCTGACGCCCGCCTTCCGCGAGGCCGTGCGCGACCTCCATGACCGCTGCACCCCGGCCTCGCGCCGCTTCCGCTACTTCACCGCCATGCCGTCCCTGCCGCCGCGCATGTTCGACCGGCTGTGCGACCGCGACCGCGGCGAGTCCGTCGTCGCGTGCCATGACGGCCAGGTCATCGCCCTGGCCAGCCTCATGTACCGCGCCGACCCCGGCGCCGCCGAACTCGCCTTCCTCGTCGAGGACGGCTGGCAGGGCCGCGGCCTGGGCGCCGCGCTCGCCCGCATCCTCATCGACGCCGCCCGCAACCACGGCTTCGCCGAGATCCGCGCCACCATGTTGTCGGACAACATGCGCATGCACCGGCTCATGGCCAGGCTGGGCGCCGCCGTCGGCCCCACCGACGATCCCGGCGTGATCGAGGCCCGCCTGTCCGTCGCCGCCATGGTGTGAATCGCGACGGCGCGGCCCCGGTCAGGACCGCGCCTTCGCCTGCGCCGATGTGATCAGAGGGACACCAGCTCAGGAGCACTGGGATCCACGGCTGGCCGCCTCGATGGCTCAGGCGGTGCGCTTGGCCCAGAAGTGCACGCCGATCGGCCCGAACAGCGACAACGATGTCGCCTGCGGAGACTGGCTCTGCCCCAGGTGCCGGAGGTTGGCGACGTTCTTGGTCGGCAGGGTGCCGCCAGGGCCTGACACGGCGGTGGGGTGGAACCACTTCTGGCTGTCGGTGTCGTCGCACGCGGCCACGACCACGTCCACGACGTTCCTGGCGGTCAGGCACAGCGGAGAGCCCGTCTCCAGGCTGGCCCGCAGCGTGTAGACGAAGGCGGGCTGCCCGCCGCCCGAGGAGACGGTCGCGGTCTGCGCCCACTGGCCGAGCGCGCTGTTGGTGTCGGCCTTCAGCACGACGAAGGAACCGTTGAAGTTCGCCTCCGCGGACAGGACCAGCCTGGAGGCGTTGCCGCGGTATTCGAGCTCCTTGTACACGGTGGCCGCCTGCGCCGGCGAGGCGAGCGCGGCGCCGATTCCGGCCACGCACATGGCGGCGGCGAACGCAGCGGTGCGTCCTGGTCTTCCTGACGTGAACATGTATCCCCTTGATGAAGCGGTCCGCCGGATTGCGGGCCTCGGGTAGTACACACGCCGCCAGGCTGGTCGGTCGGCGCACAAATACCCACTGCGCCAGTGATCCCGGACACAGGGAGGAGGGGTGCGCCATGCGGGATTCCACCGGTGAGGGGTGCCCGCGGGGAAGCCCGCGCCGGCTCGCTACGGCCGGGCTGTCAAGGGGCGAGTGGTCAGGCGGGGTTCCGCTCGGGGAAGGAGTCGCCCGCGTCCGGCTCGTCCAGTGCGGTCAGGGCGTGGTCGACGCTGGGGTGGACGTTCAGGAAGTCCGCTACGCCGGTGATCTCCAAGAGCCGGGCGGGGGTGCCCTGGACGGACGCCAGGTGCAGACCGCCTCCGACAGCGCGCAGTTCGTCGTGCACGTGGATCAGCGCCTGCAGTCCCTTGCTGTCCATGAAGGTCATCGCGGCGAGGTCGAGCACCACCGGGACGCCGGCCCGAGCCGCCCGGATCAGGTACTCCTGCAGGCGGAGGGCGTTGGTGGTGTCGATTTCGCCTGTCACGGTGACCACCACCGCGCCGGGTGTGTCCCACGAGTCGATCAGTAGCGGGGTCATGACGATGCCCCCTCGGTTCGGTGGTTCACGATGGCTGCCTCCGGGAATGGGCATCGCTTCTCCCCGATGTGGGGACCGTGCTTGCCGAGGCAGCCCCAACTGTAATCCCGAAATACAATACCGGAAAGAGTTTTCTGCACAGTCCCTTCGTGAAATGCTGTCGGGATGCGCATCTCCGACACGTCAGTGGACGCACGAGCCGATGAGGCGGTGGCCGGCCGTGCGGACGAGCGCCGGTGGACCTTCCTCACCCATCACGCCCGGGTCCTGCTGGAGATCGCCCGCCATCCGGAGGCCCGCCTCCGCGACATCGCCGCGACCCTGGACATCACCGAGCGCACGGTGCAGAGCATCGTCTCCGACCTGCACCAGGGCGGCTATGTCGTGCGCGAGCGGGTAGGTCGCCGCAACCACTACCACCTCAACCTGGACCAGCACTTCCGCTATCCCACCGAGGCGGAACTGCCCATCCGCCTGCTGGTGGACATGTTCACCGAACGAGACCTGCCCCGGCAGGCGCACCAGGACAACTGACCGCGGCCATGACCCGAAGGCGTGTCGCGGGGCCGCGAAGAACCGGATTCCCGGAGCTCTTGGCGGCGTTCCTGACGTCCAGGCGGTGGTCGTGGAGTCCTCAAGCCATTGCTTCGGGCAAGGCTCTCGCAGGCGACTCCCGCCGCTCGGACACAGGGCCGCTGACGAGACTAGGCTTGGATGTCTTGGGGTGCAGCCGCGAAGGGATCCGATCATCAGCAGTGACTCCGTCTCCCCGTGGGAGGACCGGCCGAGGCGGGCGCGCCGCCGCGTCACCGAAGCAGCCGTCCTGGGCGCCCAGCCCCAGAGCGCGGCCGACGTCCTCCAGTGGACCTGTCCGCATGGCCGGCATGCCGCGCATGGCTGCGTCACCTGCTACCACGTCTGTGCCGACGTCGGTCCGGCGCAGCCGCTCTGGGAGGTCGCGGTGTGGTTCACCACTGAGCGGCCGATCCCCATCAGGGCGCTGCAGGACGTGCACCGCCACGACCGCGACCTCACTCTCACCCAGCCGGCGACGCCCCTCGTCTACCTCTTGAGCGCACGCGTGCGGGCTGCCCTGGGCGCGGAGGCGGTGGCGGGGGTGGTGGGGTTCCTGGTGCAGAACAGGCACATCGTCGACGAGTTCACCGTGACGGAGATCCGCGCCGCCCACTCCTGAACGCCGTGAACGCGCGCCTGCCTGCCGGTCAGGGGCTGCCGGTCGCCTCAGCCCAGGCCTTCTCCGCGCGGCCCTTCCTGCGTGGGCGTCTCGGGCTCGTCCGGGTCGGCGGCGGCGGGGCCGATGCCCAGGTGGCGCTCGATGCGTTCCAGGCTCTCCTCGATGCGGGTGAGCCGTTCGGCGAGCACCGAGCCGCCGCCGAAGTACACCTCCGTCGGACGTTCCCTGGTGCCGCGGCCCACCCGGTCGAGCAGGCGCTGCCGGACGTCGGCCAGGTCGGCGCCGGTGTCCGCCAGAGCCAGGGCGGCCAGGCCCTCGCCCTCCCTGATCAGCCCGAGCAGGATGTGCTCGGTGCCGATGTAGTTGTGGCGCAGTTGCAGGGCCTCGCGCAGGGACAGCTCCAGTACCTTCTTGGCGCGCGGGGTGAAGGGGATGTGCCCGCTCGGCGAGCTGGCCCCGCGGCCCACCTCGCGCTCCACGAAGGCCCGTACGTGCTCCAGCTCCACGCCGCAGCCGTCGAGCACCAGCGCGGCCAGCCCCTCGCCCTCGTAGATGAGGCCCAGCAGGATGTGTTCCGTGCCGATGTAGTCGTGGCTCATCTGCCGCGCCTCCTCCTGGGCGAGCACGACGACCCTGCGCGCACGGTCGGTGAAGCGTTCGAACACCGGGGGCCTCCGTTCGACTGGGGCTGCCTCCACTATGCGCTACAAACCGCGCCGCGTGGGGTATTTGTCCTGTGTGGATCTTGACGAGGTGGCCGGCCGCCTCTACGCAGTCCCGCCGGCGGAGTTCACCGCCGCCCGCGCGGCCGAGGTCCGCGCGGCCAAGGAGGCGGGCGACGTACGGCTCTCGCGCGACATCGCGAAGCTGCGCAAGCCCACCGTCTCGGCCTGGGCGGTCAACCGGCTGGCCCGGGAGCACCCCGCCGAGCTGGCCGAACTGCTCGGCGTGGGGGAGCGGCTGCGCGCGGCCTGGCAGGCGCAGGACGCCGAAGCGCTGGCCGAGCTGACCCGCGCGCGCGGCGAGGCGACCGCCAGGGTGGCGAGGCTGGCCAGGCAGGCCGGCGGCCTGTCGGCGGCGGCCGCCTCGGAGGTGGACCAGACGCTGGACGCCGCCGTCGTGGACGACGGCGCCGCCGACCAGGTGCGGGCCGGCCGCCTGGCCAAACCGCTCAGCTACAGCGGCTTCGCCCCCGCCCTCGCCACCACCCCTTCCGCCGCGCCTTCCGGCGGGCCCCGGCCCGATTCGCGTGGTCGGGGACGGGCCGGGAAGGACACGGCGGCCGAGGCGCGGACGCGGGCGGAGGCCGAGGCCAGGCAGGCCCGAGAGGCCAAGGAGGCCAAGGAGGCCAGGGAGGCCAGGAAGGCGAAGGAGCGCGCGGAGGCCGAGGCGGCCCACCGGGAGTGGGCCGAGGCCCTGGAGTCGGTCACCCGCGACTACGACGAACGCGCCGAGAAGGTCGCCCGGCTGGAACGCAAGCTCGCCAAGGCGCGCAAACGGCTGGAGGAGGTCCGGCAACGTCTGGAGGTCACCCGCCGCGAGGAGCGCCACGCCCGCCGCCGACTGGACTAAGGTGCACGAAACGCGCTCATACACCTGCAAGGAGGGGCGATGGCCCCCTGGACGCCCGCCGACATCCCGGACCTCACCGGCACAACGGCCATCGTGACCGGCGCCAACAGCGGCATCGGCCTGCCCACCGCCCGCGAGCTGGCCCGGCACGGAGCCCGCGTCGTCGTGGCCGCCCGCTCGGCGGACAAGGGCGAGGCGGCCGTGGCCGAGATCCGGCGGGCCGTGCCGGGGGCCGACGTCAGATACGGCGCCCTCGACCTGGCCGACCAGTCCTCGATCCGGCGCTTCGCCGACACGGTGGACAAGGTGGACCTGCTGATCAACAACGCCGGGATCGGCCTGATCCCCCGTCAGGTGACCAAGGACGGCTGGGAGCTGCAGTTCGCCACCAACCACCTCGGCCACTTCGCGCTCACCGGGCTGCTCCTGCCACGGCTCCTGGCCGCCCCGCACGCGCGCGTGGTCACCGTCTCCAGCGACGCGCACTCCATGGGCAGGCTGGACTTCGACGACCTCGCCCTGGAACGCGGGTACGGCCGGATGAGCGCGTACGGACGGTCCAAGCTCGCCAACCTGCTCTTCACCCTGGAGCTCCAGCGACGGGCCGACAGCGCCGGTGTGCGGCTGATCAGCGTGGCCACCCACCCGGGTGCCACCGCGACCCGCTTCGTCAAGCTGGGGCCCCTGCAGCCCTCCTGCGCCTGTTCCTGCAGTCGGCCGACGCCGGCGCCGCCCCCTCCCTGTACGCCGCCACCTCTCCGGACATCACCGGCGGCGAGTTCGTCGGCCCCCGGCTGAAGTTGCTCACGCCCTCGGAGACGGCCAGGTCCGAGGAGGTCGCCCGGCGGCTGTGGGAGGTGTCCGCGCAGCTCACAGGCGTACGGTTCGAGGAGATCGCCCCCCGCTGAACAACCTGCCGCGGCCCCGGACACTCGCCGGGGCCTTGCGCGCCCACAAAGTGATAGGCGTGCGCGTCCTGGTCGAGCGGGGTGGCGAGCTCGACGCAGCTGTCCACAGGTCGCCTGAGGCTCTGCTGTGGCAGCCATGATCTTCACCGGGCCGCTCTTCGGCGAAGAGCCGGTCGGCGGCGTGGCCGGCGCCGCCGGTCCTGATCCGGTCAGCGTATGCCGCGGGCCAGGTGGGCGCAGACGGGGAAGCCCGTGCCGGCGTACGGGGCGGCCATGCGGTCGTAGCAGGCCCGGACGCGGGCGTAGGTCTCCGGCGGCTGGCGGGCGATCGTCTCGAAACGCGGGCCGCCCGCCTCGACCACGCCGCTCCACCAGGCGGCGACGTCCACCAGGTGCCGCCAGCGCAGCGTGCGCACGTCCACGGCCGTGAAGCCCGACTCCGCCAGCGACGCGGCGAAGCGTTCCGGCCGTTCAACGGCGGAGAAGGGGCGGACCGGGGGTTCGTACGGCACTCCTGCCGCCGCCAGGGCCTCGGCGAAGACGTTCGTGGCCGTCATCTCGTCGGACTTCCACCAGGTCAGCGCGACGGCGCCGCCGGGACGCAGCACCCGGCGCAGCTCCGCGAGCGTCGCCGGGACGTCGGCGACGTGGTTGACGACGAAGTTGCCCGCCACGGCGTCGAAGGAGGCGTCCTCGAACGGCAGGACGGGCAGGGTGGCCCGGCGGACCGTGGCGGCGGGGTGGCGGCGGGCGACCAGCTCCAGCATGGCGGGGTCGGCGTCCACGGCGGTGACCTCGGCACCGGCTGCGAGAGCGGCCGCCGTGACCACGCCGGTGCCGCATCCGACATCGAGAATCCGCTCCGGACGCCGCTCCGCCTCCCGGCCGTCCGGCAATGCCGTCACGTCAGCGCCCGGGGGCGCGGCGATGCCTGGGGGCTCGGCCGTGCCCGGCGTCACGGCGGGGCCTCGCGTCACGGCGGCGTCTCGCGTCACGGCGGCGTCTCGCGTCACGGCGGAGTCTCGAGTCACGGCGGCGAGCAGAGGTTGGACGGTGTGCGAGCTGAGCCGCGCGAAGCCGCGGTCGTAGGCCTCAGGATCTCTCACGAACCAGGAGCCTACCTGTGCAACCCGAATCCTGACATCTTGCCGTGAAATTTCGCCTCTTTCCCTGTCTCAGGGGGAAATCTCAGGCTTATGGTCTTCGCCATGACCATCGACGCCTTCATCGACGCGCTGCCCAAGGTGGAGCTGCACGTACATCTGGTCGGATCGGCCTCGGTCGACACCGTGCTGGAGCTGTCCCGGCGGCATCCCGGCAGTGAGGTCCCGACCTCCGAGGAGGAACTGCGCCGCTTCTACACCTTCCTCGACTTCCCCCACTTCGCCCGCGTGTACCAGGCCGTCAACAGCCTCGTCCGCGAGCCCGAGGACGTCGCCACCCTCGTCCTAGGCCTGGCCAGGGACCTCGCCGGGCAGGGCGGCCGGTACGCCGAGCTGCAGGTCACCCCGTACGCCCACCACATGGTCGGCATGCCCATGCGCGAGGTGACCGAGGCCCTCGACCTGGCCGCCCGCCGCTCACTGACCGACCACGGCGTGGAGATGGCCTACATCTTCGACATCCCCGGCGAGTACGGCGAGGAGGCCGCCCGGATCACCGTCGACCACGCTCTGCGCGAACCTCCCGCCGCGTTGGTAGGTTTCGGCATCGGAGGCATCGAACAGGACCGCCCCAAGTACCGCGACGCCTACCGCGACGCCTTCACCGCCGCGCGCGCCGCCGGCCTGCACAGCGTCCCGCACGGCGGCGAGATGAGCGGCCCCGAGACGATGTGGGAGGTCATCGAGGGCTACGGCGCCGAGCGCATCGGCCACGGCATCAACTGCCTGTCCGACCCCCGCCTGGTGGCCCACCTGCGCGAGACCCAGCTCCCCCTGGACGTCTGCCCCACCTCCAACGTCTGCACCGGCCAGGTGCCCGAGCTCGCCGCCCACCCGCTGCCCCGGATGCTGGAGGAGGGCCTGTACGTCACCCTCAACAGCGACGACCCGCCCATGTTCGCCACCACGCTGGCGGGGGAGTACCGCGCCGCCGCCCACGTGCTCGGCCTGGGCGCCACCGAGCTTGCCCAGCTGGCCCGCAACGCCGTCAACGCCTCCTACCTGACCCCCGACCGCAAGCACACCCTCCTCAAGGAGATCGACACCCTGACCGCCGCCCTCTGACGGCCAGGCGCGTCGTGCGTCGCCGACCCGCGTTCGAGGTCAGGGGGAGGCCAGGCGGCCCAGTTCTGGGGGGATCTTGGCGGCAGCGGCGCGGTCGAGCAGGAACAGGGTGCCGGCCCGGCCGCGGGCGCCGGCCGCCGGCACCTGGACGTGCCCCGAGTCCGACAGCGCCAGGCGGACCGCGCCCGACTTCTCCTCGCCGGCCGCCACCACCCACACCTCGCGCGCCGCCTGGATGGCGGGCAGGGTCAGGGAGATGCGGGTGGGGGGCGGCTTGGGGGAGCCGTGCACGGAGACGACCGGGCGCGTGTCGTACAGCGCGGGCATGCCGGGGAACAGCGAGGCCACGTGCGCGTCGGGGCCCATGCCGAGCAGCATGACGTCGAAGGCCGGCACCGGGCCGTGGTCCTCGGGGCGGGCCGCGGCGCGCAGCTCGGCGGCGTACGCCTCGGCCGACTCCTCGGCCGTCATGCCGGAGTCGGGGCCGCGCATGACGTGGATGCGGGCGGGGTCCAGGTCCACGTGGTCGAGCAGCGCCTGGCGGGCGCCGGTCTCGTTGCGTTCCTTGTCGCCGGTGGGGACGAAACGTTCGTCGCCCCACCAGACGTCCAGGCGCCGCCAGTCGACGGCGTCACGGGCTGGAGTGGCGGCGATGGCGGCCAGCGTGGCGATGCCGACCGTGCCGCCGGTCAGCACGATCGAGGCCGACCCCTTGGCCGACTGCACGTCGACCAGGCGCGTGATGATGCGCGCCGCCACGGCCTTGGCCAGGACGTCGGCGTCGCGGTGCACGACAACGTTGGGAACGCTCACGACACTTCTTTCTCAAGTGGAGGGGGTCAGCCCTTGTACGTACGGGCGAAGCGCTTGACGGCGGCCTCGTAGACCTCGTCGCTGTCCAGCCGGCGCAGCTCCTCGGCCATCAGCTCGGAGGTGTGCCGCCTGGCCAGGGCCACGTTCCGGTCGGGCTGGCCGGGCCGCGACAGCGTGGCCAGCCGCGCGTCGGAACGCATGACCGACAGCTCGCCGTCGCCGGTCTGCAGGCGTACGGCGGTCAGGCCGGGACCGGCCGACTCGCCCACCTTGACCGGCGCGCCCAGCCGCTCCGACAGCCAGGCCGCCAGCAGCGGCGCGCTCGGGTGCCCGGCGCTGGCCTCCACCACGCCCTTGCGCACCTTGCCCACCGGCTGGTCGAACGCGGCGGCCAGCAGGCTGCGCCACGGCGTCAGCCGGGCCCAGGCCAGGTCGGTGTCGCCGGGGGCGTACCCCTTGGCGCGGGTGACCAGCGACGCGGCGCCGCCGTTCTCGAAGCCCTTGGCATCGGTGATGCGCCGCTGGGCCAGCGCGCCGATCGCGTCCTTGGAGGGCACGTCGGGGGCCGCGCCCGGCCACCAGGCCACCACGGGGGTGTCGGGCAGCAGCAGGGGGCTGACGACGGAGTCGGCGTGCTGGGTGAGCTCGCCGTACAGGCGCAGCACCACGACCTCGCCCGGCGTGTTCTCGCCGATGCGCAGCTCGGCGTCGAGCCGGTTGGGCTCGGCCTCCTCCCGCTTGATCACCACGATGATGCGCGAGGGGTGCTCGCGGGCCGCCTCGGTGGCGGCGCGCAGCGCGTCGTACTGGTGGCGCTCCTCGGAGACCACCACGAGGGTCAGCACCATGCCGATGGCGGGCGCGCCCATCTGGTGGCGCAGCAGCATGAGCTGCGCCGAGATCTTGCCGGCCGTCGTGTCCGACAGCATGAAAGTCGTCACTAGAGTCTCCTCCACACGCGGCCGTCGCGGGCCATCATCGCGTCGGCCGACTCCGGGCCCCACGAGCCCGACTCGTAGGCCTCGGGCTGTCCCTGCGTGGCCCAGAAGTCCTCGATCGGGTCGAGGATCGTCCAGGACAGCTCGACCTCGCGCTGGTGCGGGAAGAGCGGCGGGTCGCCGATCATGACGTCGAGCAGCAGCCGCTCGTACGCCTCGGGCGAGGACTCCAGGAACGACTCGCCGTAGGCGAAGTCCATGGACACGTCGCGCACCTCCATGGCGGTGCCCGGGACCTTCGACCCGAACCGCACGGTGATGCCCTCGTCCGGCTGCACGCGGATGACCAGGGCGTTCTGGCCCAGGATCTCGGTGTCGGTCTTGCTGAAGGGCAGGTGCGGCGCCCGCTGGAACACCACGGCCACCTCGGTGACCCGGCGGCCCAGCCGCTTGCCGGTACGCAGGTAGAACGGCACCCCGGCCCACCGCCGGTTGGCGATCTCCAGCTTGACGGCCGCGTACGTCTCGGTGGTGGACTCGGCGGAGATGCCCTCCTCCTGGAGGTAGCCGACCACCTTCTCGCCGCCCTGCCACCCGGCCGCGTACTGGCCGCGGGCGGTGTTGAGCCCCAGGTTGGACGGCAGCCGCACCGCCTTGAGCACCTTCTCCTTCTCCCGGCGCAGCGCCGAGGCGTCGAAGGAGGTCGGGTCCTCCATGGCGACCAGCGCGAGCAGCTGGAGCAGGTGGTTCTGGATCACGTCGCGGGCCGCGCCGATGCCGTCGTAGTAGCCGGCGCGCCCGCCGATGCCGATGTCCTCGGCCATGGTGATCTGCACGTGGTCGACGAAGCTGCGGTTCCAGATGGGCTCGTACAGGTTGTTGGCGAAGCGCAGCGCCAGGATGTTCTGGACGGTCTCCTTGCCCAGGTAGTGGTCGATCCGGAAGATCGAGCTCTCCGGGAACGCCGACGTGGTGATCTCGTTCAGCTCGTGGGCCGACTGCAGGTCGTGGCCGAACGGCTTCTCGATGACCACCCGCCGCCACGACCCCTCGGGCGCGTCGGACAGCCCGGTGCGCTTGAGCTGCTCGACCACCACGGGGAAGAACTTGGGCGGGACGGACAGGTAGAAAGCGTAGTTGCCGCCCGTGCCGCGGGTCTGGTCGATCTCGGCCAACGCCATCGCCAGCGCGTCGAAGGCTCCGTCGTCGGAGAACTCGCCGGGGACGAAATGGATGCCCTCGAGGATCTGCTTCCAGACCTCCTCGCGGAACGGCGTACGCGCGTGCGCCTTGACCGCGTCGTGCGTCAACTGCGCGAAGTCCTGGTCCTTCCAGTCGCGCCTGGCGAAACCGACCAGCGAGAAACCGGGCGGCAGCAGGCCGCGGTTGCCCAGGTCGTAAATGGCCGGCAGCAGCTTGCGCTTGGCCAGGTCGCCCGTCACGCCGAACAGCACCAGCACGCACGGCCCCGCCACCCGCGGCAGCCGCTTGTCACGCGGGTCGCGCAAGGGGTTGGCCTCGGCGACCTCCAATGTCGTGGCGGTGTTCGCCACGGCCGCCGCCACCGCGACGACCTCCTCCTCAGGAGATGCTTCGTCAGTCATCTCAAACCTCCTGTGCGGCTGCGAGCAAATGCGCGACACCCGTCGCGCGGTCCGTCAAATGCAGGCGTACGGTGGGCCGTCCGCGCGTCTCCAGCGCGGCCAGGTCGCCCAGCGCCTGCGCGAGCTGGAGCCGCCCCAGCGTGTACGGCTGCCCGGGGACGGCGACGTCGTCGGTCACCGCACCCGTGATCTGCAGGAACACGCCGTTCTGCGGCCCGCCCTTGTGGTATTGGCCGGTCGAGTGCAGGAAACGCGGCCCCCATCCGAACGTCACCGGCCGGTTGGTGCGGATGGCGAGCAGGGCGCGCAGCGTGGCCGCGTCGGCCATCATCCACGCGTCGGTCATCTGCTCGAAGTCGGCCCCCTCGGGCACGGGCGCGTCGAAGGCGGCCAGCCGGTCGAGGTAGGCCATCACGGCCAGGTAGCCGTCGTGCGGGATGGCCTTCAGCAGCTCGGCCAGCACACCGGGCAGGTCGTGGGAGCGGACCGCGCCGTAGACCTCGACGGGCCCGTCGACCAGCGCGGGCGCGCCGAGCGGCAGGTCGGGCAGGGCCAGCAGGGCCGCGGTGTTCTCCTTGGACTCGGCCACGTTCGGCTGGTCGAACGGGTCGATCTCCAGCAGCAGCCCGGCCACGGCCGTCGCGTACTCCCAGACCAGGAACTGGCCGCCGAGCGGCCCGTCGACGCGTACGGCGCCGTCGTCGGACTCGATCGCGACGACCAGCTCATCGCTGGTGTGGTTGGGGTCGGCGTTGACGATCGGCAGGATGCCCCTGCCCTGCTTGCCGGTGGACTCGGCGACGAGCTGCTCGATCCAGTCGGGCAGCCCGTTGATGCCGGACAGCTGGTCCTCCAGCACGAGCTTGTCGCGCCCGGCCAGCGCCGCGCCGCCGAGGGCCGCGCCCAGGTCGAGGCCGGGGTTGCCGGTGTCGAGGGACAGCAGCGGCAGCACCTCCTCGGCGTCGTCGAGCAGCCGCTCGACGTCGGCCCCGGCCAGCGCGCTCGGCACCAGCCCGAACGCCGACAGCGCCGAATAGCGGCCGCCCACGTCGGGGACGGCCAGGACCAGGTGGTAGCCGCCGTCGATGGCCCGCTGCTCCAGCGGCGAGCCGTGGTCGGTGACGACCACGATCCGGTCGGCGGGCGAGATGCCCGCCTCGGTGAAGATCTGTTCGTAGATGCGCAGATGGCAGTCGGTCTCGACGGTCGAGCCGCTCTTGCTGGCCACCACCACGACCGTGGACTCCAGCAGGTCGGTCAGCGCCCGCCGGACCTGCGCGGGGTCGGTCGTGTCGAGCACGGTCAGCGGCACGTCGGCGGTCTGGCAGATCACCTCGGGAGCCAGCGACGAGCCGCCCATCCCGGCCAGCACCACGTTCGTCAGGCCCTCGGCGCGCGCCCGCTCCACGAGCTTGCCCAGCTCGGGAAGGAGCTCGCGGGAGGTGCGCGGCAGCGTCAGCCAGCCCAGCCGGACCGCCGCCACCGCCTCGGCGTCCTCACCCCACAGCGTGGGGTCGCCGCCGGCCAGCCGCGCGGGCACGCCGTCGGCGACGAGGCGCCCCGCGACGGAGGAGGCGGCCGCGGCCACCCCCTCCTCGCGGTAGGACACCTCGATCATGGCACCAGATTCTTGGTGACGCTCTCCAGCAGCTCGTTCCAGGACGCCTCGAACTTCTCGACGCCCTCCTCCTCCAGCACCCGCACGACGTCGTCGTAGTCGATGCCGGCGTCCTTGAGCGCGGCCATGGTGTTCCATGCCTGCTCGTAGAAGGGGCGCACGGTGTCGCCGGTGACCTGGGCGTGGTCGGCGGTGGCGTCGAGCGTCTTCTCCGGCATCGTGTTGACGGTGCCGGGGGCGACGAGCTGGTCGACGTACATGGTGTCGGAGTAGTCGGGGTTCTTCACTCCGGTCGAGGCCCACAGCGGACGCTGCGGACGGGCGCCCGCCGCGCGCAGCCGCTGCCAGCGCTCGGAGCTGACGACCTCCTCGTAGGCGGCGTAGGCCAGGCGCGCGTTGGCGATGCCGGCCTTGCCCTTCAGCTCCGGCTTGCCGAGCTTGTCGAGCCGCTTGTCGATCTCGGTGTCGACGCGGCTGACGAAGAACGAGGCCACCGACTCGATCGTGGCCAGGTCCAGGCCCTTGGCCTGCGCGGCCTCCAGGCCGGCCAGCCAGGCGTCCATGACCGCGCGGTAGCGCTCCAGGGAGAAGATCAGCGTGACGTTGACGCTGATGCCCTCCGACAGCGCCTGCGTGATCGCGGGCAGGCCCTCGAGCGTGGCCGGGATCTTGATGAACAGGTTGGGCCGGTCGACCATCCACCACAGCGCCCGGGCCTCGGCCACGGTCTTCTCGCTCTCACGAGCGAGGCGCGGGTCGACCTCCAGCGAGACGCGGCCGTCCACGCCGCCGGTGGCGTCGTAGACCGGGCGCAGCACGTCGGCGGCCCAGCGGATGTCGTACGTGGTGATGGCGCGGACGGCCTCCTCCACGGTGACGCCGCGCACGGCCAGGTCGTGGAGCTGGGCGTTGTAGGCGTCGCCCTTGCTGAGCGCGCTGGCGAAGATCGTCGGGTTGGAGGTGACCCCGACGACGTTCTTCTCGCGGATCAGCTGGTCGAGGTTGCCCGTGCGCAGCCGTTCGCGGCTGATGTCGTCGAGCCAGATGGAAACGCCCTGGCCGGACAGCTTGTTGAGGTTCTCGCTCATACTCTTCTCAGTTTCCCGTCGTCTCGCCCTTGTCCTGACCCAGCTTGGCGAGGCTCGCCTTGGCCGCGGCCGCCACGCGCTCGGCCGTGAGCCCGAACTGCTCGTACAGCGTCTTGTACGGCGCCGAGGCGCCGAAGTGCTCCAGGCTGACCACTTCGCCGCACTCGCCGACGAACTGGTGCCAGCCGAGCGCGACGCCGGCCTCGACCGCGACCCGAGCCCTGATCGAGCTCGGCAGGACGGTCTGCCGGTAAGCGGAGTCCTGCCCGTTGAACCACTCGACACACGGCATCGACACCACTCGTGCCGGGATGCCCTGCGCCTCCAGCAGCTCGCGGCCCTGCACGGCCACCTCGACCTCGCTGCCGGTGGCGATGATGATCACGTGCGGCTGGCCGTCGGACGCCTCGCGCAGCACGTAGCCGCCGCGAGCCACGCCCTCGGCGCTCGTGCCCTCGTAGACCGGCACGTTCTGCCTGGTCAGAGCCAGGGCGGCGGGACGGTCGGTGTGCTCCAGGATCGTCTTCCACGCATGCGCGGTCTCGTTGGCGTCAGCAGGGCGGACGACGTCGAGGCCGGGGATGGCGCGCAGCGCCCACAGGTGCTCGATCGGCTGGTGGGTGGGGCCGTCCTCGCCCAGGCCGATGGAGTCGTGCGTCCAGACGTAGGTGACCGGCAGCTTCATCAGCGCGGCCAGGCGCACCGAGGGGCGCATGTAGTCGGAGAAGACCAGGAACGTGCCGCCGTAGGGGCGGGTGCCGCCGTGCAGGGCGATGCCGTTGAGGATCGCGCCCATGGCGTGCTCGCGGATGCCGAAGTGCAGCGTGCGGCCGTAGCGGTTACCGGGGAAGTCCTTTGTCTGGTACTCCTCGGGGATGAAGGACGGCTCGCCCTTCATCGTGGTCAGGTTCGACTCGGCCAGGTCGGCCGAGCCGCCCCACAGCTCGGGCAGCACCGGCGCCAGCGCGCCGAGCACTTCGCCGCTGGCCTTGCGGGTGGCCATCGAGGAGCCGGTCTCGAACTCCGGCAGGGCCGTGGCCCAGCCGGCGGGCAGCTCGCGGTGGGAGATGCGGTCGAACTCCTTGGCCCGCTCGGGGTTGGCCAGGCGCCATTCGGCGTAACCCTTGTCCCACTCGGCGCGCTCGGTACGGCCGCGCGCGACCACCTCGCGGGCGTGCTGCAGCACCTCGGCCGGCACGTCGAAGCTCTTGGCCGGGTCCATGCCCAGGATCTCCTTGGTCGCGGCGATCTCCGCCTCGCCCAGGGCCGCGCCATGGATCTTGCCGGTGTTCTTCTTGTTCGGCGCCGGCCAGCCGATGATCGTGCGCAGCCGGATGAAGGAGGGCCGGTCGGTCTCGGCCTTGGCCGCCTCCAGCGCCTCGTACAGCGCCTGGACGTCCTCCTCGTACTCGCCGCCGGCGGTCCAGTCGACGCTCTCGGTGTGCCAGCCGTAGGCCTCGTAGCGCTTGACGACGTCCTCGGACTTGGCGATGAGGGTGTCGTCCTCGATCGAGATGTGGTTGTCGTCGTACAGGACGACGAGGTTGCCGAGCTTCTGGTGGCCGGCCAGGGCGCTGGCCTCGTGGCTGATGCCCTCCTCGATGTCGCCGTCGCTGACGAAGCACCAGATGTGGTGGTCGAACGGCGAGGCGCCGCGCTCGGCGTCGGGGTCGAACAGGCCGCGCTCGCGGCGGGCCGCCATCGCCATGCCGACCGCGTTGCCCAGGCCCTGCCCGAGCGGGCCGGTGGTGGTCTCCACGCCGGCGGTATGGCCGTGCTCGGGGTGCCCCGGGGTCAGGCTGTCCCACTGGCGCAGCCGCCGCAGGTCGTCGAGCGTCAGGCCGTAGCCCGACAGGTAGAGCTGGATGTAGAGCGTCAGGCTGGTGTGGCCGCACGACAGCACGAACCGGTCGCGGCCCGCCCAGTTGGGGTCGCTGGGGTCGTGACGCATCACGCGCTGGAACAGCAGGTATGCGGCGGGGGCCAGGCTCATGGCGGTGCCGGGATGACCCGAGCCCGCCTTCTCCACTGCGTCCATCGCCAGGGCCCGGACGACGTCGACGGCCTTCTTGTCGAGGTCGGTCCATTCAAGGGCTGGCACGAGTTCGGTGCTCAAGTGCTCGATCTCCGGAATCTAGTTGTCATTTGGCAGTACCTGTTGGCTATCCCGCCCACACGGGACCCTAACCGAGTGGAGCTGGCGATCGATTCCCATTCCACCCTCGCGTGTCCATGAATGGCGCAAGCCCCCCATTGGCCGGACCGTCCGCCCCTGCGACTACAGTTTGTTTGTTCGCAGAGGCGCCACGGCGCCACTCATCGATCCGCTCTAATCAGAGGTTACGCGTTGACTCCGCACAGGCTGGAAGCGCCTTGACGGTGCTGACCAACAGGCAGGCCACGGCTCCCTCGACCGAGCCCGGGGCGCCGCGCACGTTCGGCATGGTCGTGAAGGCCTACGTCGCGCTCACCAAGCCGCGGATCATCGAGCTGCTGCTGATCACGACCCTCCCGGTGATGTTCCTGGCGGCCGGCGGCCTGCCGCCGCTGTGGAAGTCGATCGCCGTCATGGTCTTCGGCACCCTGTCGGCGGGCAGCGCCAACGCGCTCAACTGCTACGTCGACCGCGACATCGACCAGAAGATGCGCCGCACCCGCCGCCGGCCGCTGGCCAGGCACCAGGTGTCGCCGCGCGGCGCGCTGATCTTCGGGATCGTCCTGGGGATTTTGTCCACTGTTGGCCTGTGGCTCACCACCAATTGGCTGGCCGCGGCGCTGTCCACCGGCGCGATCCTGTTCTACGTCATCGTCTACTCGATGGTGCTCAAGCGCCGCACGGCCCAGAACATCGTCTGGGGCGGCATCGCGGGCTGCATGCCGGTCATGATCGGCTGGGCGGGCATCACCGAGCGGCTCGACTGGGCGCCCCTGGTGCTGTTCGGCGTGGTGTTCTTCTGGACGCCGCCCCACACCTGGACCCTCGCCATGCGCTACAAGGAGGACTACGCGGCGGCCAACGTGCCGATGCTGCCCGTGGTGGCCACCGAGCGGCGGGTGATCCTGGAGTCCGTCGCCTACACCTGGGCGACCGTGCTGTGCTCGCTGGCCCTGTGGCCGGTGGCCGGCACCACGCTGTTCTACCCGGTCGTCGCGGTCGTGCTCGGCGTGGTCTGCCTGTGGGAGGTCCACCGCCTGCTGGCCCGGCTCAACGCCGGCAAGAGCGGCGTCGACCTGCGCCCGATGCGCTTCTTCCACTGGTCCAACGCCTACCTCGCGCTGCTCTTCCTCGCCGTCGCGATCGACCCGCTGCTGGCCTGAGCGCCGTGACCGTCCCGACCGCCGTGCGCGAGGGCCGCCAGGCGCGTGTCCGGACGGTGAGGAGTGGCTGTCCCGCGCGGGCGGTCGGCACGGACCCCGGCCCTTCGATCCGTTAAAGTCACGGTATGGCGACCCGTGATCCACGCTGGGTGTTGAAGGACCGCCCGTCGTTCGCGTTGATCACCGGGCTGGTCCTCACCGGCATCTGCGCCCTGGTCTCGTTCTCCTTCGACGTGATCAACGGCGAGCCGGTGCAGTTCTTCATCGCGCTCGGGCTCGCCCTGGCGCCGGTGCCGCTGCTGCTGGCCGCCGTGCTGGCGCTCGACCGCATGGAGCCGGAGCCGCGCAGCAACCTGATCTTCGCCTTCGCCTGGGGCGCGGGCATCGCCGTGCTGGTCGCCGGCGCGATCAACTCGCTCAACCTCCACTACTTCATCGACACCGCCAAGCTCTCGCCGACCAGCGCCCGCAACCTGGCGGCCACCTTCGGCGCGCCGGTGGTCGAGGAGACGATGAAGGGCCTGGTGCTGCTCGGCCTGCTCAAGTTCCGCCGGGCCGAGCTCGACGGCCCCACCGACGGCGTCATCTACGCCAGCATGGTCGGCCTCGGCTTCGCCATGAGCGAGAACGTCAGCTACTACCTGTCGGCGCTCAACGGCAACGGCGTCAGCAGCCTGGCGGTCACCGTGGTGCTGCGCGGCATCCTGTCGCCCTTCGCCCATCCGCTGTTCAGCTCGATGATCGGGGTGGCCGTCGCCTACGCGGCCCAGCGCCAGGGGCCCGAGCGGGTGTTCCTGGTGCTGGCCGGCTGGTCGGGGGCGATGATCCTGCACGGCCTGTGGAACGGCCTGGCCTCCTACGGCGGCTTCCCCGGGCTCGTGGTGGCCTACCTGGCGCTGCTGGTGGTGCTCGTCGTGCTGATCGGCGTGGTGTTCAGGGACCGGCGGCGCATCGTCGCGCTCATCCAGACCTACCTGCCGCCGTACGAGCCGACCAGGCTGGTCGGGCCGGCCGACATCTACATGTTGTCCACGTTCGCCAGGCGCCGCCAGGCCAGGCAGTGGGCCAGGGCCTACGGCGGCAAACGAGGGGTGCGCGCCATGCGCGACTACCAGCTCGCCGCCACCGAGCTGGGCCTGCTGCACGAGCGGGCGGCCCGCCACATCGTCGACGAGCAGGCCTTCCACGAGGAGCAGCGAGCCCTGCTGGAGTGCATGAGCACCGCCCGCGCCGACTTCCCGGTGCCGCCCGTGCACGCCCGGCGGATGGCCAGGGGCACCCCGCCGCCCGGTTACGCGCCCGGCGCGCCCCGCTGAGCCAGGATCTCGGTCAGCGAGACCTCGCGCGGGCCGGGGTAGACCGGGTCGGAGTGCAGCACCAGCGCGTCCACGACGGCCTTGCCGGTGGCCAGCAGCTCCCGGGTGGCGTAGGCGTACGTGGCGGCCGCCCACTGGCGGGTGGAGTCGTCGCCCACGCCGAAGGTCTCCAGGCCGGCCGTCCGGCACAGCGCGACGGCCCTCGGCAGGTGGAAGACCTGGGTGACGACGGTGACCCGCTCGGCGCCGAACACCCGGCGGGCCCGTACGCAGGAGTCCCAGGTGTCGAACCCGGCGTAGTCGAGCACGATCACGCCGGCCGGCACGCCCTTGCGCAGCAGGTAGTCGCGCATGGCGGTGGGCTCGTCGTACTCCTTGCGGCTGTTGTCGCCCGACAGCAGCAGCGCCCGCACCTTGCCCGCCCGGTAGAGCTCGGCGGCCACGTCGAGCCGGCGGGCCAGCATGGGCGTGGGCTGCGTGCGCCACAACCCCGCGCCGAGCACCAGCGCGACCTGCGCGGGCGGCACCCGGCCCAGCCAGCCGCCGGTGCCGGCCACCACGCGGTGCGGCGAGCTGTCGAGCCAGGCCCACGTCATGGGCGCCAGCGCGAGCACGCTGACCAGCACCAGCCCCTGGTACGTACGGCGCAGCAGCCTGCGCGAGAGACTAGGGAGTCGCAGCACACCCCATACCATCGCACAACGGTCAGACCGGAGCGGGCGCTTCCGTGTGAGCGGCGGCCGCCGGGGCCTCCAGCGGGCCTCTGCTGCGCAGCGAGGTGACCACCCGCAGCGCGGCGATCCACACCAGTGAGGCGCCGAGCACGTGCAGCAGCACCAGCGCGGCCGGCACGGCCAGGAAGTACTGGGTGTAGCCGATCACGCCCTGGCCCAGCTCCACGACGAACAGCCCGAGCGCGGCCCGCCTGGCGACCCGGGGCGCGCCGGTCGCGCGCAGCGCGAACAGCAGCGCGAACGTCAGGCCGACGACCACGTAGACGATGTCGGCGTGCAGCCGGGCCACGGTCTCGATGTCGAAGCCGAACCGCGAGGCGATGACGTCGCCCGAGTGCGGGCCGGTGCCGCTGACCACCACCCCCGCCACCAGCAGCACCGCCGTGGCCGCGAGCAGCGCGTGGCCGAGCCGCCGGACGTCGCGGTGGGCGACCCGCGCGGCCGGGCCGTCGCCCTCGCCGGCGCGGGCGTAGAGCGTCCAGCAGGCGGCGATCAGGGCCATGGAGATCAGGAAGTGCATGCCGACCGTGAACGGGTTGAGCGCGCTCCGGACCACCAGCCCGCCCCACAGCGCCTGGGCCAGCACGCCCGCCGGCTGCAGCAGCGCCAGGCGGACCAGCGCCCGCCGGCGCGGGACCAGGCGCAGCGCCGCGATGACGCACGCCGCGCCCACCGCCAGCACCAGGAACGTCAGCAGCCGGTTGCCGAACTCGATGAGCATCGTGAGCATCGACGTCTCGGGATGGGCGATCGGCACGAAACTGTCGGGCGTGCACCTCGGCCAGGTCGGGCAGCCGAGCCCGGAACCGGTCACCCGCACGCCCGCGCCGGTCACCGCGATGCCCGCGTTGGCCACCACGGAGGCCAGCGCCCAGCCGCGCATCGAGCGCGCGGTCGGCGCCCAGAACGAGCGCAGTGCGCGGACCAGGACGTTGGGGCGGCCGGTGGATTCCTTCACGTCAACGATGGTACGGGCCGGGTGGCACGGTCCCGTCAGGGGCTTCTCCGGAACGTGACAATGTGACATGTTACTCCTGGCGGCTTCCTCGACCCGGTCCCGGAGGGCTTTCGAACTGTGATCACTACTGTCGACTACCACACGGGCGGCGAGCCGTTCCGGATCGTGACCGGGGGCGTACCCGAGATCCCCGGGCCGGACGTGCCCACCCGGCGGGAGAACGCGCCCGCGCACGCCGACCACGTCAGGCGGCTGCTGTGCCACGAGCCGCGCGGGCACGCCGACATGTACGGCTGCTTCCTGGTCCCGCCCGACGACGCCGGGGCGCATCTCGGCGCGCTGTTCTGGCACAAGGACGGCTTCTCCACCGCCTGCGGGCACGGCACGATCGCCCTCGGGGCCTACGCGGTGCAGGAGGGGCTGGTCGAGGCCGACCCCGACGGGGAGACCGACGTGGTGGTGGACGTGCCGTCGGGGCGGGTCAGGGCGCGGGTGCGGTGCTCGGGCGGGCGGGTGGCGGGGGTGACGTTCGTGAGCGTCCCTTCGTACGTGATCGCCCGGGACGTGGCCGCCGCCGGAACGAAGGTTGATATTTCGTACGGCGGGGCGATTTATGCGTCTATTTCGGCTGGAGAGGTGGGCCTGTCCGTCGAGCCCCGCCACCTGACCGCCCTCGTCGGGCACGCCCGCCGCATCAAGTCCGCCCTGGCCGGCCACCCCGCCACCCGCCACCCCCGCGACGACCGCCTGTCCGGCGTCTACGGCGTGATCTTCTACGACGACCTGCCGGACGGCGGGCCGGCGGCTGGCGACGGGAGCGTCCGGCAGCGCAACGTCACCGTTTTCGCCGACGGCGAGGTGGACCGGTCGCCCTGCGGGTCGGGCACCGCCGCCAGGATGGCGCTGCTGCACGAGGCGGGCCTGCGCGGCACCCTGGTGCACGAGAGCGTCGTCGGGTCGGTCTTCCGGGCGCGGGTGGCCGGGGTGACGGCCGAGGGGATCGTGCCGGAGATCGAGGGCATGGCCTACCGCACCGGCCGGCACGTCTTCGAGCTCGATCCCGACGACCCGATCGGAACGGGGTTCACGCTGCGATGAGCGCTCTTCCCTACATCGACGGGCCGGTGCTGGACCGGCTGGTGCCGGTCGGCCGCGCGGTGGCCGTCCTCGAACAGGCCCTGCGCGACGGGCTCGACCCCGAGCTGACGCCCCGGCGGCCGGCCGTGGACCTGCCGGCCGGGCAGCTCCTGCTCATGCCCGCCGCCGCCGGCCGCTACGCCGGGGTCAAGGCCGTCACCGTCACGCCCGCCAATCCCGGGCGCGGGCTGCCCCGCATCCAGGGGACGTACCTGCTGCTGGACGGCCCGACCCTGGCCCCGCTGGCCGCCCTGGACGGCATCGCGCTCACGTCCCTGCGCACGCCCGCCGTCTCCGCCCTGGCCGTCGCCCGCCTGGCCGAGCCGGACGCGCGCCGCCTGGTGGTGTTCGGCAGCGGGCCGCAGGCGTACGGGCACGTCCTGGCCCTGCGCGAGGTGCGGCCCGTCGAGCACGTCACGATCGTGGGCCGCGACCCGGCCCGCGCCGCCGCCCTGGCCGCCCGCTGCCGCGCCCTGGACCTGACCGCCGCCCCCCTGACCGCCGGCCCTCCGACCACCGAGCCCTTGACCGCCGGAGCTCCCACCGCCGAAGCCGACACCGCCGACGCCGCGGCGCTGCCCGGCGCGGTGGCCGACGCGATCCGGGCCGCCGACCTCATCGCCTGCTGCACCACGGCCGCGCAGCCGCTGTTCCCCGGTAAGCTCGCCCGGGACGGCGTCACCGTGGTCGCGGTCGGGTCGCACGAGCCCGGCGTCCGCGAGCTCGACGGCGACCTCGTCGCCCGCGCCACCGTGGTCGTCGAGGCCAGATCGGCCGCCCTGGAAGAAGCCGGCGACGTGATCATCCCGATCCGCCACGGTACGATCACCTCTGGTCATCTCGCCGGGAACCTCGCCGAGCTGATCGCCGGAAGGGTGGTGGCCGGTCCGGGCCCGCGGGTGTTCAAGAGCACGGGCATGGCGTGGCAGGACCTGGTGGTCGCCGCGGCCGCGTACGAGGCGTGGAAGTAGGAGGGAAGGCGGATGGCTGCCGAGGACCGGCTCGACCTGCCGATGGTGGGGGAGCGGCAGAGCCTGCGCGAGCAGGTCGCGCACGCGCTGCGGGCCGCGCTGATCACCGGTGAGATGCGGCCGGGGGTCGTCTACTCCGCGCCCGTGCTCGCCGCGCAGTTCGGCGTCTCGGCCACGCCGGTCCGCGAGGCCATGCTCGACCTGGCCAAGGAGGGCCTGGTCGAGGCCGTGCGCAATAAGGGCTTCCGGGTGACCGAGCTGTCCGACCGCGACCTCGACGAGCTGACCCAGATCCGCGAGCTGATCGAGGTGCCCACCGTCGCGCGGCTGGCCGACAGCGCCCGCGCCGAGGAGTTCGAACGGCTGCGCCCGATCGCCGAGGAGATCGTCACGGCCGCCGACCGGGCCGACCTGCTCGCCTACATCGACGCCGACCTGCGCTTCCACCTGGAGCTGCTGGCGCTGGCGGGCAATGTCCACCTGGTGGAGGTGGTGCGCGACCTGCGCAACCGGGCCCGGCTCTACGGCCTGTCGCAGCTGGCCGAGCGCGGCTCGCTGACCGACTCCGCCCGGGAGCACCTGGCCATGCTCGACGCCCTCAAGAGCGGCGACGGCAAGGCGGTCGGCCACCTGATGGGCGAGCACATCGGTCACGTCCGGGGCATCTGGGCCGAGCACTGACGCCCGCCGCGTTTCTTTACCGTCCGAGTTAAGAGGGTTTATCCGTTTTGAGGTAATGTGTTTGTGAAAGCTTTCACGAACTGATCTACGTGAAGCCTCACAGGCCCGGTCACGCGGATGCCCGCATCCGCTGACCTTCACCGGGCTCGGCGACCCGCCCACCTCAAGCCGAGCCCTCCGCCGCGCGCCCGAGAGATCCCCATCCCCGCGGGCGCGCGGCGGCACCTCCTCGGGCGTTCCTACCGCCCAGCGGCGGCTACCGCCCGGTCATCCTGGTCGAGCCGAGGCTCGCGGCCACGACGCACACGATCGCCGCCCACTGCTGCACGTGCAGGACTTCACCCAGCACCAGCACGCCCGCCAGCGCCGCCACGGCCGGCTCCAGGCTCATCAGAATGCCGAACACGTGCTTGGGCATGCGCCGCAGCGCGTGGAGCTCCAGCGAGTACGGGATCACCGACGACAGCAGCCCCACGCCCAGCCCGATCAGCAGCAACGACGGCTGCAGCAGGTCGGCGCCACCGGTCGTGACGCCCACCGGCGCGATCACCAGGGTCGAGACGATCATCGCGAACGACAGTCCGGTCGTGCCCGGGAAACGCCGTCCGGCCGCCGCCGACAGCAGGATGTAGGCCGCCCAGCACGCGCCCGCCACCATGGCGAACCCGATGCCGAGCCACCACGCCGCCGACGCCTGCTGCCCCCAGGGCGCCAGCAGTGCCACGCCGAGGCCCGCCAGGCCGATCCAGGCCAGGTCGAGCCGGCGCCGGGAGGCGGCCACGGCCACGCCCAGCGGGCCGAGGAACTCGATCGCCACCGCGACGCCCATCGGCAGCCGCGACAGGGCCTCGTAGTACGACAGGTTCATCAGCGCGAGCGTCAGGCCGAAACCGGCACCTACCGCCCAGTCGCGCCACCCGAGCCCCCGCAGCTTCGGCCTGGCCACCGCGGCCATGATCAGGCCGCCCGCCGCGATGCGCAGGAACACCACGGCGCTCGGCGGCAGCACGGCGAACAGGTTCTTGGCGAACGCGGCCCCGAGCTGCACCGAGACGATGGACAGCAGGACGAGCGACGAGGGCGGGATCGAGTCCGCGGCCTGGCGCAGCAGGCGGCCGGGCCGGGGCAGCGCCGGGCGGCGATCGAAGGGATCGTCGAGGGCGAAGTCGGTCACGGGACTCCTCGCGCGGAAGGTGGGGCGGTCGTCCAGAGCGTACTGACCTCGGACGACATCTCCGCACGCGGGGTGGCGTGCCGCCTCACCCCCAGCGGGACAGCCCCTTCACTCCCAGCGGAACAGCCGCGAGACCAGCGCCAGGGTCAGCACGGCCCAGCCGGCCAGGACGAGCACCGGCCCCAGCGGCAGCGCCGCCCCCTGGGCGAGCACCGCGCGCAGGCCCCCGGTCAGCGCCGAGATCGGCAGCAGCTCCAGGACCGGCCGCGCGCCCTCGGGGAACTTCGACTGCGGGAAGATCACCCCGCCCGCGCCCAGCAGCACCAGGTAGACCAGGTTGGCCGCGGCCAGCGTCGCCTCGGCCCGCAGCGTGCCCGCCATGAGCAGGCCGAGGCCGCTGAAGGCCGCCGTGCCCAGCACGACCAGCACCGCGGCGGCCAGGAACGAGCCGTGGGGACGCCAGCCCAGCGCCAGCCCCACGGCCACGATCACCGCCGCCTGGATGACCTCCACGGCCACCACCGCGGCCGTCTTGGCCAGCATGAGCCCGGCCCTGGACAGCGGGGTCGCGCCCAGCCGCTTGAGCACGCCGTAGCGGCGCTCGAAGCCCGTGCCGATGGCCTGCCCGGTGAAGGCCGTGGACATGACGGCCAGGGCCAGCACGCCGGGCGCCAGGAAGTCGACCCGCCGGCCGCCGCCGACGTCGACCAGCGGCGCCAGCGAGAAGCCGACCAGCAGCAGCACCGGGATGATCAGGGTGAGCAGGAGCTGCTCGCCGTTGCGGAGCATCGTGCGGACCTCCGAGCCGGCCTGCGCGAGCACCATGCGCGGGAACGGCGCGGCGCCCGGCGCGGGGGAGAGGTCGAGCACGGGGGTCATCGCAGCTCCCTGCCGGTCAGTTCGAGGAAGACGTCTTCGAGGGTACGGCGCTCGATGCGCAGGTCGTCGGCCGTGACGCCCTCCGCCGCGCACCAGGCCGTGACGGTGGCCAGCAGCTCGGGCCCCACCTGGCCCTCGATGATGTAGTGGCCGGCCGGCGACTCCTTGGCCGCGCTGCCCACCGGGAGCGCGTTGAGCAGCTCCTCCAGCGTGAGCCCCGGCCTGGCCCTGAACCTGAGCTGCCGCTCGGCCCCGGTCAGCGAGGCCGGGCTGCCCTCGGCCACCACGCGCCCCCTGTCGATGATCACGACGTGGTCGGCCAGCCGCTCGGCCTCCTCCATGTGGTGGGTGGTCAGCACCACCGACACCCCGGCGCCGCGCAGCTCGCCGACCAGGTCCCAGCAGGCGTGCCGGGCCTGCGGGTCGAGCCCGGCGGTCGGCTCGTCGAGGAACACCAGCTCCGGCCTGCCGATCACGGCCGCGGCCAGCGACAGCCGCTGCTGCTGCCCGCCCGACAGCCGCCGGTAGGGGGTGCGCGCGTGCTCGGCCAGCCCGAGCCGGGTCAGCAGCGCCCCGGGGTCGTGGGGACGGGCGTAGAAGCGCGCGACCAGGCGCAGCCACTCGGCGCAGCGCATCGCCGGCGGCACCCCGCCGGCCTGGAGCATCACCCCGACGCGCGGCCGTAGCTCGGGCTGCGTGGGCGACAGGCCGAGCACCCGGACCGTGCCGGAGTCGGCGTTGCGGAACCCCTCGCAGATCTCGACCGTGGACGTCTTGCCCGCGCCGTTGGGCCCGAGGACGGCGGTGACCGCGCCGCGGCCGGCCCGCAGGGTGAGGCCGTCGAGGGCGGTCCGGCCGCCGTAGCGTTTGACCAGGTCGACGATCTCGACGGCTGGGGAATCCATGGCCACGAGTTTAGGGACTGCGCCGGGCGGTCCGGCCCCCAGGTACGCGCCCGGCGAACGCCCGTCGGACGGCCCTGCCCGGAAATGGACGGCCCTTGACCGGACCGTTCCCCGGAAAGGCGTGAGAACCGGGGGAAGGACGGCGATGAGCTCCACATGTCGCGACGCAGTGCATACGACCCAGGAGTTCCGTGCTGGGTGGACCTGGCCAGCACCGACGTCCCCGGCTCGGTCCGGTTCTACGGGGACCTGTTCGGCTGGCGGGCCGACATGGTCGACGACCCGGCGGCCGGCGGCTACGGGATGTTCGTCCACGAGGGCAGCAAGGTCGCCGGGATCGGCCCCCTCCGCGACGGCGGCGGCACCTCGCTCTGGAACACCTACGTCGCCACCGACGACGCCGCCGCGCTGGCCAGCCGGGTCAGGGACGCCGGCGGCACCGTCGTGGCGGAGCCCATGGCGGTCTTCGACGAGGGCACCATGGTCGTCCTGCGGGCCCCCGACGGCTCGTCCGCCGGCGCCTGGCAGGCGGCCGCCCACGCGGGGGCGGAGCTGGTCGACGAGCCCGGCGCGTTCTGCTGGAACGAGCTGTGCACGCGGGACGCGCCGGCCGCCGAGCGCTTCTACTCGGCGGTCTTCGGCTGGACGTCCCGCACGTCCGACCTGGGCGGCATGGCGTACACCGAGTGGGTGACGGGGGAGGCGGCCGTCGCGGGGATGATCCCGATGCCCGACGAGGCCCCGGCGGAGCTGCCGTCGTTCTGGCTGACCTATTTCGCGGTCGCCGACCTCGACGCGGCCCTGCACGCCGCCGCCGACGCGGGCGCCGACGTGCTCACCGGCGTGACCGAGGCGCCGCCCGGCCGGTTCACGCAGCTCATCGATCCGCAGGGCGCGGCGTTCGGGGTCATCCAGCTCAACGAAACATCATGAAATATCTGATAACCGGGAATTAGGAGGACCGAATCCCGGTTTGATCCCTCGGCCCTCGTGGGTCATCGGCCTGCGAGGGGAAGGGGTTCACGCATGTCCGTGGCAGAAGCCGCGTCCGCCGCCATTGGGAGCAAGGGCGAGACCAAGGGCGGGAGGCGGGGGCTGCTGCTGGTCATCCTGGGCGCGCTGTCGGCGATCGGCCCGCTGTCCATCGACATGTACCTGCCCGCCCTGCCCGCCATCACCGAGGAGATGCTCAGCGCTCCCGCGCAGGTCCAGCTCACCCTCACCGCCTGTCTGATCGGCGTCTCCGTCGGCCAGGTCGTCGCCGGCCCGGTCAGCGACGTGCGCGGGCGGCGCGTCCCGCTGATCGTGGGCGTGTCGGGGTTCATGGTGGCCTCGCTGCTGTGCGCGTTCGCGCCGTCGGTGCCCGTGCTGATCGTCCTGCGGCTGCTGCAGGGCGTCCTGGGCGGGGCGGCGCTGGTCATCGTGCGCGCGGTCGTCCGCGACCTGTACGACGGCGCCGCCATCGCCCGCATCTTCGCCACGCTGATGCTGGTCAGCGGCCTGGCGCCGATCCTCGCCCCCATCGCCGGGGCCCAGTTGCTCGCCTTCACCTCCTGGCGCGGCGTGTTCGTGGCGCTCAGCGTCGCCGGGCTCGTGCTGCTGCTGGCCGTGCTGCCGGGGGTGCGCGAGACGCTGCCCGCCGACCGGCGCGAGAGCGGCGGCCTGGGGCACACCGTGCGCACCTTCTGGCAGCTCCTGCGCGACCGCTCGTTCATGGGCTGCGCCCTCACCGCGGGGCTGGCCTTCGCGGCGATGTTCGGCTACATCTCCGGCTCGCCGTTCGTGCTCCAGCAGGTGTACGGCGCCACCCCGCAGCAGTACTCGCTCATCTTCGGGCTCAACGCGCTCGGCCTGACCGCGATGGCCCAGCTCGGCGGCCGCCTGTCGGGCCGCGTGGAGCCCGCCCGCCTGGTCGTCGCGGGCCTGGTCACCGGCCTGGTGGGCGCCGGGCTGCTGCTGACCGCCGCGCTCACCGGGCTCGGCCTGGCCGGCATCGTGGCGGGCCTGTTCGTGATCATGCTGGGTCAGGGGCTCGTCCTGCCCGGCACCGGCGCGCTGGCGCTGGCCGGGCAGCCCGCCCAGATCGCCGGCAGCGCCTCGGCGCTGCTCGGCGTGCTGCAGTTCGCGCTGGGCGCCGTGGCGGCCCCGCTGGTCGGCCTGGCCGGCGAGGGCACGGCCGTGCCGATGGCCTGCGTGATGCTCGGCCTCATCGTCTGCTCCACGCTCGCGTTCGCGATCCTGGGACGCCGAAAGGTTAGGTAAGCCTTACCTGCGTGAGCAATTCCATTGGTGGCCTGCTCCGATTCGTTTGTGCAGCGGGAAGGAATTACGGCACACTGATGTTGTGAAAAACATGCCCACGATCGAGCCCGGTAGCGAGCGCAGCACCCGCGCGCGCGTCGCTAGGCTGATCCTTGAGCATGGTCCCGTGACGGCCGCCTCGCTCGGCGAGCGGCTGGGGCTGACGCCCGCCGCGGTGCGCAGGCACCTCGACGCGTTGCTGGCCGAGGGAATGATAGAGCCTCGCACGGTCAGGCCGCGCGGTCAGCGCGGGCGCGGACGGCCCGCCAAGCTGTTCGCCATCACCGACGCGGGGCGCAGTGCTTTCGAGCACGCCTATGACGACCTCGCCGGGAGCGCACTCCGCTTCCTGGCCGAGCGCATGGGGCGAGAAGCCGTGACCGACTTCGCCCGCTCGCAGGTGTCGAGCCTGCTGACGCGGCTGGAGCCGGTCATGCGGACGGTGCCGGCGGACCAGCGCGTACAGGTGCTGGCGCAGGCGCTGTCGGCAGAGGGGTACGCCGCCTCGGCCAGCAAGGCCAAGTCGGGCGGCGACCAGCTCTGCCAGCACCACTGCCCGGTGGCTCACGCGGCCGCGGAGTTCCCGCAGCTCTGCGAGGCCGAGACGGAGGCGTTCGCGCAACTGCTCGGCACCCCGGTGCAGCGCCTGGCCACGATCGCGCACGGCGACGGGGTCTGCACGACCCACGTGAGCCCCAAGTCGCTGGCTGAATCCGCACACAGAGACAAGAGCAAGGAGACCGGAAGGTGACTGTCACCGACCGCCCGGAGCTGGAAGGCCTCGGGAATTACAAGTTCGGCTGGGCCGACCCGGATGCCGCGGGCGCGGCGGCCAAGCGTGGCCTGTCCGAGGAGGTCGTCCGCAACATCTCCGCGCTCAAGAACGAGCCGGAGTGGATGCTCGACCTTCGCCTGAAGGGCCTCCGCCTGTTCGACAAGAAGCCGCTGCCCACCTGGGGCTCCGACCTCACCGGCATCGACTTCGACAACATCAAGTACTTCGTGCGCTCGACCGAGAAGCAGGCCGCTTCCTGGGACGAGCTGCCCGCCGACATCAAGAACACCTACGACAAGCTCGGCATCCCCGAGGCGGAGAAGCAGCGCCTCATCGCCGGCGTCGCGGCCCAGTACGAGTCGGAGGTCGTCTACCACAAGATCCGTGAGGACCTTGAGGAGAAGGGCGTCATCTTCGTCGACACCGACACGGGCCTGAAGGAGCACGAGGAGCTCTTCAAGGAGTACTTCGGCTCGGTGATCCCGGTCGGCGACAACAAGTTCGCCGCGCTCAACACCGCCGTGTGGTCCGGTGGCTCGTTCATCTACGTGCCGCCGAACGTCGAGGTCGAGATCCCGCTGCAGGCCTACTTCCGGATCAACACCGAGAACATGGGCCAGTTCGAGCGCACCCTGATCGTCGTGGACGAGAACTCCTACGTCCACTACGTCGAGGGCTGCACCGCGCCGATCTACTCCTCCGACTCGCTGCACAGCGCGGTCGTCGAGATCATCGTGAAGAAGAACGCCCGCTGCCGTTACACGACCATCCAGAACTGGTCGAACAACGTCTACAACCTGGTCACCAAGCGCGCCGTCGCCTACGAGGGCGCGACCATGGAGTGGATCGACGGCAACATCGGCTCCAAGGTCACGATGAAGTACCCGGCCGTCTACCTGATGGGCGAGCACGCCAAGGGCGAGACGCTGAGCGTCGCCTTCGCCGGCGAGGGCCAGCACCAGGACGCCGGTTCCAAGATGGTGCACCTGGCGCCCAACACCAGCTCCAGCGTCATCTCCAAGTCGGTGGCGCGCGGCGGCGGCCGCACCTCCTACCGCGGTCTCGTGCAGATCGAGGAGGGCGCCCACGGCAGCGCCAGCACCGTCAAGTGCGACGCGCTCCTGGTCGACCAGATCAGCCGCTCCGACACCTACCCGTACGTCGACGTGCGCGAGGACGACGTCTCGATGGGCCACGAGGCCACGGTCTCCAAGGTCAGCGAGGACCAGCTCTTCTACCTCATGAGCCGCGGGCTCGGCGAGGACGAGGCCATGGCGATGATCGTGCGCGGCTTCGTCGAGCCGATCGCCCGCGAGCTGCCCATGGAATACGCGCTCGAGCTCAACCGGCTGATCGAGCTGCAGATGGAAGGAGCCGTCGGCTGATGGGCCTGAACGAGAAGCCCCTGTCGACCCTGCACGAGAAGGCGTCCTACGACCTGGACGACTTCGAGGTCCCGACCGGGCGCGAGGAGTCGTGGCGCTTCACGCCGCTGTCCCGCCTGAAGGGCCTGCACAACGGCAAGGCCGACCCCGTGGGCCACGTGCGCCTCGACGTCGAGGCCGCGCCCGAGGTCGTCGTCGAGACGGTCGGGCGCGACGACGCCCGCGTCGGCAAGGCGTTCACGCCCACCGACCGGGTCAGCGCGCAGGCGTGGAACAGCTTCGAGAAGGCGACCGTGATCACGGTGCCGCGCGAGGCCGTCACCTCGAAGCCGACCGTGCTCACCCTGACCGGTGAGGGCGACGGCGCCGCCTACGGCCACATCGTGGTCAAGGTGGAGCCGCTGGCCGAGGCCGTGGTCGTGCTCGACCACAAGGGCAGCGCCGTCTACGCCGACAACATCGAGTTCGTCGTCGGCGACGGCGCCAACCTCAAGGTCGTCAGCCTCCAGGACTGGGACGACGACGCCGTGCACGTCTCCCACCACCACGCCCAGCTCGCCAAGGACGCGACCTTCCGCAGCTTCGTGGTGACCCTCGGCGGCGACCTGGTCCGGCTCTCGCCCAGCGTGGCCTACACCGCGCCCGGCGGCGACGCCGACATGTCCGGCGTCTACTTCGTCGACGCCGGCCAGCACCTGGAGCACCGCCTCCTGGTCGACCACTCCCAGCCCAACTGCAAGAGCAACGTCGACTACCGCGGCGCGCTGCAGGGGCAGGACGCGCACGCCGTCTGGATCGGCGACGTGATCATCAGGGTCGAGGCCGAGGGCACCGACACCTACGAGCTCAACCGCAACCTCATCCTCACCGACGGCGCCCGCGCCGACTCGGTCCCCAACCTGGAGATCCTCACCGGCGAGGTCGCCGGAGCCGGGCACGCCTCGGCCTCGGGCCGCCTCGACGACGAGCACATCTTCTACCTCCAGGCCCGCGGCATCCCCTACGACGAGGCCCGCCGCCTGGTCATCAGGGGCTTCCTCGGCCAGCTCATCGAGAAGATCCAGATCGAGGAGATCCGCGACCGCGTGCTGGCCGCGGTGGAGGCGGAGCTCGCGCGATGAGTTTCGAGAAGGTCTGCCAGGTCGCCGACATCCCCGACGGCGGCGTCATCGGCGTCGAGGTCGGGGAGACCCCGGTGGCGCTGGTGCGCAAGGGCGCCGACGTCTTCGCCCTGCACGACGTCTGCTCGCACGCCGAGGTGAAGCTCAGCGAGGGCGAGGTCTACGACGGCACGCTGGAGTGCTGGCTGCACGGCTCGTGCTTCGACGTGCGCTCCGGCAAGCCCACCGGCCCGCCCGCCACCAAGCCCGTGAACGTCTACACAGTCAAGATCGACGGCGACGACGTCCTCGTCTCGCTCTCGAAGGAGTCATAAACGTGTCCACCCTAGAGATCCGTGACCTCAAGGTCGCCGTCGAGGACAAGGAAATCCTGCGCGGCGTCAACCTGACGGTGAAGTCCGGCGAGACGCACGCCATCATGGGCCCCAACGGCTCGGGCAAGTCCACCCTCGCCTATGCGATCGCCGGTCACCCCAAGTACACGATCACCGGCGGCCAGGTGCTGCTCGACGGCGTCGACCTGCTGGAGCTGTCGGTCGACGAGCGCGCCCGCGCCGGCCTGTTCCTCGCCATGCAGTACCCGGTCGAGGTCCCCGGCGTGTCGGTGTCGAACTTCCTGCGCTCGGCCGTCACCTCGGTCCGCGGCGAGGCGCCCAAGCTGCGCGAGTTCGCCAAGGACCTCAAGGCCGGCATGGACGCGCTGTCCATCGACGCCGCCTTCGCCCAGCGCAACCTCAACGAGGGCTTCTCCGGCGGCGAGAAGAAGCGCCACGAGATCCTCCAGCTGGAGCTGCTCAAGCCGAAGATCGCCGTGCTCGACGAGACCGACTCCGGCCTCGACGTCGACGCGCTGCGGGTGGTCTCCGAGGGCATCAACCGCTTCCGCTCCACGGGTGAGACCGGCGTGCTGCTGATCACCCACTACACCCGCATCCTGCGCTACGTGAAGCCCGACTTCGTGCACGTCTTCGCCGGCGGCCGGATCGTCGAGGAGGGCGGGCCGGAGCTGGCCGACAAGCTCGAGGCCGAGGGCTACGAGCAGTACACGAAGGCATCTGCATGACTTCCACCAGCTTGGACGTGGAGAAGATCAGGAAGGATTTCCCGGTCTTCTCCCGCGAGCTGCCCGACGGGCGCCCGCTCGTCTACCTCGACTCGGGCAACTCCTCGCAGAAGCCCAACCAGGTCATCGACACCATGCGCGACCACCTGGCGCTGCACTACAGCAACGTCGGGCGGGCCATGCACGTGCTCGGCTCGGAGTCGACCGAGGCGTACGAGGGCGCGCGCGACAAGGTGGCGGCGTTCGTCGGGGCGGGCTCGCGCGATGAGGTGATCTTCACCAAGAACGCCTCCGAGGCCCTCAACCTCGTGGCCTACTCCTTCGGCAACCCCGCCAGCACCGACCCCCGCTTCACCCTCGGCCCCGGCGACGAGATCGTCATCTCCGAGATGGAGCACCACTCCAACATCGTGCCGTGGCAGATGCTCGCGCAGCGCACCGGCGCGACGCTGAAGTGGTTCGGCGTCACCGACGACGGGCGGCTCGACTTCGACCCGGCCGTCGTCACCGAGCGGACGAAGATCGTCTCGATCGCCCACCAGTCGAACGTGCTCGGCACGGTCAACCCGGTCACCGCCGTGGCCGCGCGGGCGCACGAGGTCGGCGCGCTGATCATGCTCGACGCCTCCCAGTCCGTGCCGCACCACCCGGTGGACATGGCCGCGCTGGGCGCCGACTTCGTGGCCTTCACCGGCCACAAGATGGTCGGTCCCTCGGGCATCGGCGTGCTGTGGGGCCGTACCGAGCTGCTGGAGGCCATGCCGCCGTTCCTGGGCGGCGGCGAGATGATCGAGGCGGTCTGGATGGACCGCTCGACGTACGCGCCGATCCCGCACAAGTTCGAGGCCGGCACGCCGCCCATCGTCGAGGCCATCGGCCTGGGCGCGGCGGTCGACTACCTCACCGCGGTCGGCATGGACGCCATCGAGGCGCACGAGCGCTCGCTGACGGCCTACGCCCTCGACGCCCTGCGCGAGGTGCCGTCGCTGCGGCTGATCGGGCCCGACTCCCTCGACGAGCGCGGCAGCACGCTGTCGTTCACGCTGGAAGGCATACACCCCCACGATGTGGGGCAGATCCTGGACGACCAGTTCGGGGTCGCCGTCCGCGTCGGGCACCACTGCGCGCGCCCGCTGCACCTGCGGTTCGGAATACCGGCGACCACGCGGGCGTCGTTCTACCTGTACAACACCACGGGCGAGATCGACGCCCTGGTCCGCGGCCTCCATCACGTTCAGAAGGTGTTCGCATAGCCATGATCGGCGAGTCGATGTACCAGGAGCTGATCCTGGAACACTACAAGCACCCGCAGGGGCGGGGGCTTCGCGAGCCGTACGACGCCGAGGTTCACCACGTGAACCCGACGTGCGGCGACGAGATCACGCTGCGGGTCAGGGTGGGCGACGCCGGTAAGATCGAAGACGTCTCCTACGACGGCCAGGGCTGCTCGATCAGCCAGGCGGCCGCCTCCGTGCTGCACGAGCTGGCCACCGGCTCGACGGTCGAGGAGTCGCTGTCGGTGGTCGACGAGTTCACCCGGCTCATGCAGGGCCGGGGGCAGGTCGAGGCCGACGAGGAAGTGCTCGGGGACGCGGTGGCGTTCGCGGGCGTGGCCAAGTTCCCGGCACGCGTCAAGTGCGCGCTGCTGTCGTGGATGGCCTACAAGGACGCTGTGGTGAGGAGTGCCCAATGAGCAAGCCTGTGGAGACTCCGACCGGCTTCGACGGTGACACCACCGTCGAGGAGGTCATGGAGGCGCTCAAGGACGTCGTCGACCCCGAGCTCGGCATCAACGTCGTCGACCTGGGGCTGATCTACGGGCTCAACCTCGACCCGTCCGACGCCGGTCAGCCGGTGGCCACCATTGACATGACGCTGACCAGCGCGGCCTGCCCGCTGACCGACGTCATCGAGGACCAGGCCCACTCCGCCCTGGAGGGCATGGTCTCCGACGTGAAGATCAACTGGGTCTGGCTGCCGCCGTGGGGCCCCGACAAAATCACCGACGAGGGGCGTGAGCAGCTCCGTATGCTAGGCTTCAACGTCTGATCTTTCTAGCTGTAACGGCTGGCGTTGGGCGTCAGCCGTTTCAGTGTGCCGATGAAGGGTTTCGGAAGGTCCGTACCCAGTCAGGGAATATCCGATAACATCCCCGGCGTTGGCACCAGGTATACACCAGACGCCTCATCTCGCGTCATCGCGCCGCCTGCGGCCGGTGCCCCGGTGTATCCCCCCTGTGAAGTCCCGCCTCGATGGCGGGCGTACTGCAACTTGTACGGCATCAGGCCGTATGTCCCGGCTCGTCCTTTCGCAGAAGTGACGCGCCACTTCGACTGAAAGGCACGAATTTCGTGACCATGCTTGACGCTGTCATGCCCGCGTTCGACGAGACCGCCCCCGAGGCGGGCCCGTCGGAGTTCGAACTGCTCGGCCTTCCCAAGCCGCTCATCAGCGGCCTGGCCAAGCAGGGCATCGACAGCCCGTTCCCCATCCAGAGTGCGACGATCCCCGACGTGCTCGCCGGCCATGACGTCCTGGGCCGTGGCCAGACCGGCTCGGGCAAGACCCTGGCCTTCGGTTTGCCGACCATGGCTCGCATCGCGGGGGTGCGGCCCGCCGCCGGCCACCCGCGCGCGATGATCCTTGTGCCCACCCGTGAGCTGGCCCTTCAGGTGCACGACGCGCTCGAACCGCTCGGCCGCGGCCTCGGGCTGCGGATGAAGGTCGTCGTGGGCGGCATGTCCATGGGCAAGCAGATCGAGGCCCTGCGCCGCGGCGTCGACATCGTGATCGCCACCCCGGGCCGCCTGGGCGACCTGATCCGGCAGGGCGAGTGCTCGCTGGCGCAGGTCGAGGTCTCCGTCCTCGACGAGGCCGACCACATGTGCGACCTAGGCTTCTTCCCCGTCGTCACCGAGCTGCTGGCCCAGACCCCGACCGACGGGCAGCGCCTGCTGTTCTCGGCCACCCTCGACGGCGACGTCGACAAGCTGGTGCGCCGCTTCCTCAAGGACCCGATCACCCACTCCGTGGCTCCGGCGACCTCGCCGGTCGACACCATGGAGCACCACGTGATGCAGGTCACGCGGGACGACAAGTTCGACGTCACGGCCGAGATCGCCAACCGCGAGGGCCGTACGATCATCTTCGTCCGCACCCAGCACGGCGTCGACCGGCTGTGCAAGCAGCTCGCCCGGGTCGGCATCAAGGCCGGCGGCCTGCACGGCGGCAAGCGCCAGAACCAGCGCACCCGCATCCTGGCCGAGTTCCGCGAGGGCTCGATCAACGTGCTGGTCTGCACCGACGTCGCGGCCCGCGGCATCCACGTCGACAACATCAGCCTGGTGCTGCACGTCGACCCGCCGCAGGACCACAAGAGCTACCTGCACCGCGGCGGCCGTACCGCCCGCGCGGGCGAGAAGGGCACCGTCGTCACCCTGGTGCTGCCCAACGAGCGCCGCTCGACCGACGCCCTGACCAGGCGCGCCGGCATCCACCCGTTCCGGCTCAAGGCCACCCCGGGGCACCCCCGGCTGGCCGAGGTGGCCGGGGCCAGGACGCCGACCGGCGAGGCCATCCCCGTGTGGGAGCCCGACGTCCGCAAGCCGCTGCGCCCGCGCCGTGAGGGCGGTCACGGCGGCGCCGAGCGCCGGGGCGGGCGTCGTCCGCGCCGCGAGTTCGACGGCGAGCGCCGTCCGCGCCGGCACGAGGACGGCGCCTTCGCCGGCGGCGACGACCGCCGTCCGCGACGCCACGAGGAGTCCGGCGAGGACCGTCGTCCGCGCCGGCACGCCGAGGGCGAGCGGCCGTTCGGCGGCGGGCAGCGCTCCGGCGAGCCGCGCACGTTCGGCGAGGACCGCCGGCGTGGCGACCGGCCGCGCGGCGGTTTCCGCTCCGACGACCGTCCCCGCCAGGACGACCGCGGTGGTTACCGTTCCGACGACCGTCCCGCCCGTCAGGACGACCGTGGCGGCTTCCGGTCCGAGGACCGGCCGTTCCGTCAGGACGACCGCGGCTACCGCTCCGAGGGGCCGCGTGGCGCCGGGTTCCGTGACGGCCAGCGCAGCGGCGGCGGCGGTTTCCGCGCCGACGACCGCGGCCGCTTCGGCGCCGACCGTGGCCGCCCGTTCTCGGGCGACCGCGACCGGCCCGCCCGCTCCGACGAGCGCGCCCCCCGCGACGGCTTCCGCTCCGGCGGCGGCTTCCGTTCCGAGGAGCGCGGCAACGGCGGGTTCCGCCGCAACAACGGGGGCGGCCGCCGCTTCGAGCGCTGACCCCGGCTGAACGACCGACTGCCCGTCGCGCCTCCCGCAGGGGAGGGGCGGCGGGCTTCGTCGTGCCCGGGCCTGCTACGAGGTCAGGACGTCGAGAGCGCGGTCGACGTCGTCGACGGTGTTGTAGACGTGGAAGCCCGCCCGGACCCGGCCGGCGCGCACCGCGGCGCGGATGCCGGCCGCCGCCAGCCGCTCGCCCGGCGCCTCCACCGACACGATCGCCGAGTCGGCCGCCTCCAGCCCCAGCCCGGCCCTGAACCGGTTGGCCAGCCCGACGTCGTGCTCGTGCACGCGCTGGGCGCCGATCTCGTTGAGCAGTTCGAGCGCGGGCGCCGCGCCGACGTAGCAGAACCAGGCCGGCGACAGGTCGAAGGCGCGGGCGTCGGCGGCCAGCCGCAGCGGCGGCCCGTAGTAGGAGCCGCCCGGATCTTCGCCGGCGTACCAGTTGGCCGCCAGCGGCCGCATCAGGGAGCGCACCCGGGGCGACAGGTACCCGAACGCGGCCCCGCGCGGCGCCATGAGCCACTTGTAGGCCGCGCACGCCAGCACGTCGATCCCGTCGGCCACCGACACCGGCAGCCACCCGCACGCCTGGGAGCCGTCGGCGATGACCAGCGCGTCGTGGGCGCGGGCGGCGGCGACGACCTCGTGCAGCGGCGTCACGTAGCCGGTGGCCGACTGCACGAGGCTGAAGGCGACGGCGTCGGTGCGGCCCGTGACGGCGTCGGCCAGGCGATCGGCGGGCACGGTCTCGACCTCGGCCGCCATCGCCCACGGGAACAGGTTGCTGGTGAACTCGATCTCCGGCACCAGCACCCGCGCCCCCGGCGGCAGCGCGGTGGCCACCGTGGACATGATCTGCGACACCGTCGAGCCGACCGTCACGTCAGCCGGCTCGGCGCCGACCAGGTGGGCGAAGGCCGTGCGGGCCCGGCCGACCGAGGCGTCCCAGGGGGCCCAGTCGCCGCGGCCGTGCCGCCACTCGGTGAGCACGGCCTGCAACTCCTCGAAGGCCGGGCGGGGCGGAAGGCCGTACGAAGGGGTGTTGAGCCAGCCGGGATCGGCGTCCCAGAGCTTGCCCACGGTCGCGATGTCCATGACCACCAGCCTAGAACGGCCCCGCGGAGACCAAGCGGCGCCCGGGCGACGGGCAGGAAGCGGCCGTCTCGCGTGGCGGACTCCGGGCGGCGTCACCGTCGCGCGCAGACTAGGCTTGTCAGGCACGCAAACCGACCGACGAGAGAGACCATGAAGACCTTCGAAGAGCTGTTCGCCGAGCTGTCAGACAAGGCGCGTACCAGGCCCGCGGGCTCGGGCACCGTGGCCGCGCTCGACGCCGGCGTGCATGCCATCGGCAAGAAGGTCGTCGAGGAGGCCGCCGAGAGCTGGATGGCCGCCGAGCACGAGTCGAACGACAGGGCGGCGGAGGAGATCTCCCAGCTCCTCTACCACGTGCAGGTGCTCATGATCGCCAAGGGCATCGGGCTCGACGAGGTGTACAAGCATCTCTAGGGCGCCTCGCGCCCGCCCCGGCGTCCCCGTCGACCATGAGTGAGGAAGAAGACCCGAACATGCTGCGTCTGGCCGTACCGAACAAGGGCGCGCTCAGCGAAGCCGCCCAGAACATGCTCAAGGAGGCCGGCTACCGGTCCCGCAGGGACAGCAAGGAGCTCGTCGTCGTCGACGAGGACAACGGCTGCGAGCTGTTCTTCCTGCGTCCCCGTGACATCGCCGTCTACGTCGGGGAGGGCACCCTCGACCTCGGCATCACCGGCCGCGACATGCTGATCGACTCCGGCGCGCCGGTCGAGGAGATCATGCCGCTCGGCTTCGGCGGCTCCACCTTCCGGCTGGCCGCCAAGGCGGGCACGATGTCGTCGGTGAAAGACCTCGACGGGCAGCGCATCGCCACCTCCTACGCGGGGCTGCTCGACAAGTACCTGTCCGACCAGGGCGTCGACGCCCGCGTGATCAAGCTCGACGGCGCCGTCGAGACCGCGATCCGGCTCGGCGTGGCCGACGCGGTCGCCGACGTCGTCGAGACCGGAACCACGCTGCGCAACGTCGGCCTGGAGGTGTTCGGCGAGCCGATCATGCGCTCGGAGGGCGTGCTGATCAAGCGGCAGAGCGCGCCGGAGACGCCGGGCATGGGCCAGCTCGTCCGCCGGCTGCAGGGCGTCGTGCACGCCCGCGACTTCGTCATGATGGACTACGACATCCGTGCCGAGCGCATCGAGGAGGCCATCGCCCTCACGCCCGGCATGGAGGGGCCCACGGTCTCGCCGCTCCACCGCGAGGGCTGGGTCGCCGTCCGGGCCATGGTCCGGCGCAAGGGCCACCAGCAGGTGATGGACCAGCTCTGGGACATCGGCGCGCGGGCCATCCTGGTCACGGACATCTACGCCTGCCGCCTCTGACAAATGTCACCGTCAACCCCGGAAGGATCACACTAACGGGGGAAAAGCCGCGCCCGTAGCGTTTGCTGACATGAACGCCATCGTGTTCGACCAGGTCAGCAAGCGCTACGGGGACGTGCTTGCCGTCGACGACCTCTCGCTCGCCATCGAGCCAGGCAAGACCGTGGCCCTGCTCGGCCCCAACGGCGCGGGCAAGTCCACCTCGATCAACATGCTGCTCGGCCTGCTGCGTCCGACCAGCGGCACGATCACCATCCACGGCCGCACGCCCGACCACGCGGTGCGCTCCGGCGAGCTGGGCGCGATGCTCCAGAACGGCGCCCTCATCCCCGAGCTGTCGGTCAAGGAGCTCATCGAGGTCGTCCGCAGGCTCTATCCCGACCCGCTGCCGCTGGCCGAGATCCTCAAGCTGGCCGACCTGTCGGACCTGGTCAAGCGGCGCGCGAACAAGCTGTCCGGCGGCCAGACGCAGCGCGTCAGGTTCGCCCTGGCCATCGCGGGCGCGCCGAAGATCCTGCTGCTCGACGAGCCGACCGCGGCCATGGACGTGGAGTCCAGGCTGCGGTTCTGGGCCAGCATGCACGACTACGCCGCCGGCGGCAGGACCGTGCTGTTCGCCACCCACTACCTGGAGGAGGCCGACGAGCACTCCGACCGGGTGATCGTCATCGCCCGCGGCCGGCTGGCCGCCGACGGCACCGCCGCCGAGATCAAGGCGGGCGTGGGCGGGCAGGTCGTGCGCTTCACGCTGGGCGACCAGCCCGCGGCCGGGCTCGACCGGCTGCCCGGCGTCACCGCCGTCGAGGTCGCCGCAGGCACCGCCACGCTGCACACCTCCGACCCCGACGCGACCGTGGCCGCCCTGTTCCGGGGCACCGAGCTCGACGTGCGCGGCCTCCAGCTCACCGGCGCCGACCTCGAAGACGCCTTCCTCGCGCTCACCAGGGAGTCCTGATGCTGTTCTACGCCAAGACCGAGGCGATGCGCATGCTGCGCAACCGGCGCTACATCATCTTCGTGGTCATCTTCCCGGTCGTGCTATACCTGATCAACGCCAACATCTACGGCAAACAGACCGACGGCGCCGGGGTGAGCTACAGCGTCGTGCTGATGGTCTCCATGGCCGCCTACGGGGCGCTGGCCTCGTCGATGATGAGCTCGGCGGTGCCGTGGGCGACCGAGCGGCAGTCCGGCTGGCTGCGCCAGCTCCAGATCACCCCGCTGCCGAACTGGATGATCATCGCCACCAAGCTCGGCACCGCCATGCTGCTCGTGCTGCCCTCGCTGCTGCTGGTGGCCGTCGTCGGGATCGTCCAGCAGGGCGTGTCGATGCCGGTCGGGCGGTGGGTGCCGCTGCTGCTGGCCATGTGGCTGGGGACGATCCCGTTCATCGCGCTGGGCCTGGCGATCGGGTCGCTGCTGACGGCCGACGCCGCGCAGCCGGCCGCGATGATCTGCATGTTCGTCCTGGCCATCGCGGGCGGCCTGTGGTTCCCGCCCGAGGTGTTCGGCGACACCATGCGGACCGTGGCCGACATCATGCCCTCCTACCACTACGCGAGCCTCGGCTGGAGCATCGTCGCCGGGAAGGGCGTCGCGATGACCGACGTGCTGGTGGTCGGCGGATGGGCGGTCGTCCTGGGCGGGGCTGCCGCCTACCTCTACCGCCGGGCTACTGTTCGGGCATGAGTTTCGCCGACAAGCTGCACTTCGGTGACGGGCGGCCGTCGCCCAGGCGGCGGCTGCTCGGGATGTCCGTCGGCATGGTCTACCTCGTCTTCCCGATCGCCGAGATCGTCGCGGGCGGCGTCACCGGCGCCCGGGCGTTCTGGGGTGCCGTGGCGCTGGTCGCGTTCATCGGCTGCTTCGCCGGCACGGTGATCAGCGCCAAGAGCTTCCACGAGCGTTCACGGGCCACCTTCCCCCTGCTCGGGGTGACCGCGGTGATCGCGGTGGTCAGCGCGTTCGCCTTCGGCGGCGCCTGGCTCACCCTGCCGGTCTACACGGTCGTGCTCTACGGGTTCACGCTCCCGCCCGCCTGGGCGCTGGCGGGGGTGGGCGTGAACCTGGCGGTGGTGGTGGCGGCCGGGGTGCTGACCGGCGACGAGTTCGCCGGCGTCGTCGTGCTGGGGCTGCAGGTCGTCACGCTGGGCGTGCTGTTCATCAGCATCCGCAACAGCCGGATGCTGACGCTGCAGCTGCAGCAGGCGCAGGACGAGGTGGCCAGGCTGGCGGCCACGGAGGAGCGCCTGCGCATCGCCCGCGACCTGCACGACCTGCTCGGCCACAGCCTGTCGCTGATCGTGCTCAAGAGCGAGCTGGCCGGGCGGCTGGCCGAGGAGTCGCCGCAGGTGCGGCAGGAGATCGCCGACATCGAGTCCGTGGCCAGGCAGGCGCTGGTGGAGGTGCGCGAGGCGGTCACCGGCTACCGGCAGCGCAGCCTGTCGGAGGAGATCGACGGCGCCCGGTCGGTGCTGCGGGCGGCGGGCGTGCGGGCCGAGGTGCGGGTGTCGGGCACGCCGCTGCCCGACCTGCTCGACGGGTTGTTCGGCTGGGCGGTGCGCGAGGGCGTCACCAACGTCGTACGGCACGCGCGGGCCGCCCGTTGCGAGATCCAGGTGACGTACGACGGCGAACACGCCACTCTTGAGATCATGGACGACGGACGCGGCGGCGAGCCGCAGGGCACCGGCAGCGGGCTCAGCGGCCTGCGCGAACGGGTGACGGGCGCGGGCGGCACCATGGAGGCCGGCGGCGCGCCCAAGGGCGGGTTCCGGCTGCGGGTGCTCGTGCCGATCAGGGTGGGGACGGCCGCGTGATCCGGGTGATGCTGGCCGAGGACCAGGGCATGATCCGCGGCGCGCTGGCCTCGCTGCTCGGCCTTGAGCCCGACATCGAGGTGGTCGGCGAGGCCGCCGACGGGGACGAGGCCGTCGCCGTCGCGGTCGCCGCGACCCCCGACATCGCGCTGCTGGACATCGAGATGCCCGGCAAGGACGGCCTCACCGCCGCCGCCGAGATCGCCGCCCGGGTGCCGGGCTGCCGGGTGATGATCCTGACCACGTTCGGGCGGCCCGGCTACCTGCGCACCGCGATGGAGGCGGGGGCGGTGGCGTTCCTGGTCAAGGACAGCCCGGCCAAGGACCTCGCGGCGGCCATCCGCCGGGTGCAGGCGGGGGAGCGGGTCATCGACCCGGGGCTGGCCGCGGCGGCGCTGAGCGCGGGGCCGAACCCGCTGTCGGCGCGCGAGCGCGACGTGCTGGCCGCCGCCGCCGACGGCTCCACGATCGGGGACATCGCCCGCCGCCTGCACCTGTCGGAGGGCACGGTGCGCAACTACCTGTCCGCGGCCATCCAGAAGACGCACGCGCGCAACCGCATCGAGGCCGTGCGGCGGGCCAAGGCCCAGGGCTGGGTCTAGCCGGGCCGCGTCTGGCCGGGCCGCGTCTGGCCGGGCCGGGTCTGGCCGGGCGCGGCTGGACCTCAGGTCCGCATGGCGGCGATCTGGCGGATCAGGTCCGACACCCGGACGATGCCCAGGCAGCGGTTGAGCTCGTCGGTGACCACCAGGTCGTCGTAGATGCGGGCGGCGTCCCGGCCGGCGGCCTGCATGGCGGCGATGGCGGGGGTCGTCCTCGGGACCGTGCGCGGCGGGTCGGCCAGGCGCTGGGCGGGCTTGGCGCCGTGCAGGGCGTGCCCGTACCGGGCGGCGAAGGACAGCAGGAAGCGGCTGCGGTCGAGGCTGCCCTTGGGGCGCTGGTACTCGTCCACCAGGATCACGCTGGTGATGGTGGGCTCGTGCCCGAACGCCGCCACGACCTCCTCCGCCTTGGCCCCGGCCGGCAGCGTCACCGCCGGGAGCAGCAGCTCCTGCACCCGCGGGCCGAGCATCAGCGTGTCCGGCGACTCGTCGGCCACCGGGAGCGGCACCCGGATCTTGCCGTCGGGGCCGGGCGCCAGCAGCGGGCCGTGGGCCAGGCGCACGCCCAGGCCGCGGGCCACCGCCACCTGCCCCTCGCGCTCGACGCCCGGGGCCATCACGTGCGCGCCGATCCCGCGGGCCAGCGTCACCACCGCGCGGGCCACGGCCGCCGCCCGGTGGTCGCCGGGCAACCTGGTCACCAGCTCTTCGTCCAGCGCCAGCAGGTACGGCGCGGAGTCGGTGACGACGTCCAGCGCCGGGCCGCCCGCGCCCACGTCGGCGAAGCCCAGCAGGTAGCCGATCGTGCGCAGCCCGTCGAGGCCGACCTTCAGCAGGCGGCGGTCCTGCTCCTGGCACGTTCCGGTGAGCATCAGGATGGCCTCACGAGGATGCCTGCCCGCCCGCCGCAGGGCCTCGTGGAGCGGCGCCAGCGCCCCGGCGCCCGAGAGCACCACGTGCAGGGGCAGTGGCAGCACCATGGGCAGCGGAGCCGCCCGGAGGACGCCCGCCGGGTCGACGACGGCGGGCTGAGCGATGACGGCCCCGTTGTCGAGATCCACTACAGGGCTGGTGAGCAGGGAGGACACGTTCAGATGATCCGACCGGCACGGTTACGGCAGAAGCCCTCCGAAACGAAGTTCACCGACATTTCCGCTATAGTTCCCCCCTTCTCGTGAAGGGAATGTCGTTCGGTTACCCTTCCCGCATGAGCGCGCGTCCGGCCAGAGGCGGCGGCCGCTGGGTCACGGTGCCGCCCGAGCGCGTGCACCCCTGGATCGACGGGTTCGCCGGCCGCCACGGGCCCTTCGAGGCCGCCGGCGACGACCGCGTGGTCCGCCTGACCGCCGCCGACGGCGCGCTGGCCGAGCTGCACGTGCCGTTCCCGCCCATGACCCCGGGCCCGCCGCACGTGACCGGGCTGGTCGCGCACGCGCAGGCCGCGCGGCGGGTGGGCGTGCTGCTGGTCCGGCTCGGCGGTTACGCGGCCGGGGTGTTCCACGGCGCCGAGCTGCTGGACTCCAAGGTCGGCTCCCGGCTGGTGCAGGGCCGTACGGCGGCCGGCGGGTGGTCGCAGCAGCGCTTCGCCAGGAGGCGGCAGAAGCAGGCGGCCCAGGCGTTCGACAGCGCGGCGGAGACGGCGGTGCGGGTGCTCGTGCCGCGGCTCGGCGAGCTGGAGGCGGTGGTGCTCGGCGGCGACCGGCGGGCGGTCGACGCGCTGCGCGGCGACCGGCGGCTCGCGCCGGTGTTCGCGCTGGAGAGCGAGCCGTTCCTGGTGGTGCCCGACCCGAGGCTCGCGGTCCTGCGCGACGCGCCCGCCCGGTTCCGGGCCGTCCGGATCCGGGTGGTCGACCCGTCCTGAGCCCTGAGGGTTCGATCAGGCGGTCAGGACGCCGGGAGGAAGGCGTCGGCGTGGTCGGCGGCGAAGGCGGCCAGGGTGCGGGGCGGGCGGCCGGTGACCTCCTCGACGGTGGTGGTGATCTCCGCCCAGCCGGTCCGGCTCAGCGTCGCCTGCGTGGTGGCCAGCTCGGTGGCGAACGGCTCCGGGATCCCCTGTCCGGCCAGCCGCGCGGCCATCTCGGGCACCGGCAGGTCCACGTAGGAGATCGGCCGCCCGAGCACGCGGGTCAGCGTCGCCGCGATCTCCTCGTGGGTGGGCGACTCGGGCCCGGTCAGCAGGTACGAGCCCGATGCGCCCACGGGCCGGGTCAGCAGGGCGGCGGCCACCGCGGCGATGTCCCTGGCGTCGATGTAGTTCATCGGGCCGGCGCCCCAGGAGCCGTAAAAGCGGTCGCCGCGCACCTCGCCGAGCAGGTTTTGCATGAACCCGGTCGGCTGCAGGACGGCGTGCGGCACGCCGGAGGCCCGCAGGTGCTCGTCGACCTCGCCGTGGGGCCCGGCGCTGAGCGCGGCGCCGGGGGCGGCGTCGCGTACGGATACCTCGACGATCTGCGCCACGCCCGCCTCGGCGGCCAGGTCGATGACCTCGTTGAGCCGCTCGGCGAACCCGGGGAACGGCGAGCTGTTGAGGAACAGCCGGTCGCCGGGGGATAGCAGCCGGCCGATCGTCTCCGGCCGGGTGAAGTCGCCGACGGCGTGCCGTACGCCCAGGTCGGCGGCGGCACGCGAGACCGCGAGCACGTCCTGGCCGGCGAGCTGGGCGACCAGGGCCCGGCCGATGGAACCGGTCGCGCCGGTGATCACGATCATGGTTGTCCTCCTAAGTGGAATCTCTTCGTCCGCTTGCCTGGACGGTACACTAAGCGGAAACAGTTCGTCCACTTAGGGGGTCGGGACGTGCGCGCGGACGCCAGAAGGAACCTGGTCAAGATCCTCGACGCGGCCGCCCGGGTGATGGCCGAGCGCGGCGTCAACGCGCCCATGGAGCTCATCGCGCGGCAGGCCGGCGTCGGCGTCGGCACCCTCTACCGCCGCTTCCCCGACCGCGACGCCCTCATCGCCGCGCTGGGCGAGCATTACGTCCAGTCGCTGGCCGAGGCCCTGGAGCGCGCCGTCGACCGCGAGGAGGACGCCTGGGGCGCGCTGCGCGGGTTCGTGCTGTGGGCCGCCGCCCCGGGCCGCGTCGCGCTGGCCGCCGCGCTGGCCCACCTGCCGCAGGAGGCCATCGCGGGCACGGCGGAGTTCGCCGAGAGCAAGGAGCGCTGGCTGGGGCTGCTCCAGGAGCTCGTCCGCCGGGCCCAGGCCGAGGGCGGCATGCGTCCCGACGTGACCTGGGAGGACGTCGTCAGCCTGCTCAACGTCTTCACCTGCCACCCCGACGGGCTGCCCGCCCCCGTGGCCGCGCGTCCGGAGAAGTACCTGCACCTCATGCTCGACGGGATGGCCGCCGGCGCCGCCACTTCGCTGCCCGCCTGACGGCACCCGTCCCACGCGTATCGGAGGGCACCTGGAGCCCCTATAAGCAGAGGTAGCGCCTGGCACGGGGGCCCTACACTGATCTGTATGCATACTCCCGATTGACCGGCGGTCGCACGCCCAATCCTCGTTTCCTAGCTCGGGAGTGTCCGCCAATATGATCATCGCCAGTGACATCGAGCTGCGCGCGGGCGCGCGCCTGCTCATCGAGAACGCCTCCTTCCGGGTCAACCCCGGCGACAAGATAGGTCTGGTCGGCCGCAACGGCGCGGGCAAGACCACCCTGACCAAGGTGCTCGCGGGGGAGGCGCTGCCCGCCGCGGGCTCGGTCACCTCCTCCGGCAGCATCGGCTACCTGCCCCAGGACCCCCGTACGGGCGACCTTCAGGTGCTGGCCCGCGACCGCATCCTGGCCGCGCGCGGCCTCGACGAGGTCCTGCGCAAGCTGCGCGAGGCCGAGGTCGGCATGTCCTCCGCCGACGAGCGCACCCGCGAGAAGGCCGTCAAGCAGTACGGCAGGCTCGAGGACCAGATGCACGTGCTCGGCGGCTACGCGGCAGAGTCCGAGGCCGCCTCCATCGCCTCCAGCCTCGGCCTGCCCGACCGGGTACTCGGGCAGACGTTGCAAACGCTTTCCGGCGGTCAGCGGCGCCGCGTGGAATTGGCGCGAATTCTTTTCAGCGGAGCGGAAACTCTCCTTCTCGACGAGCCGACAAACCACCTAGATGCGGACTCAATCGGGTGGCTTCGTGATTTTTTGCGATCTCATCAAGGTGGCTTGGTGATCATCAGTCACGACGTCGGCCTTCTTGAAGCCACGGTCAACAAGGTCCTCCACCTCGACGCCAACCGCTCGGTGATCGACCACTACAACGTCGGCTGGACGGCCTACCTGGCCCAGCGCGAGACCGACGAGAAGCGCAGGAAGCGCGAGCGCGCCAACGCCGAGAAGCAGGCGGGCGCGCTGCTGGCCCAGGCCGACAAGATGCGCGCCAAGGCCACCAAGGCCAAGGCGGCCCAGGACATGATGCGCCGCGCCCACCGGCTGCTGGCCGGCACCGAGGAGGAGCGCCAGAGCGACAAGGTCGCCCGTCTGCGCTTCCCCGAGCCCCTGCCGTGCGGCCGCACGCCGCTCATGGCCGAGGGCCTGTCGAAGTCCTACGGCTCCCTGGAGGTGTTCACCGACGTCAACGTGGCCATCGACCGAGGTCACAGGGTCGTCATCCTCGGCCTCAACGGCGCCGGCAAGACCACGCTGCTGCGCATACTCGGCGGCATCGAGTCTCCCGACACCGGCGAGCTGCGGCCCGGCCACGGCCTGAAGGTCGGCTACTACGCCCAGGAGCACGAGACCCTCGACCCCTCCCGCACGCTGCTGGAGAACATGCGCTCGGCGGGCGGCGAGTTCACCGACACCGAGCTGCGCAAGGTCCTCGGCTCGTTCCTGTTCTCCGGCGACGACGTCGACAAGCCCGCCGGTGTCCTGTCCGGCGGCGAGAAGACCCGGCTCGCGCTGGCGATCCTGGTGTTGTCGAGCGCCAACGTCCTGCTGCTCGACGAGCCCACGAACAACCTCGATCCGGTCAGCCGTGAGCAGGTTCTCAACGCTCTGAGGTCGTATTCAGGAGCAATCGTCCTCGTCACCCATGACGAGGGTGCCGTTGACGCCCTGTCACCGGATAGGGTGATCTTGCTGCCTGACGGAACTGAAGACGCGTGGAGCGACGAATTTTCCGATCTTGTGGCACTTGCCTGATCTTAATTTGAGTGGGTACGGATCTTTTCCCGTGGAGTAGGTAGCCGATCCCGCTGAAATGACTGATCATGGCGGAGTAACGCTGCGGAAGTCCGGCACTACAGGAGGTACTCGTGGCCGAGACACTGAAGAAGGGCACCCGGGTCACCGGGGCCGACCGGGAAAAACTGGCCGGCGATCTCAAGAAGCGCTACGCGCAGGGCGAGAGCATCCGCGCCCTGGCCGCTTCGACCGGTCGGTCCTACGGGTTCATCCACCGCATCCTTAGCGAGTCCGGTGTGACTCTGCGCGGGCGCGGCGGGGCGACTCGAGGCAAGTCCAAGCGCTGACGGCTGCCTCGGTACGTGCGACCGCAGCCGCCCGTCCCTAGTCAGTCGCTGTCGCGCCCGAGCCAGAATCATATTCTGTAAGCTCGGGCGCGACGGTCAGCCTTGGTGGCGCACCCCGTGCGCGACCGGACAAAGGGAGCAGGCGATGGCGGAAGCACAGGCACCACAGCGCGGGGGGCACGCGGAGGACGTCTCTGCCGAAAGGCTGGCGGAGATCGGGCTTCGCTATGAGGTGGACGGTGAGATAGCGACGATCACGCTGGACCGGCCGGAAAAGCGCAACGCCCAGACGTTCGCGACATGGTCGGCGTTGGCTCGCATCGGGGAGAGCCTTCCCGAACAGGTGCGCGTCGTCGTCGTGAAAGGTGAGGGACCGTCCTTCTCGGCAGGAATCGACCTGCGGATGTTCACACCGGAGGGAGTGCCCGGACAGGGCTCGTTCAGCTCGGCCGCCGCAACCGACGGCGAGACCTTCGAGCAGCGTATACGTCAGGCACAGGACGGTTTCCTGTGGCTGCGCCGCCCGGAGATCGTCTCCATCGCCGCCGTGCAGGGGCACGCGATCGGCGCGGGGTTCCAGCTCGCGCTCGCCTGTGACCTGCGCATCGTGGCCGACGACGTCACCTTCTGCATGAAAGAGCCCGCACTGGGCCTGGTCCCGGATCTGACGGGGACCAAACCCCTGGTCGAGCTGGTCGGACTGGCCAAGGCGATCGACATCTGCCTGACCGCCAGGAACGTGTACGCCGAGGAGGCCATGCGCATCGGCCTCGCGGAGCAGGTGGTCGCCGGGGGCGACCTGGACAAGACCGTACAGAACAAGATCGCGGAGCTGCTGTCGACGAACCGGGACGCGGCGGTGGCGACGAAGCGCCTCCTCCAGGGGGCGCGGGCGCGCACCCTGGAGGAGCAGAGTGCGGCCGAGGGCAGGGAGCAGGCCAAGCGCATCAAAGCCCTGTTCGGCCCGCGTTAGGACGGCCGGCCGGAGGCGGGGCTCCGGTTCGCCGTGAGCGGATCGCGGAATCGCCGGAGGACCTCTCGACGCTGAATCCGGGGGAGGAGGAGGGATCCCCCGTATGGCGATGATGGGAGGGGGCTTCGGCCCTCAGGTCTGGATGTCGCTGCGCCGTGACGGCTCGGTGACCAAGCAGCGCATCGCGCCGGGCACGGTCCGGCGCATCGGCCGGCACGCGCGCCCGCACACCAGGAAGATCGCGGCGTTCCTGCTGCTCGTGGTGGCCGGGGCGGTGATCGTGGTGGCCAACCCGCTGTTGATGAAGGCGATCATCGACGACGGCATCCTGACCGGCCGCACCGACGTCGTGATCGGCCTGGCCGTGGCCATCGGCGCGCTGGCCGTCCTCGACGCCGCGCTGACGCTGGCGCAGCGCTGGTTCTCCGCGCGCATCGGCGAGGGGCTCATCTACGACCTGCGCACCGAGGTCTTCGACCACGTGCAGCGCATGCCGGTGGCCTTCTTCATGCGGGCGCAGACCGGCGCGCTGGTCAGCCGGCTCAACAGCGACGTGATCGGCGCCCAGCGGGCGCTGACCAGCACGCTGTCGTCCGTGGTGTCCAACGTGGTCAGCCTGGTCCTGGTGCTGGGCGCGATGCTGGCGCTGTCGTGGCAGGTCACGCTGGTCGCGCTGGTGCTGCTGCCGATCTTCATCGTGCCCGCCAAATACGTCGGCCGGCGCATGTCCGCGCTGACCCGCGAGCAGATGCAGCTCGACGCCGAGATGAGCTCGGTCACCACCGAGCGCTTCAACGTGGCCGGCGCGATGGTCGCCAAGCTCTACGGCCGGCCCGAGGACGACGCGGCCACCTTCGCCGCCCGCGCGGCCCGCGTCCGCGACGTCGGCGTGACCGTCGGCATGTACGGCACGGTCTTCCGGGTCGCGCTCGGCCTGGTCGCCGCCCTGGCCACCGCGCTGGTCTACGGCATCGGCGGCGTGCTCGCCGTCGGCGGCGCCTTCGAGCTGGGCACGCTGGTGGCCCTGACCGCGCTGCTGATGCGCCTGTACGGCCCGCTGACGTCCCTGTCCAACGTGCACGTCGACGTGATGACGGCGCTGGTCAGCTTCGACCGCGTCTTCGAGATCCTCGACCTCAAGCCGATGGTCGCGCAGCGGCCCGGCGCGCGTCCGGTGCCCGAGGGGCCGGTCACCATCGAGTTCGACGACGTGCGCTTCCGCTACCCGGCGGCCGAGGAGGTCTCGCTCGCCTCCCTGGAGTCGGTGGCCCGCCAGGACTCCGGGGGCCCGTCGCAGGAGGTGCTGAAGGGCGTCTCCTTCACCGCCCGGCCGGGCGAGATGATCGCGCTGGTCGGCCACTCCGGCGCGGGCAAGACCACCATCACCTCCCTGGTCTCCCGGCTCTACGACGTCAACGAGGGGGCCGTCCGGATCAACGGGCTCGACGTGCGCGAGGCCACGCTCGACTCGCTGCGCGACACCGTCGGCGTCGTCATGCAGGACGCCCACCTGTTCCACGACACGATCGGGGCCAACCTCCGCTACGCCAGGCCCGGCGCGAGCGACGAGGAGATCCGCGACGCCCTGCGCGCCGCGCAGATCGGCGACCTCGTCGAGGGGCTGCCCGACGGGCTCGACACCGTCGTCGGCGACCGCGGCTACCGGCTGTCCGGCGGCGAGAAGCAGCGGCTCGCGCTGGCCAGGCTGCTGCTGAAGGCGCCGCGCGTGGTCGTGCTCGACGAGGCGACCGCGCACCTCGACTCCGAGTCCGAGGCGGCCGTGCAGCTCGCGCTCAAGACGGCCCTGCACGGCCGTACGTCGCTGGTCATCGCCCACCGGCTGTCCACGATCAGGGAGGCCGACGAGATCCTCGTCGTGCACGACGGGCGCGTGGCCGAGCGCGGCCGGCACGAGGAGCTGCTGGCGCGCGGCGGCCACTACGCCGAGCTCTACCGCACCCAGTTCAGCTCGGGAGGTAGCCCAGCCGGGTGAGCTCCTGCCGGGCGACCTTCTCCACCAGCTCCAGGTCGGCCGGCCGCAGCCGGGCCCGCCAGGCGCCGACCTCGGGGACGCGCGAGCCGTACAGCGCGACCTTGGACACCCGCGTCTCCAGGAACTCGGTGAGCACGGCGAGCGTGTCGGCTGGCTTGAGCGCCAAGTCCTCGTAGCGGACGGTGAGGAGCTGCCGCTCGGGCAGCTCCCGGCGCAGCTCGGCGCTCAGCCGCACGGCGCTGCGCCAGCGCAGCGCCGCCTTGCCCGCCGCGGGCATGCCCTTCCACCGGTCGAGGTGCTCGTCCTTGTTGACGCCGAGGAAGGCGTTGGGGAACTCGGTGCTGTCGGAGAGCATCGCGGGCTTGAACCAGGCCAGGCACGCCGGGTCGCCGAGCATGCCGGCGACGGCGTCCCTGCCGTCCCTGATGAGCTGGACGAACCGGGCGTCGGGGAATGCCTGGAGCAGCACCGGCGCGCTGTAGAGCAGGTCGGGGCTGCCGTCGCCGAACCGCGTCACCTCTCCGGGATCGACGCACGGCCCGCTGCCGGTCACCCCGCCCGCCTCCCGGCACGGCTCGGCGCACTGCCCGCACGAGCGCGGGGAGACCTGCCAGGACTCGGCCAGCGCGTCGCGCAGCACGCGCACCGCGCCCGACGTGCGGCCGATGGACGGTTTGCGGGCGAAGGCGTATACGACGTGCGCCACGCTCGCGCGGCCGGTCGTGACGTGGAAGCCCGGGGAGCGTTTGAGGGCGCGGGCCAGCAGGTCCGCGCCGGAGTGCGGGGCGCCGAGCAGGAAGACGGGCCTGCGGACCTTGATGCCGTTGACCACGAGGATGTGGGGCGGAAGTCGCATACTGGACCACAAGTGTGACACCGTTTGGCAGGTGAACGAGCCAATCAGCGTTTCGGTGCTTACCCGGGCCCCGGCGCTCCCAGGCCTGCAGGAGTTGACCGATGCAGCAAGGTGACACCGTCGCGATCGTCATGCCGTCGGGGCCGCCCTCACCCGTCCTGTTCCAGCGCGGCGTCGAGCGGCTGGAGGCCCTCGGGCTGAAGGTGGTGGCCGGGACGCACGCGCTCGACCGCCAGGGCCTCGACTACCTGGCCGGCCAGGACGCCGCCCGCGCCGCCGACCTCCAGGCCGCCTGGTGCGACCCGGCCGTGTCGGTGGTGTTCTGCGGCCGGGGCGGCTACGGCGCGGCCCGGCTGCTCGGCCTGCTCGACTGGGACGCCATGCGCGCGGCCGGGCCCAAGGTGCTGGTCGGGTCGAGCGACATCACGGCCCTGCACAACGCCTTCGCGATCGAGCTGGGCGTGCCGACGCTGCACGGGCCGATGACCGCCTGCGACACGATCGCCGCCGAGCAGGGCCCCGAGCCGCGTTCGTGGGAGAGCCTGTGGGCGGCGCTGGCCGGGGAGAGCGCGACCGTGCGGGGCGACCGGGTGCTGGCGCCAGGACGGGCCGAGGGCGTGCTCACCGGGGGCAACCTGTCGCTGCTGGCCTCGATGTGCGGCACCCGGTACCAGCCCTCCTTCGACGGCAAGCTGGTGCTGCTGGAGGACATCGGGGAGGAGCCGTACCGGATCGACCGGATGCTGACGCAGCTGCTGCAGGCCGGGGCGTTCGACGGTGTGCGGGGCATCGCGCTCGGGTCGTGGGTGGACTGCGGCGACCCGTACCCGGTGCTGGCCGACCGGCTGGCGCCGCTCGGGGTGCCCGTGGTGGCCGGGCTTCCGGTGGGGCACGGGTCACCACAGATGAGCGTGTGGCTGGGGGAGCTTGGGGTTATCGATACCGAATCGTGCTCCCTGGCTGGTCCGTTCCGCGACGGCGAGCAGGCAAGGTAGGAAGACACCGAAAGGGACGAATCCGACAGAGGGGACGGTGTGTGAGCTTCTTCAGGCGTGACCGGGAGCCCTCCCGCCGGCCGATCGAGGACGTCGACCTCGACTCCCTGCTCGGCCTCGTCGCGGAGTCCCTGGGGTTCGTGTGCGAGTTCGCCCGCGACGGCGCGTCGCTGACCCTGCGCGGCGACGGCGTCGCGGAGCTGGTGGTGAAGCTGACCGGGCTGCGCCGCGAGGCCGGGCGCCGGGCCAGGGAGGACTGGCCGGTGCTGGTCTCCGAGCACCTCGCGCACGCCCTGGCCACCGCGGACGAGCGTTACGACGCCTGCGACCTCGACCAGGCCGCGCCCCTGCTGCGCACCCGGGTGGAGGCGGTGGACGAGGTCCCCGACCTGACCCGGGTGGTGGGGCGGCACCTCAACGCCGACCTGGTGGAGTTGCTGACCGTCGGCTCGCGCCTGGTGCGGCCCGAGGAGGCCGGCTGCTGGCCCGTCCCGACGGCTCAGGCGCTCGACCTGGCCGTGGCGAACGTCCGGCGGGCCGAGCGGCTGGAGGTCGAGCGCATCGAGCTGGGCGGCACGCCGGTGACCCGGCTGACCGGCAGGAGCCCGTCGGCCGCCACGCATCTGCGCTGGCTCGGCGACCACCTCACCGTGCCCGCCGACGGGGTGCTGGTGGTGCTGCCCGACCCGTACACGGTGCTGGTGCGCCCGGTGGACGGCATCGGGGTGGTGCGCGCCATCGAACGGCTGCGGGTGCACGCGGCCCGCACCGGCGGGCTGAGCGCGCAGGTCTACTGGTGGCACCAGGGACGGCTGACGCTGATCAAGGCCGACATCGTGGTGCAGCAGGGGCAGACGAGGCTGGTGGTGGCGCCGCCGCCGGAGTTCGCCCGCATCCTGGCCCGCCTGGCCGTCTGAGCGCCCTCCTTCCAGGGGGCGCCCTCGTCAGTGGCGGCGCAGGACCGCGCAGCGGGTGCGGATCGTCTCGGCCTCGGCGTCGCCGAGCGTCTCGTAGCACTCCACGGCCCGCCGCCAGGCGTCCAGGGCGCCCGCGCGGTCGCCGGCGGCGGCGTGCGTCTCGCCGAGCCGGACCAGCGTCTGGGCGGCAGGGTGCAGGTCGTCGCAGGACAGCAGGAGCGCGGCCGCCCGCTCGTAGCAGGCCACCGCGCCCGGGTGATCGCCCTTGGCCTCCAGCACGTACGCGATGCTGTCCCACGCATGCCCCTCGCCCTGGGCGTAGCCGAGGTCGGCCAGGATGCGCTGCGCCCGGCAGCAGTCGGCGTACGCCTGGTCGTACTGGCCGAGCTGGGCACGCCACCAGCCCGCGGTGTTCAGCGCGCGGGCCTGGCCGATGGCGTCGCCGCCCTCCTCGAACAGCTCCTGGGCCCGCAACGCGTGCCGCAGTTCCTCGCCCGGCCGCACCCGGCCGACCGCGACGGCCTGGCCGAGGTGCAGGTGCGCCTCCAGGACCGGCTCGCCGAGGCCCCGGTGCAGCTCGATGGCCCGGTCGAAGTGCTCGACCGCCTGCCGGTCGGAGCCGAGCCTGGCGTGCGCGCGGGCCAGGCCGCTGTGGCATCCGGCCTGCGCCAGCCGGTCGCCGAGCCGCGCGGCGCACTCCAGCGCCACCGTCTGGACGCGCAGGCTCTCCTCCCACAGGCCGCGGCGCTGCATGAACTCGCCGAACCCCCAGGCGAGCTGCCAGGCGTGCCGGTCCAGCCCCGCCCGCGCGGCCTCGCCCACCAGCGCGGGCAGCACCGCCGACTCCGTGGCGTACCAGCTCAGAGCCTCTTCCGGGCCGGTGAAGCGCTCCGGGGTGACGCCGCGGGCCGGCCGCCCCCGCCGGACGTGCTCACGGTAGGGGTAGCAGACGGCGCTGGCCGCGCAGGCCGAGTGCAGGTAGTGGTCCAGCAGGCGGCGGATCGCGGCCCCGCGGGCGGCGCGCCGGTCGGTGCTGCGGGCCTGCTCGACGGCGTAGGCCCGCAGCAGGTCGTGCAGCCTCGGGCGGTCGCGGGCGGACAGCTCGACGAGGTTGGCCCGGTGGAGCAGGTCCACGAGCCTGCGGGTCCGCTCCACGGGCAGGCCGGCCAGGCTCGCGACCGCGGCCGGCGGGAGGTGCGGCGGCGCCTGCCCGAGCAGGCGGAACAGCCGCGCCGCCTCCTCCGGCAGCTCCCGGTACGACCGGCCGAACACGGCCCGCAGGTCGATCGCCGGATCGGCGTCGGCGAACGGCTCCAGGTCGGCGCCCGCGCGTTCCAGATCGGCGGCGATGTCGGCCAGCGGCAGGTCGGACCGGCGTACCGTCCGGGCGGCCACGATGGCCAGGGCCAGCGGCAGCCGGCCGCACCGGTCGACGATCAGCTCCGCGGCCTCGGGCTCGGCGGCCAGGCGCGCCTCGCCCACCCGGGCGGCCAGGAGATGGCGGGACTCCTCGGCCGTGAGGGTGTCCAGATGCAGCAGGGACGCGCCCATGGTGACCGACAGCGCGGGCAGCTCCGCCCGGCTGGTGATCAGCGTCAGGCAGCCGGGCGCGGTGGCCAGGAGCGGGGTGACCTGGTCGGCGGCGCGGGCGTCGTCCAGCAGGACGAGCACCCGGTGGGTGGCCAGCAGGCTGCGGTAGAGCCCGGTCCGGTCCTCGACGCCCAGCGGGATCCGGGACTCCGGCACGCCGAGCGCGCCCAGGAAACGGGACAGGACGGCGGCGGCGTCGGCCGGGTCGAGGCCGCCGAGACGGGCGTGGAGCTGGCCGCCGGGGTACCGGTCGCGGTGGTGGTGCGCCCAGTGCAGCGCCAGCGAGGACTTGCCGACGCCGGGCGGCCCCGAGATCACGCAGACGGCCGCGGCGCCGGCCAGGCGCGCCAGCTCGGCCTCGCGGCCCACGAAACCGGCGAGCCCGGCGGGCAACTGCGCGGGAACGGGCGGCGCGGTCACACTCGCCGCGTCCTCGCGGGTGCGGCCCGTCCCGCCGGTTCGCAGGAGCAGGTGGTGGAGGTCGCGCAGGGCCGCGCCGGGTTCGACGCCCAGCTCCTCGGCCAGGGTGCGGCGTACGGCGGCGTAGCGGGCCAGCGCCTCGGCGGTCCGGCCGCCCTCGTGCAGCGCCTCGATGAGCGCGCCGGCCACCAGCTCGTCCAGCGGGTACGCCTCGGCCAGCGGCGACAGTGCCGCGACCGCGGCCCCGGGGTCCTCGGCCGACACCGTACGGGCCCAGCGCAGCACGACCTCCTTGCGCTCCTCCCACAGCCGCCGCCGCACCCGCTCGGTCCATTCGCCCGGCAGCCCCGCCAGCGGGTCGCCGCGCCACAACGCCAGCGCCTCCTCCAGCGGCGTACGGGGATCGGCCGCCGTCGCCGCCCCCTCGGCCAGGCTCCGGAAACGCCGCAGGTCCACGCCCGGCTCGGCCACGTCGAGCAGGTAGCCGCCGACCTGGCGCAGCACGCGGCCCTCGTCGCCGAGCACCTCCCGGCGCAGCCGGGTGATGATCGTGTGCAGCGTGTTCCGCGCGCCCGGCGGCACGTGCTCACCCCAGATCCGGGCCAGCAACGTCTCGACGGGCACGACCCGGCCCGCCTCCCAGGCCAGCGCGGCGAGCGCGAGCGCGGCCTGCGGGGGGCGTACCGGTCCGGTCTGATCCGCGCGCTCCAGCTCCACCGGTCCGAGCAACCGAATCATCATGATCTTCAAGCCTAATCAAGGGGCGCCGGTTCATCCCCTGTTGTCACGTCTTCGAGACGGCATTGAGAGGTCATTGAGAAATCGCTCAGGCGGCCGGGTGAGGTTACCCGGGTCAGTCCGTCCTCCCGCCGGGCGGCGGCGCCGCCGCCCTGGTGCGGGCGCGACGGCGTCGGCCCTCCCGGGCGCGTCGCCCGGGAGGGCCGGTCCGCTACGGGGCCTGGTGGCCCACGTACTCGCGCAGGTGCACGGCGGTGAGCGAGTCGCCCTTCGCCACCAGCTCGGCCGGGGTGCCGGTGAACACCACCTGGCCGCCGTCGTGGCCGGCGCCCGGACCCAGGTCGACGATCCAGTCGGCGTGGGCCATCACCGCCTGGTGGTGCTCGATGACGATGACCGTGTTGCCGTCGTCCACCAGCCGGTCGAGCAGGGACAGGAGCTGGTCCACGTCGGCCAGGTGCAGGCCGGTGGTGGGCTCGTCCAGCACGTACGTGGTGCCGTTCCTGGCCATGTGGATGGCCAGCTTGAGCCGCTGGCGCTCGCCGCCCGACAGCGTGGTGAGCGGCTGGCCGAGCCCGAGGTAGCCCAGGCCGACCGAGTGCAGGCGGTCGAGGATCGTCCTGGCCTGGCCGCTGGGGAAGAACTCGCGCGCCTCGGCCACCGGCATCTCCAGCACCTCGCTGATGTTCTTGCCGCGCAGCCGGTACGTCAGCACCTCCGGCGTGAACCGCCGCCCCTCGCACGCCTCGCACACCGAGGCCACGTCGGCCATCATCGCCAGCTCGGTGTAGATCAGGCCGATGCCCTTGCAGGCCGGGCAGGCGCCCTCGGAGTTGGCGCTGAACAGGGCCGGCTTGACCCCGTTGGCCTTGGCGAACGCCGTGCGGATGGGGTCCAGCACGCCCGTGTACGTGGCCGGGTTGCTGCGCCGCGACCCGCGGATCGGCGACTGGTCGGCGACCACCACGCCCTCGCGGCCGGACACGTACCCGTGGATGAGGGAGCTCTTGCCCGAGCCGGCCACGCCCGTGACGACGGTGAGCACCCCGAGCGGGATGTCCACGTCCACGCCGCGCAGGTTGTGCAGCGTGGCGCCGCGCACCTCCAGCTGCCCCTTGGCCGGGCGGACGGAGGCGCGCAGCGCGGCCCGGTGGCCGAGGTAGCGGCCGGTCAGGGTGCCCGAGGCGGGCAGCCCGTCGAGGTCGCCGGCGTAGCAGATGCGGCCGCCGCCGGTGCCCGCGCCGGGACCGAGGTCCACGATGTGGTCGGCGATCTCGATCACCTCGGGCTTGTGCTCGACCACGAGCACGGTGTTGCCCTTGTCGCGCAGCTGGAGCAGCAGGTTGTTCATCCGCTGGATGTCGTGCGGGTGCAGCCCGGCCGTCGGCTCGTCGAAGACGTAGGTGACGTCGGTCAGGCTGGAGGTGAGGTGCCGCACCATCTTCACCCGCTGGGCCTCGCCGCCCGACAGCGTGCCGGACTCGCGGTCGAGGCTGAGGTAGCCGAGGCCGATCTCGACCAGCGAGTCCAGCGTGTCGCGCAGCCCCTGGAGCACCGGGCCCACGCTCGGGTCGTCGATGCCCTTGACGAACTCGGCCAGGTCGTTGATCTGCATGGCCGAGCAGTCGGCGATGTTGCGGCCGTCGATGCGGGAGGACCGGGCGGCCTCGTTCAGGCGGGAGCCGCCGCAGGCGGTGCAGCCGGTCAGCTTGAGCGCCCGGTCGGCGAAGGCGCGCGCCTGCGGCTGCATCGACTCGCGGTCCTTGGCCAGGTACTGGCGCTTGACCTTGGTGACCAGCCCTTCGTAGGTGAAGTTGCCGGTGCCGTACTTGATCTTCGTGGCGGGCTTGTCGAGCAGGTCCGCCCACTGCTCGGGGGTGAAGTCGCGCAGCTTGGTGTCGGGGTCGTACAGGCCCGAGCCGACCATGATCTGCCAGTACCAGGTGTCGACCGCGTACCCCGGGATCTTGATGGCGCCCTCGTTCAGCGACTTGTCCCGGTCCACCAGCTCGTCGACGTCGACGCCGGCGACCTTGCCGAGCCCCTCGCACTCGGGGCACATGCCCTCGGCGCGGTTGAAGCTGAACGCGAACGGCGGCCCGACCTGCGGGGAGCCCAGCCGGCTGAACAGGATCCGGAGCATCGTGTAGGTGTCGGTGGCGGTGCCCACGGTCGAGCGGGCGTTGGCGCCCATCCGCTCCTGGTCCACGATGATCGCCGCGCTGAGGTTCCGCAGCGAGTCCACGTCGGGACGGGCCAGGCTCGGCATGAAGTTCTGGACGAACGTGGTGTACGTCTCGTCGATCAGCCGCCGGGACTCCGCGGCGATCGTGTCGAAGACGAGCGAGGACTTCCCCGAGCCGGACACGCCGGTGAACACGGTGAGGCGGCGCTTGGGCAGGTCGAGGTCGACGCCGGTGAGGTTGTTCTCGCGGGCGCCGCGGACCTGGATGACGTCGTGGCTGTCGGCGGCGGTGTGATCGGCGGATCGGGTGCGTACGGCGTCGGGCTTGGCGCTGGAGGCCACGGAATCCCTTCTTGTCACATCAAATGGGGAGCGGGTAGGCGATCGTACCGTACGCAGTACGGTCGCCGTGGGGCTCAGCGGGATCTGGCGACCAGCGACGTGATGAGCGAGGCGGCCAGGGGCAGCAACGTCAGGCCGGCCAGGAACATCAGCCCGACCGGCCACAACCCCTGCCCGCCCCCGCGCAGCTCGCCCACCACCCCGGCGGCGAAGTGCACGAAGAACGGCGCGGCGGCGACGGCCCCCCACAACGGATGCGGAACGGCCCACGCGGCCAGCCCGGCCAGGACCGCCAGCGCGGCGAAGGCCGGAACGAGCGCCGGGGAGTCCAGGACGTCCTTCGTCGCGCCGGGCGCGACCACGGGCGCGGTGAGCACGCACACGGCCACGGCAGCGACGCCTCCGGCGATCAGGATCACGGCCCACAGCAGGGCGGAACGCGGCATCTCTCTCCTCACACAGGTGGTGAGGGCCAGCATGCCCGAGACGAGGACGGGGACACGAGCGCTCGGATACTCAACCCGTCTGAGGAGAACCGGCAAGCGACCGAGCCTCCAGCCGGGCCGCGGCCGCCGCCGCCGGGTCGCCCGCCGCCGCGTACGCCTCGGCCAGGCTGTCCAGCGCCCCCGCCAGAAACTCCTGCCAGCCCCGCGCGCGCCACAGCCGCACCGACTCCTCCAGGTGCGCGACGGCCTCCTGCACCCGGCCCTCGGCCAGGTCCACCGCGCCCAGCACCCACAGCGCGTCGGCCCGGTGGTGGGCCAGCCGGTGGGAGCGGCTCAGCAGCTCGGCCGCCTCGGCGACCGCCCTGGCCCGCGGGTCGTGGTGGCCGGCGTACAGCTTGGCCAGCGCGACCAGGCCCATCGCCTCCAGCAGCGGGTCGCGGATCTGCCGGTAGATGGCCAGCGCCCGCACCATGTACTCCAGCCCGGCCTCGAACTCCTTGGCGTGGGCGTGCGCGAGGCCGAGGAACTGCAGGGTCGTGGCCTCGAAGCGGGGGTTGCCGAGCTTGGCGGCCAGGTCGAGGCCGCGCAGCAGGTGGACGATGGCCATCCTGATGTCCCGGGTGCCGTAGGCGACCGCCATGCACACGTGCGCCCTGGCCTCGCCGCCCTGGTGGCCGCTGCGTTCGGCCAGCTCCAGCGCGAGGCGGCCCGAGCGCAGGCCCTGCGCCATGTCGCCCCTGGCGGCCTCGCCCCAGGCGCGCAGCACGTACGCGTCGGACAGGCCGCGCCGCTCGTCCAGCTCGGTGAACATGGCGATCAGGCGTTCGGCGCCGTCGTACTGGGCGGCCATGGCGCCGCCGGTCTCGGTCCAGGTGGTGGCGTGCATGAGGCCGCGCCTGATCACCGCCTCGCCCAGCCGGTCGCCGGCGGCCAGGCAGGCGGCCAGCACCCGCTCGTGCAGCGCCCGCCAGTCGTCGAACAGGCCGCTGACGTCGAAGTAGCGCTCGGCGCAGCAGGCGGTGTCCCAGGCGACCTCGGCCAGGCCGAGCGCGCACGCCTGCCGGATCGCCGCGACCAGCGCGGTGCGCTCGGTGTCGAACCAGGCCATCGGGTCCTGCCGGATCTCCCACGGCGTGCCGTCGGGCGAGCTCCAGCGCGGGGCCGAGCCGTGGATGATGGCCGAGGAACTGCCCTGGACGCGTTCGGTCGCCTGCTCGGCCAGTGCCAGCCAGCCGCCGAAGGCCCGGCCGAGCGCCGCCGCGACCGCCTCGGGCCGGTCCTCCAGCTCGGCGCGTTCGCGGGCGTACAGGCGGACCAGGTCGTGGAAGCGGTAGCGCGGCTGCCCGGCCGGATCGACGCCGCTGATCAGCACGAGCTGGGTGTCCACCAGCGACTCCACCAGCTCCTCGCCCACCGGTACGGGCACGTCCAGCAGCGCGCCCGCCACCCATCCGGCGAAGTCGGGCACCTCCAGCGTGCCCAGCAGCCGGAAGGCCCGCCGCGCGGCCGGTTCCAGTCCCACGTAGCTGAGCGCCAGGCTCGCCCGGACCGCCAGGTCGCCGGTCGCGAACTGGTCGAGCCGCCGTCGTTCGTCCTTGAGCTGCCCGGCCAGCCGGGTCAGCGGCCAGTGCGGCCGGGCCACCAGCCGGGCCCCGGCCACCCGCACGGCCAGCGGGATCCCGTCGGAGAGGCGGACGATCTCCGCCGCCGCCTCCGGCTCGGCCTCCACCCGCCCCGCGCCGGCGATCCTGGCCAGCAGGCGCACGCCCTGCCGCAGGTGCAGCACCGACAGCTCGATCAGGGCGGCGCCGGACAGGCCGCTCAGCCTGGCCCTGCTGGTGATGATGACGGCGCAGCCGGACGTGCCGGGCAGCAGCGGGCGCACCTGCTGCTCGGAGGCGGCGTTGTCGAGCACGATCAGCATGCGCCGCTCGGCCAGGCTGCTGCGGAACAGCGCGGCCCGTTCGTCCACGCTCTCGGGCAGCGTGGAGCGCGGCACGCCGAGCGCGGTGAGGAAGGCGGCCAGCACCTGTCCGGGGTCGGCGGGGCTGGCCTCGGCGCCGTGCAGGTTCGTGTGCAGCTGGCCGTCGGGGTAGTGGCGGGCGATGCGGTGCGCGGCGTGCACGGCCAGCGTGGTCTTGCCGACGCCGCCCATGCCCGCGATCACGCACATCCGCACCTGGCCGGGGCCCTGCGGCGGTTCGTCGCCGAGCAGGGAGGTGAGCTGGGCGAGCTGCTCGCCGCGTCCGGTGAAGTCGGAGATGTCGGTCGGGAGCTGGGCGGGGGAGCGCGCCGCTGGCCCGGCGGCGCCACCGGCGCCGCCGGCCGCGCCGCCGGGGGCCGGGCCGAGGGTGCCGGTGAGGATGGCCTGGTGCAGGCGGTTGAGCTCGGCGCCGGGGTCGAGGCCCAGCTCGGCGGCGAACACCCGGCGGGCCTCGCGGTAGCTGGCCAGCGCCTCGGCCTGCCGTCCGGACCGGGCCAGGGCGAGCATGAGCTGGCGGCGCGGGCGTTCGCGCAGCGGGTGCTCGGCGACCAGCTCGGTCAGCTCCGCGATGAGCACGGCGTGCAGGCCGCGGGCCAGGTCGGCCTCGATCCGGTGCTCCAGGGCGGCCAGGCGCTCCTCTTCCAGGCGGCGGGCGTGGTCGCGCAGCCCGGCGGTGAGGTTCAGCCCCGCGTAGACGGGCCCGCGCCACAACTCCAGCGCCTGCCGCAGCAGCGCGGCGGCCTGTTCGTGGTCGCCGCCGGACAGCGCGTCGCCGCCCCGGCCGGCCAGGGTCTCGAAGCGTTCGGCGTCCAGCTCGCCGGGGTGCACGGCCAGCACGAATCCGGCGTCGGTGCGGGTGATGCGGTCCTGGCCGAGCGTCCGGCGGAGCTGGTGCACGTACAGGCGGAGGTTGTCGGCGGCGGTGCGCGGCGGGCGCTGCTCCCACAGGGCCTCGACGAGCGTGGCGGGGGAGACCGGGCGGCCGGCCCGGCACAGGAGCTCGGCCAGCAGGGTGCGCTGCTTGCCGACGCCGAGCGGCAGCGGCCCTTGGTCACCCGAGACGTGAAGCGGCCCAAGTACGGCGAACTCCATCGCGCTCCCCGCAAGGACGTTGGTGCACAAGGAAGATCAAAGCTGCTTCAATGTGCATCAACGTCCGACTCCCGTCAACCCTGCGCCGACCGGGAGAAAAAGGCACCGGCGGGAGCCTTTCGTGGTAGCTCCCGCCGGTGGTTCATCCTAGGTCACGGGTGGCCGAAGGCGACCACCGAAAGGAAGTACGCGTACGCGATGCTGCGACATGTCCCCTTGAAGAAGTAGTGGGAGCAGACGCCCCAGTACAGGACGTAATAGAAGATGTAGTCGACCTGGTACTTGCTGTGGATATACCCCATATTGCGCAGGGCGTACCCGTAGTCGTGCATCATGCACGCCTGCCGGAAGTCGTAGCCGAGCGGCTTGTCGGGTGACTTGGTGCAGTAGTCGTAGTACACGCCGCGCACCCACCAGCCGGCCGGCGTCTTCTTCCAGTGCACGTAACGCCAGCTGCCGTGGTAGTAGGCGTAGCTGACGCCGCAGTGGTTGAAGGCGAAGTGCCAGAAGTTGGTGCACCAGTACCACTTCTTGCCGTCCAGGTCGGCGTTGGAGGTCGGCGACTGGTTGGCGTAGTCGTAGGCGTTGGCGCTGCCGCCCTCCACCGGGTCGGTCTGCAGGAACCGGCCCAGTCTGGGCTGGTAGAGCCGCACGCCCATGAGGATCGTGCCGTCGGGGGTGTCGGCGGCCCGCTCGGCCGCGCCGTGCCAGCCGTAACGCATCGCGGGCTGGCCGGCGCGCGGGTTGCCGAACTCGTCGAAGTCCAGCGCCAGCGGCACGCCGTCGGCGTAGACCACGTTGATGTCGTCGTGCAGGTTCGTCAGCTGCAGCCGCACGTCCCCGGTCGCCGAGGTGACCGCGGCCAGGCCGCCGGAGATGGAGTGCACGTTCCTGGTGACCACGCCGCCCTCCACGACCCAGGCGGGCGTGTCGTCGTCGGCGTCGAAGTGCTCGACCCGCTTGCCGGCCGCGCTCCACGTGCCGCCGGACAGCTGCTCCAGCGTGGTGGTGTTGCGGCGCAGCTCCGGGTCCAGCGTGTACGACTGCCGCACCGCCCCCGACGTCATCTGCCGCACCAGGTCGGTGGTGTAGTACTCCGCCTTCAGCCCGGCCGGCGTGGCCGTGGTGCGGCCGTAGGCGTCGTACTCGTAGCCGGCGTCGGCCAGCCGGTCGCCGCCGTCGTAGGCGTGGTTCTCGGTGACCGCCCCCGAGCCGTCGCAGGCGCTCGTGGTCAGCCCCGTCCTGTTGGAGTTGGCGTCGTAGCCGTAGGCCCGGCGCGAGCACAGGCCGCTCACGGTGTCGTCCACCGAGGCGATGCGGCCCAGTTTGTCGTAGCCGATCCTCTGGGCGGACAGCCCGTTGTGGCTCACCTGCTGGCCGTGGATCGACCAGGTCACCGAGTCGTCCAGCAGCCGCGCACCCGCCGCGGTCCGGTAGACCCGCGAGACCGGCGCGCCGGACGGGTCCCGGGCCAGGTCGTAGGACAGGCCGCCCGGCAGGTTCTCGTGGCTGATCGAGCCGTCGACGGTGTACGTGGCGGTGAACGTCCCGGCCACCGAGTCGGTCATGGTGGACAGCGCGCCGCGCACGTCGTCGTAGGCGTAGGTGACCGTCGAGGGCGCGCCGTCGGTCTTCCTGGTGATGCGGTCGAGGGCGTCGTACTCGACCCTGGTGACGCCGCCGTCGGCGTCGGTGTAGGACGTCTGGCGGCCCAGCGCGTCGTACTCGCGGGTGATCGAGGTGCCGTTGGAGGCCGTCGTCCTGACCGCCCGCCCGGCCGCGTCGTAGGTGGTGCTCACCTCGGGCACCGCCGTCCCGGCCCCGCCGGACACGACCGTCCTCACGATGTCGCCCGCCGGGTTGTACGTGGTCGTCGTGGTCCTGGTCACGCCGTTGGCCGTCTCGGTCACCGACGACACGCGGCCGCCGGGCTCGTAGGCGTACACCTTGGTGACCAGCTCGGCCGGACGGGTGCCGCTGTCGCCGACGCCCGTCTTCGACCTCGTCCGGCACAGCTGCCCGGCCCACTCGGCCTTGCCGCCGCACGCGCCGGTGCCGTCGGCGGTGTAGTACTCGCTGGTCGTGGTGCCCGCGTCGTCGCCCGACGACTTCGGCATCGTGGTGGCGACCACCCGGCCGTCGGAGTCGTACGTCGTGGTCTTGGTGATCGCCAGGCCGCCGGGGTCCTCCACCGTCCTGACGCTCTTGCCGGTGTTCCAGTCGTAGTACGTCCGGCTCGTGCGCACGTCGGCGTCGGCGGCCGCGCCGGGCATGTACGCGCCCACCGCCACCGTCGTGGCCAGGTTCGACACCTTGGCGTCGGCCGGCCGGCCCTCGTCGAAGGTGTTGACCGTGTGCTTCCTGGCCGCGACCTGCGTGCCGTTCAGCGTGACCAGGTGCAGCGGGCCGAGCTCGGAGACCATCCGCTGCCCGTCGGAGCTGTAGGCGGACTCCTCGGCCAGCAGCCGCGCCCGGTCGGCGGGCGAGGCGTTGAGCAGGCCGAGCCGGGTCAGCTCGGCGCCCGCGTCCGGCGTCTGGGCCAGGGCGAGCGCCCTGTTGCCGGCCGACAGCGACAACACCGTGTTGCCCTGCGCGTCGTACTGGCTGGTGGAGACCGCGCCGCCGGGCTCCACCCGGTTGACCGTCTGCCCGGAGGCGTTCAGGTAGGTGATCGTGGCGCGGCCGTAGTCGGAGGCGGCCAGGCCGCCGCGCCCGGTGTGGTTGGCCGGCACCTGGTCGGCCGGGAAGATCGCGGTCGCGTCCACCGGGGAGTCGCTCTGCCCCCAGGCGGCCGTGGCCGTCTCGCTCATCCCGTACGGCGCGCCCGTCCCGCTGATCGGCACGTCGTAGACCACCGACGTGACCGCGGTGCCGTTCGTCTCGCTCGGCGTGCCGGGCCGCAGCGTCGGGCGGGAGACGGCGAGCAGCATGCCGTCCGCGGCGGTGTCGGCGTTGCCGGCCTTGCCGTAGGCGAACGTCCACGGCAGCTCGCCGGGCGGGGTGTAGCGGTTCACCCGGCCGCCGAGGTCGTAGTCGTAGCGCGTCCTGATGTCGGGGGTGGCCGGGTTCCACTGCTCGCGCAGGCGGCCCAGGTCGTCGTAGCGGTACTCCGACAGGCCCAGCGGCGCGCTCGCGCCGCCCTCCCACAGGCTGATCGCCTTGACCTGCCCGGCCACGTCGCCGAGCTGCGCGCCCGCCGTCGTGGTGGTGGCGTAGTCCAGCTTGATCAGGCGGCAGCCCTGCGGCAGGCTCGCCAGCGTGTCCACGTCGCAGTCGGCCTGCGTGTACGACGGCGCGATGATCTTGACCGGCCGGGCCAGCGCCTTGCCGTCCGAGCCGGTCACCGACTGCCACACGAACGCCGTGCTGCCCTTGCCGCTGGCCGGGTAGACCGCCCGCACCAGGTAGATCGGCGCGGCGGCGTCCACCTTGGCGAACACCGTGCGCTCGGCCGAGTTCGCGTCCGACAGGGTGTAGCGGTCGGCCGCGGCGTCGAAGGTCAGCTTCAGGCTCGCCGCGTCCTGCTGCGGCTCGTACGAGCCGTCGGCGTTCTTGGTGAAGGCGACCGCCGAGCCCTCGCCGGTCAGCTCGACCGAGGTGGCGGAGGTGGCCCGGAGCTGGGCGAACGTGCCCTGGCCCGACTGGGCGAGCCCGGTCGGCGTCCACTCGGTGCCGAAGATCGCCGCCACGCCCGGCAGCGCCGAGCCCTTGCGCGGGTCACGCGAGGAGAACGAGCGCATCAGGCCGATGCCGTACACGTTGGCGTCCGTGGCGGCCATCCTGAAGTCGCCGGTCAGCGTGTTGACCGAGCCGGGGCCGACCGGCTGGGTGGAGGCGCCCTCGCCGTCCCGGTCCACGACCAGGTCCACCGGCTGGGAGGCGGCCGTGCCCGAGGAGGTGACGAACTCGGCCCTGATCTCGATCGAGCCGTCCTCGGCCAGCGTGTGCGTGGTGTCCCAGACCAGCTCGGGCGAGGCGCCCGCGCTCATCGCCACCGGCCAGGCGATCGCCGACCCGTCGGACTTCCTGCGCACGTCGGCCGCCGGCACCTGGTGCCAGGAGTCGGCCTCGCCGCGCCGGTAGGAGAAGGTGACCGCGCTCAGCCCCGCGCTGCCCGTGGCCGACAGGACCGTCCGGCGGGCGGTGGACTGCCCGTCCTTGGGCGAGGTGACCGCCGAGCCGCCCGCGTTGAACGCGTACGTCGTCGCCTCCGACAGGTTGCCCGCCTTGTCCTTGACCCACGCCTTGAGCGTGTGCGGGCCGTCGGCGGGCGGCGTCCAGCTCACCGTGTGCGGCGCGCCGGAGTTGGCGGCCGACTGCTGGGCGCCGCCGTCGAAGGACCACAGCACCGAGGACGCGTCGGCCGAGGCCGGCGTGATGGTGAATTGTCCGGCCTGGCCCGCGCCCTTGGCCCACGCGTCCTCCGGGTAGTCGGCGGAGGACACCTCGGGGGCGGGCGGCGGGGCGGCGTCCACCGTGAAGGCGAACCACGCCGACCAGGGACCGTAGTCCGTGCCGTCGTACGAGCGCACCCGCCAGGCGTACGACGTGCTCGCCAGGGCCGTGCCGGCCTTCCAGGAGGCGGTGGCGCCGTTCGCCACGTTCGCGGCCGAGCCGCCGGTCACCTTGGTCGCGTGGTCGGCCGTCCAGATCTCGAAGTCGGCCCGCTGCGCCTGCCCGTCGGCGTCGCTCACCTTGGCCGACAGCGTCGGCTGCGCCGCCCCCACCACGGCCGGGCTGGCGCACACCGAGCAGGGCGCGACGGCCAGGGCCGACGGCGTGCCCGGCAGCGAGTTGTAGGTGATCGCGATGTTGGGGTTGTTGGCGAAGCGCTTCCAGTAGTAGTTGTCGGTCTCGCTGCCGGCCTTGACCATGAAGGTGACCGACGTGCCGTTCGCGCTCACCACGCTCTGCACCGCGCTGGTGACGTCCCAGCCGACCCAGGCCGCCGGGCAGTTCGACGCGCCGCCCTGACCGGCCGACGACCAGCCGTAGGCGACGTTCTTGGCGCCGATGTTGAGGTTCGAGGCGGGCTGGTTGTTCCACGTCGTGCCCGAGCCGACGGCCGCGGTCCTGTGCAGCTCGACGTTCCGCGCCGAGCAGGACCAGGCCCACGTCTCCTTGATGTTGAACGTGGCCGCCGTGACGTGCTTGCCGGCCAGGCCCGACAGGCCCATGTTGAAGAACGAGCGCCGCTTGTAGCCGCCGCCGTTGCTGGTGCCGGCCGTCGCGTCGTTCGCCGAGTTCCAGTACGCGCTGGTGGGATAGGCCGAGTCCACGTACGTCCAGCCGGACTTGGCCGAGGTGAAGCTCGGGTCGATCGTCACCGGGTAGACCGTGGCCGGGTCGGCCAGCAGCGCGGCGTCGGGGGTGACGCGCAGCTCGCGGCCCGACAGCCGCACGCCCATCCTGGCCCGCCGGCCCGGCTGGGCGGCCAGCGCCGGGGTGGCCGGGTTGCGGGTCATGGCCGACTCGGTGGCGGCGTCCCACATCTCCGGCGCCGCCGAGCCGAACACCGGCTCGCCCTCGGCGTCCAGGATCGAGACGTTGCCGTGCCTGTCGGTCCTGACCTCGCCCTTCTTCACCGACGTGGCGAACGTCAGCTCCTTCAGCGCCGGGTTCGCCGCGGCCTGCCGGGTCCTGACGACGAGCTTCTCGGCGAAGCCGTCCACGTCCGCGGTCAGCACCAGGTCCACGCCCGGCAGCACGTCGGGGTAGGTGGCGGTGGCGCCGTCCAGCACCGGCTTGGGCAGGGTGCCGAGCGGCGTGCCGAGGGTGAGCCGGGTGCCCCGCTCGGTGGCGGTGACCAGCGGGCCGTCGCCGCCGCCGGAGAAGCTGTAGGAGACCGCGGCGGCCTTCGGCGCGACCGTGCCGTCCTGGCCCGCCGCGAGCGTCGGGTCGGCGGGCACCCACGCCTCGCCCCGCCTGACCCGGACCGGGCGGTAGCGGTGCTCCTGGGTGACCGTGCCGGCCGGGTTGACGAAGAACTCGTCGGTCTCGGTGGTCAGCGAGACCGCCCTGATCCGCTTGCCGCAGACCGCCGCGGCCAGCCGGGCGGAGATCTCGGTGGGCATCTCGTCCGGGCAGGCGACCGCCGCCTGCGCCTTGACGGGCGCGGGCGGGGCGGCCCGCGCGGGAAGCGGCACGAGGGCCGTGGATGTCAGCAACAGGACGACGAGCGGCGGTAAGGGAGTCAGCCGCCTGGGTTTCTTCAACACCGTCCAACCTCCGCGGGGGGTGTAAGGCCGTTCGGTGCTCAGCGTGAGCAGCGGCTGTATAGGCGGCGTATAGATCGCGTAGGCGGCCAAAACCGGTTGCGGCGCGGCGCGGGCGGCTGTTGTACTTCCCGGCGGCACCGATCGCCGGACGAAGGAGCGGACCGATGAGGACAGCGTTCATGACCTCCCAGCACAGGACACCCACCTATCCAGAGGGCATGACGCTTGTCGAGATCCCCGCTCACCAGGACACCTCCGCATGTAGCTAGACCAGCCCGGCAGGCCCTGCGCCACCTGCGGCCCGGCCCGCGCGCCGCGCTCGCGCTCGGCGCCGCCACCGCCGCGGCCACCGCGCTGCCGCTGGCCGCCCCGCACGTCACCCGCCGCTTCGTCGACGACGCCGCCGGCGGCGCCGGGCTGCGCCACCTGATCGTGATCGCGCTCGGCTACCTCGGCCTGGCCGCCGCCGGTCAGGCCGCCCGCATGGCCGCCGCCTGGCTCGCCGGCCGCCTGGCCTGGGACGGCACCAACCGCCTGCGCGAACACCTGGCCGGGCACGTGCTCGGCCTCGACCTGGCCTTCCACGCCCGCCACTCGCCCGGCGAGCTGATCGAACGCGTCGACGGCGACGTGGCGGCCGTGGCCGACTTCGTCGTCGCCTTCGTCCTCGACGTCGTGGCCGGGCTGCTGCTGCTGGCCGGCGTGCTCGCCGTCGTGTTCACCGTCGACCTGCGGCTGGGCGCGGCGCTGCTGGCCTACTGCCTGATGACCGGGCTCGCCATGGCGGGCGCGCAGCGGCTCGCCGTGCCGTCGGCGACCCGATCGCGGCAGGCGAGCGCCGCGCTCTACGGCCACCTCGAAGAACGGCTGGCCGGAGCCGAGGACCTGCGGGCCAACGGCGCGGGCGAGCACGCGCTCGGCCGCTTCCACCAGGTCGCCGCGGCCTGGTTCCGCGCCGAGTGGCACGGCTCGCGCATCGCGGGCGGCCTGCTCGCGGCCACCAACGTGGCGTTCGCGGCCGGGACCGCGCTGATGCTCGCCCTGGCCGCCTGGCTGCTGGACGCCGGGGCGCTCACCGTCGGCACCGCCGTGCTGCTCTTCCAGTACACCGTGATGATCCGCACGCCGTTCGAGCGGCTGATCGACCAGCTCAGGCAGTTCCAGGGGGCGCTGGCCGGGTTCGCCCGCATCGGCTCCCTGCTGGCCGAGCGCCCGGCGCTGCCCGTCCGCGCCGCGCCCCGGCCGCTGCCCGCCTCGGGCGCGCTCGGCCTGCGGCTGGACGACGTGAGCTTCGCCTACCCCGACGACGGCGAGAGCGCGCTGTCGGGCATCACCCTCACCCTGGCCCCCGGCGAACGCCTGGGCCTGGTCGGACGCACCGGCAGCGGCAAGACCACCCTCGCCAAGCTGCTGCTGCGCCTGTACGACCCGACCGGCGGCACGGTCGAGATCGGCGGTCTCGACCTGCGCGAGTGCGACCCGGAGTCGCTGCGCCGCCGGGTCGGCGTGGTCACCCAGGACGTACGGTTGTTCGACGGCAGCGTCCGCGACAACCTCACCCTGTTCGGCGCCCTGACCGACCCCCGCCACGACGACGCTCACCTGCTGGAGGTGCTGGCCGGGGTGGGGCTCGGCGGCTGGCTGGCCGCGCTGCCCGCCGGGCTCGACGGCGAGCCCGGCGGCCTGTCGGCGGGGGAGGCGCAACTGCTCGCCTTCGCGCGGGCCTTCCTGGCCGACCCCGGCCTGGTGATCCTGGACGAGGCGTCCAGCAGGCTCGACCCGGCCACCGAACGGCACGTCGAGGACGGCGTACGGCGGCTGCTGGACGGGCGGACCGGCGTGCTCATCGCGCACCGGCTCTCCTCCCTGGCGCACGTGGACAAGATCGCCGTGCTGGAACGCGGCAAGCTCGTCGAGTACGGCCGCCGCGCCGACCTGGCCGCCGACCCCGGCAGCAGGTTCGGCCGGCTCCTGGACGCGGCGGGGGTGAGCCGATGAGCGCCCGCCGGGCTCGGGTTCGGCCGGCTCCCGGCCACCGCCGGGGTGAACCGGTGAGCGCGCGCCGGGCCCTGGGCGTGGCGGGCCGCCTGGTCGACGTGTGAAACGCGGCGTGCAGGCCAAGACCGAGCGCGGTGAGGGATGGAGCGGCGGCAAGCGCCCGTTCGGGTGGGGAGTACCCACGGACAGAGTCGGCAGGACCGGCAAGACCGTCTACGACACCGACCAGGCCCACCCCGCGGAACTCCCGATCCTTCAGCAAGCCCTCAAGAAGCTTCTGGCCGGCCAGTCGAAGAACGGCGTGGTCCGCTGGCTGAACACCGTGAGCACCACCACCGAGGGCAACCCGTGGCGAAGCGCCAACCTCACCAAGCTCATCTTGTCACCCCGAATCGCTGGCCTCATCGAACGCGACGGCCAACTTCATCCCGCCGTTTGGCCAGCAGCCGTCACCAGGGAGGAATGGGAAGACCTGAAGGCCCTGCTCCGCGACAACGGCGCCGGCTCAGGGGCGCACGGCCGGGGCGAACGAAAGTACCTGCTCTCGCTCGTCGCTGAGTGCTTCGCCTGCCACGGAGGTGTCATCACCAAGCCTTCCGGCGGCAAGGGCCGCAAGAAGACACGGCTCTACTACTGCAACAACCCCGACTGCAAGCAGTGGGTGTCTCGCAGCCAGGCTCATCTGGACGAGTACATCACGGGCCGCGTTCTACGGCGCCTCCAGGACCCGGAGCTGGTGCAGCTGGTCCTGGGGCCAGAAAGCAGCGTGACGGCGGAGATCGTGGTTCTGGAACGACGTCAGGCCGAAACGAGGGAGACGCTGCGGAACTTCGCTGACCATCCTGGATTGAATGTCGCCGACGTGGCCGCGGCGGTCGCATCGTTCGATCGGAAGATTGCCGAGCTGCGGGGGCGGCAAGCGGTGAATGCCCGCCAGCGGCTCTTGGTCCGTATGGCGGGCATCACCCGTGAGCAGTGGGATTCCACACCGATCGACGTGTGCGCAGAGACGGTCCGGGCTCTCTTCCGGGTGGTGATCCTCCCGGTGACCAAGCGCGGTCCTGGGTTCGATCCGGCCAGCGTGGAGGTCATCCCTCTGCCGCTGTCACCCGAGGAGGCAGGCGTCGACGCCGAGGAGCGGATCGAGGGTGACGTCTAGCGCGATCCCGTCGCATCTCTCCTCGGGGGCGGCGGCTTTCTGAGGTGTGGGTGCCGGCGCCTCGGATGTTGGTGGATCCGCTGCTTCGGCCCGGGTCCTCGGAGCATCGGTTTCGGGTGTGGCCGTGGCCGGTGGACTCGTGTCCGCGCCGCGGGTGGGAGGGGCGGTCGTCGGGCGGGTGGTGGGCGGCACCGTCGCCGGCGGCGGCGTGCGCGACGGCCGCTGGGTGGGTGCGCGGTCCCGGCTTGGCGGCGGTGACACGATTGATGCCGGCCGCCGCTCGGGTAACTCTTCGCCGCTCGTGCCGGGCGCCATGGTCGCCGGATGTGGCGGCGGGGTGCGGGTGGATCGTGCTGAGGTCGATGGGCTCGTCACGGCGTCGGGGGTGTCCCAGAGCGTGATGACGGCCGGAGGCGCGGCGAGCGGGGGTGAGTGCCGGAGCTCGCCGACTCCGTAGACCAGCCCGGCGGTCATGACGCTGGCGGCCACGGCCGAGCCGGCGGGCGTGCGGATGGCCTCCCGTGCAGCCTTGACCGCTACGGCGGCGGCACCGGCTAAGAGCGCGATCAGACCGGCCACAGGGCCGCGGCCGCGGCGGATGCTGGCGTAGGCGGCCTTGAGCGCAGCGCGGCGGTCGGCGTCGTCGAGGGCCTCGTTGATGATGATCAGGTTGTCGCCATCGTCTGTGTCGAGGATCCAGTCCGTCCCCTCACGTAAGGCCCGGTACGTGTACCGCGGCATGCGCGCGATCATGCCCCGGCCTCCGTGTGCACTTCACGGATCGCTCGGACCGTGCCAACGAACTGGCGCCAGTGGTCCAGCATGTAGGCGGCGTCGGGGTTGCGTCTCCGGTTTCGGCTGAAGCATGCGACGGCGGGTCGGCCATCGACGAGGACCTGGACTTCGCGCCGGTGCTCGTGCTGAGGGCTGAGCAGGGCGTGTAGGTAGTCGTCATCCAGGGACGGCAGATCGTCGAAGCCTGATCGCTTGGCTGCGAGTCGCCGCCACATCACGACGTCTTCGTGCAGCTTCGCGTTGTTCTGTGTGAGGGTGTGAAGCTGCTTTTGGAGCTGCTCGATCTCCTCCAACGCGTGCTGGTACCAGGGGTGCAGAGTGATGTCTGAGGGGGCTGGTGCTGCGGATGGTGCATGAGACAGGGGACCTCCCCGTTGAGGTTCTGTACGTCCCAGGCGTCGCCATCTATCGCACGCCCCACGCGAGAAACTTTCAACTATTTGCATGGGTTGTGACAGTTTCGTGATTCGTCGTCACCCCGTGCGACGTTGGCGCACCTCTTCTGGTCTACCGGGCGATTCGACCGTTTCGTCTAGGCCGAGCACATCCTCAACCATGGTCACCATCGCTCCTCGTTGCCGCTCTGACATGCGGGGCCACAGCTCAAGTAGGCGGAGGAGGTGAGGGTCCAGCTCTTGGTGAGCGGCAACTGAGGTTGTCTTCTCGCGCAGGATCGCCCTCAGTTCGCTGGCGGCATCGTCTCGGCCGGCCTGCGCGAGCTCGTCTGGGGTGAGGTCGACGGCGTGGGCCATGCTCGCGATGGTCGTGGGATTTCCGACGACGGGGTTCGTGATTCCCGGGCCGCCGCTGGCGGAGCCGTAGACGATCTGTCGCCAACGGGTGCCGCTCATCCCAGCGCGCTTGGCGGCCTTGTTCTGCGAGATGTTCAGCCGTTCGCGCGCCTCTTCTATGAGGCGTCCTTCGGCCGGCTGATCCGGTCTCGTATCCATGGTCCCTCATTATGTTCGCAACATGTTCGCGACGTCCAGTCAAGCTTCTGCGCAAACATCGCGGCTGACATGGAGATATGGCAACTCTGCTACGTATAAGTGTGCGAACATTGTGAGAACATCGCTGAGAACCTAGTGAGAATTTCTCGCGTTCGCAGTAACTTTGCACCTGTGAGCACGAGAAACCGCGCCCCGATGTCCTTCGTCACGAACCTGAAGCACTCGTCTATGCCCGCCAGGTCACTGCGATGAGTCAGGCGGAACTCGCCCGCAAGATCGGCGTAACCCGCAGCCTCATCAACGAGCTGGAGTCGGGCATGCGCAGCGCCACGGACGAGGTGATCGACAGCTCCCGAGGTAGAAGCTGGCTGTCGGCTGTCGGGGGGCCGATGGTATTCCTACTACGACGATCAGTACGTGGAGAACGCGAGTGGACTCGACGTAGATCATCTCGTGCCGCTGGCGGAAGCGTGGGACAGTGGCGCCTACGACTGGACCGCCGCCGAGCGCCAGGCGTACGCCAACGATCTAAATGAGTCCTGGCATCTGGTCGCCGTGACCGCCCGCTCGAATCGCCAGAAAGCCGACCAAGATCCGTCCACTTGGCAGCCGCCGTACGAGCCGGCCAGGTGTCGATACGCGGCAGAGTGGACCGCGATCAAGCTCCGATGGAGTCTGTCCATCGATCCTCCTGAGCAGACAGCGCTGGCTGAGCTAGGGGCGGACTGTCCGGATCAGCGTTTGCCCGAAACTGACGACCAAGTCTGACAGGCCGCTAACAACACAGTACCCCCGTCCAGTCTCTGGGGATCGGACGGGGCTGCTTTGCGTCGTACTGCTAGCTCAGACTCGTCTTCGCGACGCCAGTCCAGGTTTTTGATTTTCCCGACCGACCAACAAGACAATTATCAGTACCGCCATTACAACATTCACCATCAAGGATATGTTGAACTCATTTAAGCTCGCCACGAGGGAATATGCTGAAATGATAGCTTCAATTCCGATAATAACCCCCTTTCCTCCACGGATTCGCCGCCCGACCACAAAGCCCAAAACAACCGGAAGAAGGGCGCTCGCGACAACGAAGATCGACAAGGGGGGCAGCACCGCCGCCTCCCAATCAGAGCCGTATCCGCTGACGATAAAAGCGATCTTGACTATAAGACCCACCAGCGCGATAACGGATTGCACCATCATGAGAGCCCGAACGAGCCTAACCTTGCGACGATCGAGTTCCACTGCATCCACCTCTTCCTCGACCTAAGGGCTGCCGGTGAACCAGTGGTTCACCGGCAGCCCTCAGCTACTAAAAGTACTTCGTCGACGCTCTGAACCAGCAGCTTTGCAGGTTCATCGGGTCGGCTACCTGCGGCCCATTCGGCAGCTTGAATTGAATCGTGACAGCCATGGTATGCCGGATTTGGGTGAACCAGCAAAAATTGAAGATTGCCTCACAGTCCACTGTGAACGGTCTTATTTTGCCGGGGGCTGGAGTCTGCACCCACAGGTCGCCCGCTTCGCCGTCCACCGAGTAGGAAGCTGAATCGCTCGTCGTGCTGAAGCCTGCGCCCGGACCACCCGCGTCGACACTGATGCTTCCCACCATCACCGAGAACTTCGCTGTGGTGGAGAGTTTTAACTTTATATTTTTGACTAGGTTCGCGTTCGCGGCCTTGAAGGCGGGCGTCATCTTGACCCAACTCCAGCCTTGAAGCTCCTCGACTCGCATGCTTGTCGGGCCGCCCAGCGTGTAATTGTGCGATCCGAAATAACGCAGAACCCCTCCGGACTCGAAACTGAAGCCAGACATGATGTCCTGCTTGCCGTAGGTGTCGAAACGGCAGACGTCCTGACCAAAGTCACACTGGAGATCGTAGCCGTAGACGGTCTCGCCGTTCTTTCCCTTACCGCAGAAATTACTGGAGGACGCGGCGCCGGCTATGCCTCGAGGCCGGGCCCGTAAGGTCACGCAGCCGTATCCCCCAGCCGTCGTCCTCCTGGTCGGCTGCGGTGATGGTGAGGTGCGGGGCGAGGGCGGCGAGGTGCAGGGCGAAGCCGCGGTCGAGCGCACCAGCCGGTTCGCGTGGATCGAGCCGGCTGGTGCTCTTGACGTCGGTGTCCGCGTACGGCGGCCAGCTCTCGACCCGCTGGGAGCGGAGCATCATGAAGCCGCAGTCGCCGTGGAACCGTCCGACGGCGACGCCGTCGTCCAGGACGTCCAGCCGCAGCTGGTAGCCCCACTGGCCGGGCATCGGCATCCACGGAAGCACGATGGAGCCGCCGGGCCGGGTCTGTTCGATCCACTCGTAGGGCACGTTGCGCACGCCGCACGTGACGTGCATCCGGTCGTACGGAGCGCCGTCGGGAGCTCCGCGGGTGCCGTCGCCGATGAGCAGGGTGGGGAGGTAGCCGGCGGCCTTGTAGTTGGCGCTGGCCCGAGCGGCGACGTACTCGTCGATCTCTACTGTTGTCACCTGGTCGTCGCCGAGCCGCCAGGCCAGAAGGGCATCGGTCCATCCGCTGCCCGCGCCGATCCCGAGCACTTGGTGGTGGGATGCGATGTCGAGCAGGTCGAGCATCTCGGCGACGACGTGCGGCGACGACAGAGACGACGTGGGATAGGCGTGGGTGTCGGCGACATCGGCCAGGCCGTCGTTCCGCTGGGTGATGATCGCCGTGTTGCTGTAGACGGCACGCCACCAGCCGTCCGGGTCGGTGTCGAGGTCGATCAGATGGTCGGGCCGACCGCCCTGCGGTTGGGCCCACGCGCGCTCGGGACGAACAGGTGCCGTGGGACCGCCTCGAAGGCTCGCAGCCACACGCGGTGGCGTGCCGTGCCCGGGTCGAGCACCCCGGAGCTGGTGAGGTAGGCGGTCAGATCCGACGGCCCGTACGTGTCGACGGTCATGGCGCGATCACCTTGTCCTCCTCGGGCGGCGGCGGGGGCGGATCCCCGCCGGGAGGTTGGCAGCCGAGCGCCGGGTCGCACCCGGGCCGGCACTTCGGCTCGCACTGGCCGTCCCCGTCGGGCGGGCAGGGCGGCATCATGAGCGGGCGCACCCCGGCCTCGCGTGCGAGGCGGCCGACGTCAGCGTACAAGTCGTGCAGGGCGTGCTGCCGGATGTCTCCTGCCTTCAGCCAGCGGCCGAGGGGGCAGGCGGCGACGCTGCCGTCCGGCAGGATCGCGGCGACGCCGTCGCCGCACCGGCCGCACAGCTCGCCGACGTCGCACACACCGGCGCCGGCCCGGCCGAGGGCGCGCACGCGGTCCAAGCCCATGTTGGTGACGCCGAGCTCGGTCAGTTCCGCCTGGGCCTGGGGGACTGCGCTGGTCGTCGCCGAGGTCGATGAGGCCGACTCGGATCGGGATGTCCTTGGCGATGGCTGTGGCGATGTTGCGCCGCGTGCGGGCCAGCGCGCGACGGCCCGTGATCATCAGGTGCTGGGCCGGGTCATCGGAGTAGTAGCTGGTCGCCAGGCGGACGCCGGGCTGCGCGAACACCTCCCACATGGCCGCGGTGAAGTGCACGAGGTTCGAGTACACCTCGACCTCGATCTTGAGGGCCCGAGCGTGCGCGATCAGGCCGGGCAGCCCGGCGTACAGCGTGGGCTCGCCGCCGATCGTCTGCACCATGCTGACGCCGAGCTCGGCTGCCTGGTCGATGGCGTCGATCCAGTCGCCGTAGGTCATCGAGCCGTCGGTGCCGTGCACGCCGGACTCGTTGTAGCAATGGATGCATGCCAACTGGCAGCGGTTGGTCACTTCCAGCCAGAGCATGCCTAGCTTGCGAGGTGCCGCTGGTGGGCTCTCGGGGGGTGCGGTCGTCATCGTGATGATCTTTCTGTCGGTGGGGGCCGCAGGAAGAGCGCGGCGGCGAGTGTCCTCGGGCTCGCCGCCGCGCTGGCCTGGCCGGGTTCGTGCGTTGTGCGCTCCCGGTCAGGGGTGTGGGCTCCGCCCGTTTACCCGTACGGGGCGGGGCCGCCGGCAGGGCCTGGGTGGGGCTGCCGGTTGGGGTGGCCAGCGCGTGGGGACGCCACGGGCCACCGCCCGCCCCGGCACCGTTTCGCAGGCGCCGGGACGGGACGCTTCATGTGCCCCAGCGCCGGGGCCGTGCCTGGATGATCAATTGCGCCTGCTCGGCCAGGGCGGCGCACATCTCCTGATAGCTGGAGCAGCGGATGACCGGTTCGAGCCCCGCCTGGGCCATCCAGGTGGCGATCGGGCCCCTCCACGTAGCCGTCCACTCGCCGTGCTCGACCGCGTAGCTCCACGCGGGAAAGGTGATACTCAGGATCTTGAGCTGCTCGGCCGCTTCGCCCTGGCCACAGCGCACCGGTTCGGCCGCGTTCATCGCGGGCGTGCTACTGGCCATTGGCGAGCTCCAGGACCTTCACCCCAGTGACGGGGTCGCGACGCATCTGGAGCAGCAGCGGGCCGGGCCGGTACGCGGAGGGGAGGGACTGGGGGTCGAAGTGGACGATCTGAATCGCCCCAGAAGCTCCAGGTGCCAGCTGGCCGAGGGCGGTGCTCAGCAGTTCGGTGGCGCGGTCTGGCGCCTCGGTGACGCCTCCGGCCCCGCGGCCTTCGCCATCGCGGGCAGCCCAGGAGTACAAAGGAGGCCATGTGGCGGCAGCCTCAGGAGAGGGCGGCATGTCGGGACTCCGACGACTATCGTGATCCATGGGTCAGGACCTCGTTCCTGATCAAGTCCCTGGGCCGGCGGTGACGTCGCTTGGCCCGGGGGCGCCATGAGCGGCGCATGCCACGACCGGCCAGGTCCGGCCGCGGCAGTCCTCTACGGTTCCGGCGGGCTGAAGGGACCGGTTGACGGCACCGCAGTGGACGCATGCCATCCCGTGCAGCCGCGCAATGCTGATGCTGTGCGCGGCCGGCAGGATGGTCGTGCTGGACACTGCGTGCTCTGTCATCTCGATCTCTCTGACCGTCGGGTTGACAGTCAGATCGTGGCCCCCGAGGCAGGGCACAAGTGACCCAGTGTGGGTCACCTGGGTCAGGTGGCCTGGCACCACTCCGCGAAGTGCGTTAGAGACTCAGCGTCGGCCCGCTTCAGACGGCGCAGGGTGGCGGCGTCCTCGCGGCACCCAGCGGTGATCGCGGGTGTGCTGTGGCGCGATCCGCCTGGCTACCTTCAGGCTCTCGAATGCGTCATCTGGCAGCCCTGACCACAGCTGGGCGCGGGCCAGCTCGATGTAGAAGCCGCTGCGCCGCTCGGCCGGCAGCTCCGGTGGCGGCGCCCACTCCCGCGCGACCTCCAGGGCGCGGTGCACGTGATCGCCTCCGAGGCTGACCGCGACGGACACCTCGTGGATGCGGACGCTGCTCGGTCCGAACGCTGTGCCGGCGTAGATGGCCTCGGGCACCTGGTCGCCCAACCGTCGCGCGTCGGCGAGGTGCGTCTCGGCCGCGTCGGAGTTGCCGGCCCGGCCCGCGATGACCGCTGCTCGCATGTGCAGAGCGCCCCGGGCTGCCACGGCCGCTGGGTCGATGGCAGGCGCCGCGGCATCGAGAGCGCGTTCCAGCGCGCGCAGCCCAGGCTCGTGCGCGTAGGCGGCGAAGAAGGTCTCGGTGCGGACGTATGCGACGCTGGCGTCGAGGAGGCGGCTGTCTGCCTGCGGGGCCACCCACCGCATCAGCTCGATGAGCCGGGCGCTCAGGTCGAGGGCGCCGAACTTGTAGGCGACAGCATCGGCGCTCCGGAGAGCGGAGGCGACCAGTCTGGCCAGTTCCGGCTGTTGCTGCGGCGGGGCGGCCTGCAGCGCGCGGAACAGCTCAACGAGCAGGTCGGGCGCGTGCCGGGTGATCTGCACGTACTGCGAGGCGAGCCGCAAGGTCGCCGCTTGGGCCACAGCCTCCTGAAGGAGCGGCAGGGCCCGGACGGGGCCGTCGTCAGGCACGTCGTAGGCGGCGATCGCCGCCGACAGGGTGTGGATCGCGGCCCGGACCTGGGAACTGGCTTGCGCCCGATCGGCCAGCAGCAGCGATGGGTCGATGCCCAGCACCGCGGCGATGGCTTCGAGGACGCCGTCGCCGGCGCCGCGCGCCCCGCGTTCAATCTTGCGCAGCGTGCCGACGTGGATCGCTGCCGCGTCGGCCAGCTGCTGCTGGGTGAGCCGGGCGACGCTGCGGTGGTAGGCGATGCGCCGGCCGATTCCGCCGTGGGGGGCTGCAGGCATTGGGGGCTCCAGTGCGAGGCGTTATCTCGGACTGTAGTGGCCTGGTGACAGCTCCGCCCAGGGTTAGAGCGTGATGGTTGCCAGCTCGGCCAGTGTGCTGATCCGCCAGTCGGCCGCCGCGGCTTCTGGCGAGTCTGCCCAGAGGTGTCCGAGGGGGCCGCGACGGATGTGGGCGGTCCGGAACCCGGCCGCCTGAGCGGGAGTGATGTCATTGGCAGGGTGGTCGCCGACGTAGATGATCCGGTCGGGCGTGGACTCGGCGAAGTTGGCCAGCCGGGTGAAGAAGTCGGGGGTGGGTTTGGCGACGCCCCACTCGCCCGAGGTCGCGACGGAGGCCACGGGCAGGCGCAGGGCGCGGAGCAGCTCGGCCACGCGTGCCGTCTGGTTCCCGGCGATGAGGACCTGGTGGCCGGCCTCCTGCAGTGCGGTGAGTGCGGGTCGGACGTCGGGGTACAAGTCCTCCTCCTCGATGCGCTCGCCGAGCCCGGCAGCTTCGCGCGCGTCGTACTCGGCCGCCAGGTCGATCCCGGGCTTGAGCAGGCGGAGGGCGTCGGCGTTGTCGCGGCCCTGGGCGACGACGGCGCCGACGAGCGCGGACAGCGTGTGGCGGGGGACGTCGAGCCAGTCAGCCCACGAGCCCCAGTACCGGTCGTCGCGGACGATGGTTTCGCCGATGTCGAGGGCAAAGGTCAGCACGGACGTGAGCCTACGAGATGCCGGTAGTCCCAGTGCCGCACGGCCAGTCGCGCGCCTGGGACGGGTCTGCGAGCTGGCCGTACGGCGGTTCCGGACGTATAAGACGATCAGTATGAACTAGAGGTATGCATTTTTTCTACAGGGGATGAAGATTCTTCTACCCTCCGGTGTCCGAGGGGCCGGACGAGCGCCGCGTCAGCCCTTGGAGCCGGGCGCCTGATGCCTCGGGCCTTCGGGTCAGCTCGCTCGCCTGTTCGGCGCGCCAGCGGCCTCCAGGCGTACCCGGCGCCGCTCCCGCAGTGAGACTACGCCGAGACGCTTCCGCTGCTCGGCGAGCAGGGCCATGCCCTTGCGCATCAGCTCGTGGACGGACTGCTTCGTGATGCCGAGGATCCCGGCGATGTGGTTGATGGAGTAGTCGCCGCCCTCCTGGGCCGCGCTGCCCGCCCTGGCGATCGCCCGGAGCTTGGTCTCGCGCAGCGCGGCCTGGAGCTCGTCGATGTAGACCAGGTTGGCCGGATCGGACGCGGCGTGATTCTCCACGGTGCGGAAGAACCGGATGAGGTTGGCGGTGAGCTGCTCGGGCTCGGTCACGTGCTCGCGGCGGCCCATCAGAGCTCACCGCCCAGCATGAGCTCCGAGGACCGGCCGGCGGGGAGATCGAGCACTTCGGCGACCTCCGCGGCGGCCTGGCGCTCGGCTTGATCGAGGTAAGTGCGTTCGGAGCAGTCGGGACAGCCGCACCCGGGCCCGGGGTGCGTCGAGGTCAGGCTTGCGAGGGGCGAGCGGGCACCGGGGGCGGCCGCCCGGACGGCGTCCCAGTCGATCTCTGGGGCGGCGAGCAGCGCGTCCAGGTCACCCGTCCGGTAGAGGCAGACGCTGGCCCGGGAACGGCTGTCCCATGGGCCGCGCACGCGCTCGGCCGGCGCGAGAAGTCCGGCACGCACGAGGTGGTCGACATCGCTCCGGCGCACCTTCAGGTAGCTGGCGACATCGTCTGTGGTCCGCAGCTTCCCCTGGCGGGTCGCGGCCTCGACCGCGGCCTGGTCGCTGAATGTCTCCAGCGTCCGACCACAAAACAGGTCGTGGCCCTTGTAATCGCCGACCACGGGCAACAACCCCTGCCGCGCCAGCTCGCTGATCGTGTCCGCAGTGATGTTGACGTCGGGGAAACGGTCGGCCAGAGCCTTGGCAGCGCGATGCGCGCCCACGTCCGGAACGCCCCCGATCCCCGCGACGATCTCAGGCAGACGGGTGCGCGCCTCCTCCACCACGGCGGCAGGCCAACCGCGCCCGTCGCGGTTGGTGATGAGCCCGGCCTCGACGGCGCGGTCGAGCTGCCACTGCTCCAGGCCGAGCTCCCGGCACACCTGGATCGGGCCGTAGAACGTCTCGGCCATTACTGCACCACTCCCGCGTACCGGGCGCCATACGTCTTGGCGACGCTGCGCGCGACGTCCTCGACGTCGAGGATCGGCAGGTCAGCCTCCACTGCGCACACCTTGCCGCGGCGGCGTCGTGGCACTCGATGACGGCTCGCTGTCCGGCGGCGTCCGGCCTGTTGATTTCCCGGGCGGTGGTTGCGTCGAGCGTCTCGACGATGATGCAGTGGCCCGTCGGGTCGGGGGCCGCCTCCTCGCCGTCGAGCGCCGTGGCGGTGGCCTCCAGCGTCTTGGCGACGTCGGCGCGCCCGGTGTCCTGGTCCCACCATGTGAAGGCCGTCAGCGGACTCTCGGTCGGGGTTAGCGACAGGCGGTCCACGACGGCGCGGACCGCACGCATGGGCAGGCCGTCCCTCGCCTCTCCAGCAGGCACGAGCTGGGCAACGGTAGCCAGTATCGCGTTTCCGGCACGGAGCTCGTCCCCGGACCGGATGAGGACGGCGGCCCCGCGGAGGATGGTGGGCCGGAGGTCAGGTTGAACCTGACCCTGTATCACCTGGGAGAGTTCCCGCAGGACTCCGTGCAGGCTGGCATGCGGGAACTCGCCACGCGGCCACTCAGCCGCGCGGACCTCCAGCCAGCCGCGCGGGTCGTCCATGTCGAATCGGACTGTGAAGCCGGCGACGTGGACGCGGGTCTCGGGGGAGCGGTCGAGTACGGCGAGCAGCGCGGCGCGCTGGCTCCCGGTGATACGGATGCGGAGCTGCGGCATGGGGCCGTCCAGAGGGTGGGGTGCGCTCATCATTGCGGCCGCCTCTTCGCCTGGTCGATGGCGGCCTTGGCCTCGCCGATGAGGCGAAGGGCCCGCAGTCGGGCGGCAGCCTGCTCGCCGGTGAGGGTGGTGGGCTGCCAGTCGGAGTTGAGCCAGTCCCGGGCGTCGCTGAGGTGGGCGCGGACCTTGGTGAGCATCTCCAGGTAGGTGGGGATCGGGGGCATCGGATGCCTCTCTCGCCATTGGGTGTTGGTGTTATTGAGACATTCAGTTGGCTGACCGCGCTGCCGCGCACCATCGGCTCCATCCTGTACCGCCTGCCGAGGGCGGACGTCTCAGCCGAACGCCTGACCAGCCTCCTCGCCCCCCACCAGAACACCCCCGACCTGACCCACCCCCACCCCCTCCCCCTCCACCCCACCCCAGCCCCGGACGGCCCGCCCACGACCCGCCTCCCGGCCGCGCCGACGACGCTGGAGGTGCGGGGGTTGAGCGTGCGGCACCCCGGTGGGCGCGGGGTGCACGACGTGGACCTGACGCTGCGGCGCGGCACGTTCACCGTCGTCACCGGGGCCGTCGGCGCGGGCAAGACCACGCTGGTGCGCGCCCTGCTGGGCCTGCTGCCCCTGGACGCCGGGACGATCACCTGGAACGGCCGCCCGCTGCCCGACCCCGGCGCGTTCCTGGTGCCCGGACGGGCGGCGTACGCGAGCCAGATCCCGCGCCTGTTCTCGGAGACCCTGCGCGAGAACCTGCTCCTCGGCCTGCCCGCGGGCGACGAAGCCCTGGCCCGTGCCCTGGAACTGGCCGCCGTCGAGGACGACCTGGCCGCCATGCCGGACGGCCTGGAGACCGTCGTCGGCCCCCGGGGCGTGCGCCTGTCGGGCGGCCAGGTGCAGCGCGCCACCGCCGCCCGCGCCCTGGTCCGCGCCCCGGACCTGCTCGTCGTGGACGACGTGTCGTCCGCCCTGGACGTCGGGACCGAGAACCTGCTGTGGGAGCGCATCGCCCGGCACGGCCCCGCCACGCTGCTGGTGGTCTCCTCCCGCCGGGCCGCCCTCGAACGCGCCGACCAGGTGGTCGTCCTCGACCGTGGCCAGGTCGTGGGACGCGGTCCGCTGGAGGAGTTGCTGCGTACGTGTCCCGAGATGCGGAGACTATGGAACGGAGAGCCGATCGAGGAGTGAGGGAACGCATGAGGATCGACCGTCTGGATCATCTGGTGCTGACTGTTGCCGACGTGGAGGTGGCGGTGCGCTTCTACACCACGGTGCTGGGGATGGAGGCGGTGACGTTCGGTGAGGGGCGGCGGGCGCTGGCGTTCGGGCAGAGCAAGATCAACCTGCATGAGGCGGGGCGCGAGTTCGAGCCGAAGGCGGCCCGGCCCGTCCCGGGCAGCGCCGACCTGTGCCTGATCGTCGCCGACCCCGTCGAGACGGTCATGGACGAGCTGGCCCGCCACGGCGTCGGGATCGAGGAGGGCCCGGTGGAGCGCACCGGAGCGCTCGGCCCCATCAGGAGCGTCTACCTGCGGGACCCCGACGGGAACCTGGTCGAGCTCAGCAACTATCTCTGACCGGGCATCATGGATGGTGTGCAAGAGACTGCGACGGCACCTGTGACGTCACCCGTGACGGCGCCCGCGATCGCGTCGCTGGCCGAGCTGGTGGCCGGTGGCGGGGTCGTGGTGCTCAGCGGGGCCGGGCTGTCCACCGAGTCCGGCATTCCCGACTATCGGGGCCCGACCGGGCGGGCGCGGCGCGCCGAGCCGATGACGTACCAGCGCTTCACCGGCAGCGCCGAGGCGCGGCGGCGCTACTGGGCGCGCAGCCACGTCGGCTGGCGGCAGATCGGCCGGGCCGCCCCCAACGCCGGCCACCGCGCGGTGGCCGAGCTGGAGCGGCGTGGGCTGCTGGCCGGCATCGTCACCCAGAACGTCGACGGCCTCCACCAGGCCGCCGGGGCGCGCCGGGTGATCGAGCTGCACGGCGGCCTCGACCGCGTCGTGTGCCTGTCGTGCCGCGAACGTACCCCGCGCGCCGAGCTGGAGCGCCGCCTCAGCGCGGCCAATCCGCGCTGGGCCGCCGAGGGCCGGGTCAACCCCGACGGCGACGCCGCTCTCACCGACGCCCAGGTCGCGGGGTTCCAGGTGGTCGACTGCGTCACCTGCGGGGGCCTGCTGAAGCCCGACGTGATCTTCTTCGGCGAGAACGTGCCGAGGGATCGGGTGGCGGAGTGCTTCGCGCTCGTGGGCGCGGCGCGCTCGCTGCTCGTGCTGGGGTCGTCGCTGGCGATCAGGTCGGGGCTGCGCTTCGTCACCAGGGCGGCCGAGCTCGGGCTGCCCGTCGCCATCGTCAACCAGGGCCCGACCGGAGCCGACGCCGACGCCGCGCTCCTGCTCGACGCCCCGCTCGGGGCTACCCTGACCGAGCTGGCCGCCCGCCTCTGACCCCATGCCCGCACCGGGCGGAGCGCAAGGCGGCGCGGGGGCGGCACAATGGGGGGCATGCCTCCTCGTCCATGCCCCTGCGGTCTGCCCGCGTCCTACGCGGAGTGCTGCGGGAGATACCACCGCGGTGAGGGGTCGGCCCCCACCGCGGAGTCGCTCATGCGGTCCAGGTTCAGCGCGTTCGCCGTGGGCGACGAGGCCTACCTCATGGCCACCTGGCATCCCGCCGACCGCCCGGCCCGCCTCGACCTCGACAGGAAGGTCGCCTGGACGGAGCTGGAGGTGCTGGAGAGCACCGGCGGCAGCCCCGTCCACACCGAGGGCACCGTGCGGTTCCGCGCCCACTTCGTCAACCGGCGGGTGCCGGGCGTGCTCGACGAGCACAGCAGGTTCGTCCGGCTGGACGGCCGCTGGGTCTACGCCGGGGTCGTGGCGAGCGGCCGGTAGTCGCAGTCGTAGCCGAAGTACCGCGGCCCGGCCAGTTCGAGCCCGCCCGGCGAGGTCCAGCGCGGGTCGCAGGGCACGGCGATGACCGTGACCCGCAGGCCGTAGCGCATGGCCTCGGTGGTGACCGGCTCGCCGGAGTCGGTGTCCAGCACGCAGATCAGGTCGGGCGTGGTGGCCACGATCTCGCCGTCCCGGCGGGCCAACAGGTGCTCGTTCTGGAAGCTGAGCTCCAGCGTGCCGGTGCCCTCCAGGCGGGCCTGGCCGCGGGCGAAGCCGCCGGTGGTGCGGCGCTCGACGTCCACGACCTTGCCGGTGAACAGCTTGAGGCCGCCCAGCACGTCCAGGGCCGCCGCCACCGGGTCGGCGTGCCCGGCGCGGGCCAGTCGCACGGCCCGGCCCAGGTCCTCGGCCAGCGTCAGCGTGGCCGGCACCAGACCGTCGCGCAGCTGGTCGCCGCGCATGACGGTGTCGGCGCAGGAGACCTGGCAGCCCATCTGCACGCACGCCGCCCTGGCCAGGCGCTCGGCCCACACGTTGGACACCGTCTCCAGCACCAGCGTGTTGCCCTTGTCGTCGGCCAGCGCCATCGGCGTGTTCGGCACGCCGATCAGCGTCGGCAGCACCATCTGGGCCTCGGGGAAGGCGCGGCCCATCGCGTCGCCGTCCACGATCGGCAGGCCCGCCTGGGCGGCGGCGGCGATCGGGATCATCGAGTTCACGCCGCCGACCTCGATCGGCACGATGTGCGTGGCCGGACGGCCGAGCACCGCCTCCAGGGCGCGCAGCGCGGTCAGCTCCTCGGTGCCCGCCGGCAGCTTCTCCAGCAGCACGGTCGGCGCCCCCATGCCGGAGACCGCCACGACGGTCGCGTCCGCGGGCACCTCGTCGATGGCCACCAGCGGCACGGGACCGTGCCTGCGGATGGCCTCGCGGGCCAGCAGCTTGCCCACGTACGGGTCGCCGCCGCCGCCGGTGCCGAGGATCCCGGCGCCGCGCGCCATGTCGTCCAGCCGGTCGATTCCGATCTCACGCATCGATCTTCTCCAGGTCCAGGTCGCCGACGGCCTTCACCCTGATCCGGGTGGCGTCGCCGGGCAGGTAGGCGAGCGGCAGCTCCTCCACGTCCACGATCCGCACGCTGCCCGCGCGGGCGCCGCCGCGCTCGGCGCGGATGATCGCCTCGCTCTTGGCCTCCTCCAGGATGCGCTCGCGGGGGCCGGAGAAGACCCGGTCCACCTCGCCGCCGACCTGGGCGATGGCCGCGCCGACCGCGTTGGCCACCTCGAAGTGCGCCGGGCGGCGCACGTCGTCGAAGCCGGGCAGCTCCTGGATGAGCACGCTGCCGCCGCCCACCAGCACGACGGGCAGAGGCGCGGACGAGGTGCGCATGCGGTCGACCGCCTCCGAGACGCGCTCGGCGATGAGCTTGAGCGGACGCTGCGGGTCGACGTGCGCGACCCTGTCGCGGTCGCCGATGTCGGCCAGCCCGGCGGCCACGGCCAGGTCGGTGGCGGTCAGCGTGCCGCCGCCGAACACCAGCGCCTCCTCGGTCAGCCGGTAGCCGACGCTGCGCGGGCCGGTGGTGCCGTCCTCGGCGACCAGCGAGCCGCCGCCGATGCCGATCGACAACACGTCGGGGATGCGGAAGTTGGTGCGCACCTCGGCGACCAGCGCCTCGCCGGCGGCCTCGCGCGGGAACCCGCCGACCAGGATGCCCACGTCGGACGTGGTGCCGCCGATGTCCACCACCGCGCAGTCGGTCAGCCCCGACAGGTACGCCGCGCCGCGCATCGAGTTCGTCGGCCCCGACGCGAAGGTGGCCACCGGGTAGCGGCGGGCCTGGTCCACGTCCATGAGGGTGCCGTCGTTCTGGGACAGGAACAGCGGCGCGTCGATCCCGGCCACCCGCAGCGCCTCGCCGAAGGCGGCCACGGTCCGGCCGGCCAGCGGGCGCAGGGCGGCGTTCACGATCGTGGCGTTCTCCCTGGCCAGCAGGCCGACCCGGCCGATCTCGCAGGACAGCGACAGGTGCACCTCGGGGCCCAGCTCGGCGGCCAGGATCCGCGCGGCCTCGTGCTCGTCGGCGTCGCTGACCGGGGAGAACACCGAGGAGATCGCGACCGTGCGCAGGCCGCGCCGCCTGATGTCGGCGGCGACGCCGCGCAGCTCGTCCGGGTCGAGGGGGGAGATGGGGGCGCCGTCGTACTCGCAGCCGCCGTGGCACAGGTAGACCGCGCCCTCGACCGCCTGGCGCAGGCGGTCGGGCCAGTCCACCAGCGGCGGCAGCGCGGCCGTGGCGGGCAGGCCGAGCCGGACGGCCGCGACCGGCTCCAGCCGGGCGGCCTCCACCAGGGCGTTGACGAAGTGGGTGGTGCCGATCATCACCGCGGACACCCGGGTGGCGCCCAGGCCGGCCAGGGCGGCGGCGACGCCGCCCGTGACGTCCGCGGTGGTGGGGGACTTGACGGTGGCCAGCACCTGGCCGTCGTCGCCGATGAGGGCGGCGTCGGTGTTGGTGCCGCCCACGTCGATGCCGATACGCATGAAGGAGGACTCTCTTCTCGGACGGTGAGCGCGGGCCGTGCGGCTCTCGGACGGTGAGCGCGGGCCGTAGCGACTCTCAGACGGTGAGCGCGGGCCGCTCGACGGGGACCTCGCGGGTGCCGCGGACCAGGCCGAGCCGGCCCGCGACGACGTAGCCCAGGCCCGCGAGGATGAGGGAGTTCAGGGCGGGGATGCCGATCCACTGGTAGTGGTCGCTGAGCCAGCCGACCAGCGCGGCGGCGGCCCAGATGACCAGCGTGGCGGGCACCCACGTCGGCTCGGTCTCGGGCAGCGTGCCGGTGGCGCGGGAGGCGTCCAGCACCGGGCGCCAGCGGCGCACCACGAAGTACTCGGCGACCATGATCCCGGCCACGGGCGGCGTGATGACGCCGAGGATCAGCAGGAAGTCGGTGAAGCGCTCCAGGATCCCGGCGGCGGCCAGCACGCTGCCCAGGACGCCGATGCCGATGGTGACGGCGACCCGGTTCAGCCGCACCCCGACCGTGGACTCCACGGCGTTGAGCAGGCCGAGCGCGGCGGAGTACAGGTTCCAGTTGTTGATCTTCACGGTGGCCGAGATGAGGACGATGACGCCGATCACGCCGGAGGAGGCCGTGATGATCGCGATCACGTCCGAGGACTTGACCGCGTAGGCCAGCAGCACGCCGGCCAGGCCGAGCACGTACTCGCCGAGGGAGATGCCGACGAGGGTCTGCTTGACGACGTCGCCGGTGTTGCGGTTGAACCTGGTCATGTCGGGCGTGGTCACCGCGCCGATGATGTAGGAGCCGGCCACGATGGTGGCGCCGGTCGCGATGCTGATCGGCTCGCCGAACGGCGGCGACGCCACCAGCGACCCCAGGTCATGTCGCGAAATTTCCACCCACATCGCCCAGCCGGCCAGGCCGAGGAACGCCGGCACGGTGATGAACGCCGTCATCCCCATCGCCTTGAACCCCCGGATGACCAGCAGCGTCACGCCGATGCCGGCGATCATGGCCCACGCCCAGAGCGGCAGCCAGGACATGATCGAGTGCAGGCCCGACGCGAAGACCGCGGTCTGCACGCCGAACCAGCCGAACAGGCTCAGGGCGATGATCACGCCGATGATCGTGGAGCCGTACCGGCCGAAGCCGGTCCAGCGGGCCAGCATGGAGGTGGACAGGCCCTCGCGCATCCCGGCGATGCCGACGAAGATGCACACCACCTCCAGGATCACCGAGCCCAGCGTGAACGCCCAGAACGCCCCCCAGAACGACAGCCCGGCGCCGAGCGTGGCGCCCAGCAGGAACTGCGTCAGGTCGGAGAGCTGGCCGAACCGCTGCACGGCCACGTTGAACCAGGAGTAGCGGGCGGCCTGCGGCACCCGCTCCAGGGGGTAGTCGGAGTCGGTCATGGTGGTCTTCCTTCGCGTCGGGGGGTCGTGTACGGGGGCTGTCAGAGGAGCGGGCGGTCAGAGGAGCGGGCGGTCAGAGGAGCGGACGATCGGAGAAGCGGGCGGTCACAGGAGCGAGGGCGGCCCGGCGGCGCGGGCGCGCAGCCGGACGAACGGGCCGGGCAGGTACGCGAGCGGGATCTCCTCCACGCCGATGACCCGCACCCGCCGCGGATCGGCCCCCGCGCGGACGGCCGCCGCCCTGGCCTCCTCGGCGACGGGTTCGAGCGCCGCCGCCAGCGCCGAGCGGTCGGGCAGGCGCACGATGCGCTCGTACTGGCCGCCGACCGGGCTGACCGCCGCGCCGATGGCGCCGGCCGCCGGCCCATGCGCGGGATGCAGCCCCTCCGGCACGGCGTGCTCACCGCCGCCCACGACCACGAGCGGCAGCAGCCCGGCGCCGGGCTGCAGCCGGTCCACGGCCTCGGCCAGCTCGGTCGGGTCGACCGGCCGCGGCACCCTGATCAGCCCGGGGATGCGCAGCCCGACGGGCACGCCGCCGATGTCCGCGCCGCCCACGGCCTCCTCCGGATAACCGCCGGCCAGCACGCCGACCCGGACGCGGGTGGCGCCCACGTCGGCGACCACCGCGTCACCGAGCCCGGTCAGGGCGCCGGCGCCGCGCAGCACGCTCGCCGGGCCGCTGCCCAGGCTGAGCCCGGGATGGCGGGCCAGGTGCTCCAGGCTCATCAGCGTGCCGTCGCCGCGGGTCACGAACACCGCCGCCCCCGGGCACAGGCCCGCCAGCGCGGTGGCCAGCCCGCCGGAGACCGCGCCCGCGAACCCCGACAGGGCGGCGTCCAGCACGGTCGCGTTCTCGCGTTCCAGCAGGCCGAGCGAGCCGAGGTCGGCCGACAGCGCGATCGGCACGCCCTCGCCCAGCTCCGCCCGGACGATCTCGGCGGCCTCGCGCTCCTGCTCGCCGTCCAGAGGCGAGAACAGGCCCGCGACGGCGACGGCCTGCGCGGTGCCGGCCACCTGCGCGGCGAAGCGGGCCACGGCGTCGCGGTCGAGGGGCGTGCGGTCCTCGCGGTCGAGACCGCCGCCGCCGTCCACGACGGCGGTGCCGGCGTTCACCGCGGCGCGCAGGTCGGGCGGCCAGCCGGACAGCGGGCGCACCGCGGTCGCCGACACGCCCGCGATGCGCAGCACGGCCACCTTGCGCAGCCCCGATCGCCTGGTCACGGCCGTGGCGGCGCCGCGCAGGCCGACGGCGACCTGGGCCGGCTCGCCGTCCATCGGCAGGCGTGCCAGCGCGTTGCGCACGCAGGCCACCGGGTCGCCGGGGATCGACGCGATCTTGACGGTGGCCAGCACGCTGCCGTCGTCGGCGAGGACGGCCGCGTCGGTGTTGGTCGGCCCGACGTCCACCCCGGCCCTCACGTCCCCGCCTCCCGCCCGGCTGGGGAAGGCCCGGTGGACCCGGTGGGGGAGGGGCTGAAGGCCGTGCCCGCCGGGGTTTCCCGCGTCGCGGTGGCGGGGGGCGCCTGCGGTGGGGGAGGGGTGGCAAGGCCGGTGAGACCGAACGCGGCGGGCCCGGCCAGCCGCAGCCCTTCGGGGGTGTGCCAGACCGGGTCGCACGGGACGCGCACCACGCTCACCCGCAGCCCGTACCGGACCTGCTCGGCCTGCACGACCTCGCCCGTGCGCGTGTCCAGCATCGCGATCACGTCGGGCACCACGGCCAGCGGCACGCCGTCCTCGACGACGGCCAGGAACTCGCTGCCCGCCTGGACGCGGACCAGCCGCCCCTGGTCGTACCCGAGCCCTTCGACCAGGATCGACCCGGCCGTCTCGGCGACCTTGCCGGTGATCAGCGGATCGGGCAGCCGCGTCCCGAGGCGCACGGCCCGGGTGACCGAGCCGAGCGCGGTGGCGCCGGCCACCTGGTCGCCGCGCATGATGTACTCGCTGGTCGCGACCTGGCCGCCGAACGCCTCCAGCGACGCCCGTACCAGCCGTTCCAGCCAGCCGCCGGTCACACGGTCGACGACGACGGTCCGGCCGCGCTCGTCGCACAGCACGGCGGGGGTGGGCGCGATGCCGCGCAGCTGCATCACCGTCTGGTCCATGCGGGGGAAGGCGCGGCTCATCCCGTCGGCGTCCACCAGCGGCAGGCCGACCCGGGCCGCCCAGGCCACCGCCAGGCAGCCGTTCGCGCCGCCGATCTCGCTGGCCAGCACCGCGCCGACAGGCGCGCCGTACAGCTCCTCGATCTTGTCGCGCAGGTAGACGGGCTCGTCGGTGCCGCCGACGCGCTCGGACATGACGGCCGAGGAGCCCGCCGTGCCCACGGGCATGACCAGCAGCTCGGGGTCCAGCTCGGCGGGCTGCACGACGCGTACCGGCCCGTGGTCCTCCAGCGCCTGCAGCGCCGCGGCGCGGGCGATGGTCACGGGGCCGCCGCCGCCCGAGCCCAGCACGGCGCAGCCGCGGGCGAAGGCGGGCAGCAGCCCGGTGTCGATGTCCATGCTGTCGAGGTTACGAAGCCGCAGGTCAAGGCAGATGTTCCCGCCGCACCTTTTTGCCGGGCTTCGTGTGCCGATGGCACACTGATGGCATGTTCCTGCTGGAAGAGCTGCGTCCGCTGGCCGGGCCAGGGGTGCCGGCGGCGGCCTCGGGCGTGCGCCTGGTGGAGGACCTGGGCCGGATCGCGGGCCAGCCGCCGGGGTCGGTGCTGGTCCTGACGGTCGCGGCCTCCCGGCAGGCGGCCGGCTACCGGCTCGACGTCGCGCTGCGCGACGCCGCCGCGGCCGGCGCCGTGGCGCTCGTGCTCACCGCGGAGTCCGCGCAGGCCCTGGAGGCCCTGGGGGCCGCGGTCGACCGGAGCGCCGCCGCGCTGGCCGAGCGGGGCGGGGTCGCGCTGCTGGCGGCCGCCGGCGGCGACTTGGCGGAGCTGGTGGTGGCCGTCGACCGGGCCATCGCGGGCGACGCCGCCGAGGCGCTGGTCCGTACGGCGGGCGCCGCCGAGGCCGTGGCGGGGGCGGGCGGCGTGCCCGAGCGCATCGCCGAGGCGGCCGGCGCGGCTCTCGGCCGTCCCGTCCGGGCCGACGGCGGCGCGTTCACCGCCCAGCCCGGCGGGCCGGTCGGCACGCACTTCGACCGGGCCGCCGGGATCGTGCTCAGGGTCGCCGCCCTGGCCGCCGCCGCGGGCCCGTCCGACGAACTGCCCGGACGGTCCCGCGCCCAGCTCCTCACCGAGCTGCTGGTCGCCCCCGAGAACCAGGCCCAGGAGCTGGCCCCCCGCGCCAGGGCCCTCGGCCTGCCGATCGACGACTGGCACGTCGTCCTGCGCCTGGAACCCGCGAAGGACCCCGCGAAGACCCCGAACGCCGCCGCGGACGGCCCGGCCGACGGCGGCCAGGAGCGGTACGCCCTGCTGGAGACCGCCGCCTCGCGGGCCGTGCGCGCGGCCCGCGAGCTGGGCGGCGCCGCCTGGAACGCCGCGCTCGCCGGCGACGCGCTGATCGTGGTCCGCAGCCAGCGGCGCGACCAGGGCAGGGCGGGCCTGCGCGAGGCGGTGCGCGACGCCGCCCGCCTGCTCGAACGGGTCCGCCCGGCGGGCGCCGAGCTGCGTTGCGGGGTCAGCACCGCCCACCAGGGCCTGGTCGGCCTACGCACCTCCGCCTCCGAGGCGCGTACGGCGCTGCGCCGCAGCACCCTGCCGCTGGCCACCTACGACCTGGCCGGCCTCGACCGCATGCTGGAGGAGTGGTACGCCTCCGACGCCGCCCAGCACGCCGTCCGGGAGCTGCTGCAACCGATCCTCGACCTCGGCGGCGAGCGGACCGCCCACCTCCTGGCCATCCTGCGCGCCTACCTCGACCACAACGGCTCGCCCGCCCGCGCCGCCGAGGAACTGCACCTGCACCGCAACGCCGTCAGCAGGAACGTGCGCCGCATCGAGACCCTGCTCCAGGCCGACCTCGCCGACCCGCGGCAACGCCTGGCACTCCAGCTGGCCTGCCGGGCGGCCTCCTCCCGCTGAAGGACGGCCCTGCGGGACCCGGCTCCCAGCCCGCGTTCGCCCGCCAGGACGAGGAAACCCGCCGGCCGGCTCCCTAGATTCGGTGGCATGACGAGAGTGCGGCGGCTGGCCGCCTGGTGTGCGGGGCTGGTGCTGCTGGCCGCCTGCGCGGGGCTCGGTTACGAGAGCGCCGTCCGGCGCGGCGACGCCACGCGCTACCCGCCCCCGGGCCGCCTGGTGAACGTCGGCGGCCACCGCCTGCACCTGCGCTGCACGGGATCCGGCGGCCCGGTGGTGGTGCTGGAGGCGGGCCTGGTGGAGTCCAGCGCGAGCTGGGAGGTGGTCCAGCGGCGGTTGTCGGCCGGGCTGCGGGTGTGCTCCTACGACCGGGCCGGCTACGCCTGGAGCGAGGAGGGCCCAGGGCCGCGTACCGCGGGCCGGGCGGCGGGGGAGCTGCGCGCGCTGCTGGCCGCCGCGGGCGAGCCCGGCCCGTACGTCCTGGCCGGGCACTCCTACGGCGGCCAGATCGTCCGCCTGTTCGCCGCCCGGTACCCGGACGTGACGGCGGGCCTGGTGCTGATCGACGCCACCGACGAGGAGGCGGTGGCGGCCATGCGGGTGTCCCGGCCGCTGATGGCCGCCCAGCTCACCGTCAACCAGGCGCTGGCCAGGATCGGCCTGCTCCGGCTGGCCGGGGATCTCCTGGTGCCCGGCGACGCCACGCCGGCGGCGCGCGCCGCCGCCCCCGTCGTCTACGGGCCGGGCAGCATGGCCGCGGCCAGGGCCGAGGCGTGGGCGTCGCTGGACAGCGCGCGGGAGGTCGCCGGGACGGCGGAGGGGCCGGGCGGGCCGCCGATCGTGGTCGTCGTCCCGTCCGGCGGGCCGCGCAGCGTCCTCGACCAGGCCCGGCGGGTGGCCGCCCGGTCCACGCGCGGGCGGGTGGTGGTGGTCGGCACCTCCGAGCACTACGTCCAGTACCGGCAGCCGGATCTGGTCGTCACGGCGATTCGGGACGTCGCCGCCTTCACAAAAAGGTGAAACTGGGTCTTGCCGGTTGGGTCAAGTCGGCTTTCAATGATCGGGATACCGGTGATCCTGGAGGAGCCGATGCGTGGCTTGAGGGCGTCCGCAGTCATCCTGATGATCGTCGTCTCGACGTTCCTCGCCTCCGGGCCGTCGTCGCTGCCGGCGGTGGCGGGGCCGGCCGACCCCGAGCCGGCGTCGCTGGTCACGCTCTCCGTGCCCGACAGGGCCGCGATGGAGCGGCTGGTCGCCTCCGGCGCCGACCTGACCGAGCGGGTCCGTCCGCAGGCCGACGGCAGCGTCCAGGTGGACGCCGTGCTCACCGCCGGCAAGCTCGCCGAGCTGCGGGCGATCGGCGTGGGCCTGGCGTCCGGCACGCCGCCCGCCGCCCGGCAGGCGCCGTCCGCCACCGCCGCGCAGGACCAGATCGTCATCGAACGGGCCGTCTGGTACAAGTCCCGCGACGGGTACTTCCTGTCGGTCGAGGCCAGCAGCAGCGCGGGCGAGACGGCCGCACTCACCGCCACCTGGACGGGCCGCCGCGGCGCCACCGGCCAGGTCGCGATGGTCCCGTACGTGGACGCCGGCGCCTACCTGGGCCACCAGTTCAGCACGCCCGCCCCGGTGCCGGCCGAGCCGCAGCGCGTCACGGTCACCTCGGCGAGCGGCGGCACGGCCGAGGCCCGCGTCCGGGAATGGCCCGACGGGGAGCGCCCCGACCATCGGTCGCCGGGCTACCAGAAGGACTTCGTCACCCAGTACATGCCGCCCGCCCAGCTCAACGAGCGCATCCAGGCGCTGCACCGGCGCTACCCGTCGCTCACCGACGTCATCCCGCTGCCCAACCTCACCAACGGCTACCGCCGCCGCGCCCAGGCGCTGATCGGCACGCCGCCCGGCGCCGCGATCGTGGTCACCTCCGACGCCTACGGCTCCGAGGGCGGCAACGACCTGTCCGTCGAGCTCGTCGCCCCGGGCGCGCCGGACCGGCCGCTCCAGGTGAGCGTGGCCGGCAAGCAGGTGACGGTGAGCCTGGCCACCGACGGCTCCGGCACGCCGGTCAGCACCGCCGCCCAGGTCGTCGCCGCGATCAACGCCGCGCCGGGCACCGGGCTGAAGGCCGCCGTCTACCGCACCGACCCCGGCGCCGGCGTCATGGCCGCGGCCCCCGCCACCCGGCTCACCGACTCGCTCAAGGCGCCCGCCGACGTCTCCCGCAAGCCCATGCGGGTGCTGGCGCTGCGCGTCGGCGTCCACCGCGACGGCTCGCGCACCGGCGTGCTGGCCTACGCCCAGGAGCACGCCAGGGAATGGGTGGCGCCGCTGGTCACCGTCGAGGCCGCCGAGCGGCTGCTGCGCAACTACGCCCGCGACGCGGCCACCCGCAGGCTGCTGCAGCGCACCGACATCTTCATCGTCCCCACCGTCAACCCCGACGGCGCGAACTACAGCTTCTACGACTTCAACGGCCAGCGGAAGAACATGACCAACCACTGCCCGGCCGCCCAGTCCGACCCGGCGCAGCGCAACACCTGGGGCGTGGACGTCAACCGCAACTACGCCGTCGGCTCCCTGTCGGACGGCTATTTCGGCGCCTCGGCCAACTGCCAGAGCGGCACGTACGCCGGTCCGGCCGAGCATTCGGAGCCGGAGAGCCGCAACGTGATGTGGCTGGCCGAGACGTACCGCAACATCCGGTTCGCCATGAACGTGCACAGCTACGGCGGCTACTTCATGTGGCCGCCCGGGGCGTACAAGCTCGACGGCCGCGTGGCGCTGCCCAGGCCGAGCGCCCAGGAGGAGGCCTACTTCACGCGCTCGGCCCGCACGATCGAGCAGGCCATCGCCGCCGAGCGCGGCACGGTCATCTGGCCGCAGCAGACCGGGCCGGTGACCGACGTGCTCTACTCGGCGGCCGGCAACTCCGCCGACGAGCTCTGGTACGAGCACGGCGTCTACGGCTGGGACTTCGAGGTCGGCGCCGACCTGTGGAACCCGGCCGCGCGGACGTGGGAGGGCGTGGGCTTCCAGCCGCCGTTCGAGGAGGGGCACGCCGAGGCGATGGAGTTCGCCGCGGGCCTGATCTCGCTGGTGGGGGTGGCGGCCGACTACCGCAGGCCCTGACCGCCGCGCGGCTCGTGCCCAGGTCATGGCGTTCGCGGGGGCCGGGAATGCCCGCGCGTTGCCCGGGGTTTACATACGGACACCCCGCGCCAGTGACCTGGGCTTTTGCCCATGTTGGGGTGGCTTGCCCGGGGTTTACGGTTCAGGGGTAGATCTTTGCCCGTTTTAGGGTGTTTGGTTTGCGTTTGTCCGTTTCTTGGGTTAGCGTTGTACCTGTTGGCGGGTGAGTGACCCCTTCGGGTCCGCCCCCATTGCGCTCCACGTAGCGACCGATGGCGTTGGTGCCCGGCTACGGCCTTCATGTCTTGTCTGAGTCAAGCGAGCGCATGCCGCCCTGATGATCGATGTCACCAAGGAGACTGCTGATGACTGCTCG